>PMPX01000135.1 GCA_003169235.1 Acidimicrobiaceae bacterium | reverse complement strand
TGTCGATCACCCGTCGCGGCGACGTCGACCCGACGGCACCCCAGGACCAGAAGCACCTCGTCATCAACGCAGCGCTCGACACCGGAACATTCACGCTGCGAGCGAGCGACCGGGCCGACGCGACGAACGAGGTCCAGACCAGGATCGAACTGACCATCGTCGGGACCGACGAGGGCGACCTGCGCAGGATCTTCGATGGTCTGAGTGATGGCGGGACCGTGAAGGCCCCGCTGGAGAAGATGTTCTGGGGTGACATCTTCGGTGGCCTCATCGACAAGTTCGGAATCGGCTGGCAGGTCAACGTCACCGCCAGCTGAGGGTGCTCGACAACACCGACGCGGTAGCTCGGCGGTCTGCGCAGCCGCACGAGCAACGAAATCCCCGGACGGATCGAAGATTTGGGACCTTCTCCCCTGGTCCCGTGTTGTCGGGTTCCCCATCCTGAGTCACTGAGACACTAGAACACAGACTGTCTCATTGATGCGGTGCGAGACAAGGGGGTACGGCATGTCACTGGGACTGGACCTGGGCTATCTGGAGCGTTCGGCTCGAGGCGAGTTCGATCTGGGGTGGCTGCGGAACACCGACTCCGAGTGGGGGGTCCGCGCGGTCCCCTCGAAGACGGGCCTCACCCTGCGGGACATCTCCATCGGCTCCTACGGCGTGATCCCGGAGCACGCACCGCGGCGCACCATGGCACCCCGAGGCTCCGACATCGAGAGCGACGTGCCGGACATGGGGTACACGGTCAACGACAAGGCCGAGGTCTGGTCGGACAACGTGCTCGACCTGTACGAAGAGGCGGTCAGCCGCCAGTGGAGCGCCACCCGGGACATCCCCTGGAGTGAGCTGGTCCCGCTCGACCCAGACGTGGAGCACGCCATGTGCCAGCTGGCCACGGTGCTGTCAGAGGTGGAGATGGTTGCCGCCGACTTCCCGGCCAAGTGGCTGTGGCGGATCAACCACGACTTCGTCGAAGCCAAGATGTTCCTCTGCACCCAGGTGATGGACGAGGCCCGGCACACCGAGGTCTTCCGCAAGCGGGCGCTCGCCAACGGCGGCGGCCTGGGCCGGGCGACGGCCGTCATCGAACGGTTCCTGCAGCTGATCCTCGACGCCGAGACCTACGACGAGGGATCGGCGCTCATGCACCTCCTCGGTGAGGGAATCGTCCTGTCGCTCTTCCGGGCCGGTGCCGCCCTGGCCCCGTCGCCCGTCGAGCAGCAGATCTTCCGGCTCTGCATGCAGGACGAGGCCCGGCACGTGGCCTACGGCACCATGCACCTCCGCTACCGCCTGGCGAAGGACCCGTCCATGGCCGCCGACTTCCACGACTACCTCGACAGGGGCGAGGAGATGATCGCCATGATCTTCTCCACGCCGGAGATCGTCGAGCCGACCGCCATCCTGGCCGCCGGGAGCGTGGAGGCAGCCTGTGCGCTCGGGGCCGAGGCGGGCGACGTCCTCCGCCACCAGATCATCGGCGACTACCTGAAGCGCTGTGACCATGCCGGCCTCGACCGACGGGGTCGGCTCCATCTCCCCGACGCCATCATCGAGGGCGTACCGGGGGCGAAGGCGGAGGTGGCGGCCTGATGGCACCCATCGCGGCACCGTTCCCGTCCGGCCCGTGGTTCGAAGAGCTCGTGGCCAGGGCGACGGCCGACACGGCGGCCATGGAGCGGCTCGGCATCGCCGAGTTCCGCCTCGGCGCGGAGGTGGTCGGTGCCAGCGGCGCCCGTCGCCTGTTCGGCCTCGAGTTCGACGGCTACGACATCACCGCCACCGGGCCAACCGACGAGGCGGCCTTCGCACCCGACGTGGTGTTCTCAGGCTCCCTCGAGGCCTGGACCGAGATGATCGGCTGGATCGAGGCCAACGGGCCCGCTGACAGCGCGCACTCGCTGAACGGCCTGTCGATCGCCGGCGTTCCCTTCCAAGTGCGGTCGTCCGACGCCATGGGCAGCGACAAGTTCTACCGCTACATGGGGACCCTGCAGGCCGTGTTCGATGCGGCCTCCGCTGATGCCCCCGTCCCGGCCGTCGCGAACTGACGTGGCGCTCGAGATCAACATCGAAGAGTGCCTCGGCTGCGGCGCATGCGAGTCGGCATGCCCGCAGGGGGCCGTCAGTCAGGGCAGCGCCTTCCCGGTCGCCTATGAAGTCGAACCGTTGCTGTGCAACGACTGTCAGAAGTGCCTCGTGGTCTGCCCGGTCGACGGACTGGTTCCCGATGCGGACTGGACCGTGTGCCACGGGCGCGGGTGCCCGCTGTCGTCGAGCCGCTACGCCGGCACCGAGTGCAGCGAAGGCCGGCAGGTGTGCCCCACGTGTGGCTCCATGCTGTGGCGGATCGGCGGCGGCGACTGGACCTGCCGGGTGTGTGCGGCGGCCGCCGACGGGCTCCGGGTGGCGTCGTGCCCGAAGGTGAAGCGGGCGCACCGCCTGCTGGCCGACACGTCCACCGAACGGTCCTCCGAACGGTCGGGGATTCCGGCGACCACGTAGCATCCGTTGCCGATGGAGCAACTGGAAGGGAAGACGGCGGTCGTGACCGGGGCCGCGAGCGGCATCGGCCTCGCCATTGTGGAAGCTTTCGTCGCCGAGGGGATGCGCGTCGTCATGACCGACATCGACGTCGAGAACCTCGCGACCCAGTCGGCTCGGCTCGCTCGTGAAGGCGCCTCCGTGCATGCGATCGCTGCCGATGTCGCAGACCCTGACGCCGTCGACGCGGTCGGTCGAGCCGCCATCGACCGCTATGGGCAGCTCAACGTCGCCGTGAACAATGCCGGGGTGGTCTCGAGGGGGTACTCGTGGGAGCTCCCCCTGCAGGACTGGCAGCGGGTGATCGACATCGACCTGTGGGGCGTCGTCAATGGCATCCGCTCGTTCGTCCCCCTGATGTTGGCGTCCGGGCAAGAAGGCCACGTGGTCAACACTGCGTCCATGGCGGCGGTCCTCCCGATGGACCGGCTCGGCCCCTACACCGTGGCGAAGCATGGGGTGCTCGGGCTTTCGGACGTCCTACGCGCGGAATTCGAGGTGCTCGGGGCGCCGATCGGTGTGAGCGTGGTCATGCCGGGAATGGTGAAGACGGCGATGAACCCCATCGGGACCATCTCCGCCGACGTGGTCGCCGCGCACGTGGTCGACGCAATGCGTCGGCAGCGCAGCTACGTGTTCACTGACGACCAGGGCGAGGCCGGACTGAGGGACCGCCTCGGACGCATCATCGCCTCGAAGGCGGAGGAATCGGGCTAGCTGCGCCCCGGGCGAGGGCGGTCCTCCCCCCGGCGGACCACTCACCTCCGCCGCTTCGCGTAAAGAACTCCTGAAAGAAACCACCGCGTCACGCGCCCCACAGCCGGCCTTCAGATCTCCGACCTATGGTGCGAATCACGCGACACGGCCGGCGCCCGCGCCCCCTCCCCCCCGGGGTGGCGCCGGCCGATTCGCGTCCCGCAGGTCTGGAACCGGTCGGAACGAACGACCTCGCTTCGGCGGGTCGGTTCGGCCGGAGGGTGGAAGGCCGGCCCGCAATGTACGGGGGCGCCGGAGGACCGGCGACACGCGGGGCGAGTTCACGGGATCGTCGCGCACGACCTGGGACTTTGGTGGGCCTTGAGACTCCTCGTCCGCCATGGGTATGTTCGGCCTCGGCGAGGCGTGCGGCGAGCAGGAGTCGTAGAGATGCGCAAGGTCCATCACCCGAAGATCGTCCAGCAATCTGATCGCCGATGGGTGGTCGTGTGCGAAGACTGTGAGCGGAACGAGAAGTCGGCCATGCCCATCGGCATCAACACTCCGGTCAACTCCCGGGAGAAGGCGGAGTTGATGTGGGAGAACCACTGCGAGTTGCGACGTAGTGCTCTTCGTCGGGGATCCTGACAGACGACGATGACCGTGGGCGGTACCAATGGCGGGCCTCCGTTAATCTGAGCACGAGCGCCCGCGTTTGCCGGAAGGAAGAACCGTGAACGAAGAAGGTTGGTACCGAGACCCCTACGGGCGGCATGCGGCCCGATGGATCTCAGACGGGACGCCTACTGCACTCGTTCGTGATGCCGGAGTCGAGTCGCAAGATCCGCCCCCCGACGAGCCGATCACGGTCGAAATGGAGCGGGTCGCCGAGACGACTCCCGTCGGCGGCGACGATCTCAAGCGTGCGGACGACCTCGAGGGCCAGCAGTTCGACCCCCAAGCGATGACGGATGCGGCCGAGGAGGGCATCGACAGCAGCTGGTGACCCGGCGAGGTGTGACCGGTCGCGCCCGCCGATTTCGGTGCCGTCGCCATCTTTCCGGGCCGTTTGTCGGCCCGGTTCACCTGTTTGTCACACCCCTTCAGAGCGCAGTCTCCGACTGCTACCGTCCCAGATCGTGCACACCTGGAGGGTGGTACTCGTCGTCGTTGCCGTCTGTGCATGCGCAGGTTGCACGACAAGCTCGCACGGTGCGACGAGCACACCGGCCGGCTCCACGTCGGCGCCGGCGGTGAGCACGAAGGTCGTCTCGGTGGACCCGTCGAGCCAGCTCGGGGACGAGGTGACGTGGAGCATGACCAACAAGACCAATCGGCCCCAGCTCGTCACCTGTGAGGTCCTCGTGCTGAACGGCTCGACTCAGCTCGGCGACTATGGCCCCGTTCAATTGGCGGTGGCCGCGGGAGCGACTGCGGAGCAATTCAGCCAGGTCACCACCCTGGCGGGCAGCAGTGCAGGAGACACGGCCCAGATCGTCTGCCAGAAGGGACTCATTCCGGCCGTCGGGTGACATGGCCCGACGGCCGCCGGTCAGCCTGCCGTACGTCGCTCGATGTGCTGCAGCTCGATCCAGAGTGGGATCAGGAACCAGATGTAGGCATTGGTCAGCGTGTACTCGTTGTCCTGGTAATGGGTCACCATGGAGCCGATGTCGGTGAGGCGCACGCGGTCGTCCTTGCCCTGGTACGCCCTGACCCGGTCCAGTAGGTCCACCAACTCCGCCTTGGTGGACACCTCCATCCCGAAGTGGTCCATGTTCGGAGTGACCATGAACTCGTCCTTCGCCGGGAGCAGGTAGAGGAACTGGCCTAACGACCCGGTGTAGAGGATCAAGGGATTGCCCTTCTCCGTGCTGTTGTCCCCCTCGGTCCATCCGAAGATCTCCGAGTAGAAGTCGAGGAGCGCGGCCCGTCCCTCGTCGTTCAGAACGTCGGCGTCGACGCTGATCGCCACATGGTTGATACGGGGAGCAAACGGCGTCCCGCTCATGACGACAGGCCTGGTCGGACCATCACCTTGCCGGGAATCTCGCCCCGAGAGAGCCGTTCCATGGTGTCCATCACCTCGCTGAGCGGAATGTCGTTGGGTTCGATCAGGGACTCGAGAGGCAACGTCCCGCTGTCGAGCAGATCCACCGCCGGCTGGAAGCCGTCGTCGTTGTAGTTGTAGGCCCCGACGATCTCGAGCTCGAAGATGATCACGCGGTTCTGATTGATGCGCGGCGGATCGAACCCGGTCCCGACGATCACCAGCGTCCCGGCGTAGTCCAGCTGGCCGAACGCTGCCTCGATCGCGCTAGCGTGGCCCGAGCATTCGAAGACCACGGTGTAGGGCTCCGCCACGCGCATGGTCATCGCCGGCTCCTGCAGCGTGTCCGGCGTCACCGCCCGGGTGGCACCGACGTCAAGTGCCCGCTGGCGCCGGATGGGCGACGGCTCGCTCACCGTGATGTCGGAGATCCCCTGTGCGCGCAGCACGGCGACGATGAGCAGACCAACGGGACCGGCCCCCGTCACCAGCACCCTGTCGTCGGGCCCGACGCCGGACACCTGCAGCGCGTGGAGGGTGATGGCCGTCGGTTCGGTGAGCGCGGCCACCCTGGTCGGCAGGGAATCGGGGATCCGGATCAGGCTGTCGGCCGAGACCGTCTTGTACCGGCAGAACGCACCATGATGCCCGAGGAAGTTGGCCGGGGCGCGGTTGAGGCACACTGCGGGGCGCCCCCGCCGACAGGGCCGGCACACACCACACCCGGGCGGCGGATTGTCCACCACCCGATCGCCCGGAGACCAACCCGAGCCACGCGGCGCCGACGCCACGATGCCCGACCACTCGTGGCCGAGGATGGCTCCCGGCCGGGCGTAACGCTCCAGGACCATGTGCAGATCCGATCCGCAGATCCCGCACTCGGCGATCTCGACGAGCACCTCTCCGGATGCCGGCTCGGGGCGGGGGACCTCCTCGACGACGATCTTGCCGTCGCCGACGTAGACGGCCGCGGGCATCAGTTCGGAAGGCACGGCCGCAATGCTAGGGACTTTTCCGGGCGAGCGCCGTAGTTGCGCACCGCGAGGCCGACGACCGGCGGCCGGCGGCCGGCGGCCGGCGGGGCGCATCTCGGGTGGGCCAAAGACCGGAGCCCGCACACGCGTGCTCTCCTCTTGCGGTGGCAGCGCGGCGAACACGACCGTGTCCGCCCGTCGGCTGCCTCAGTTGCGCCCTTCCGTCCGCGCCGCATCCGTAGGAACGGGCGCGATGGTTCTCACGAGAGAGGTGTAGGCGACGATGTTCGAAAGGTAGTGGCCCGTCTGGGAGTCGAACGTCCCACCGCAGGTGACGAGCTGTAGACCGATAGAGCCATGTGATCCGTACACCTGTTGCGCGGGGAACTGATCCTTGGGGTACATCGCCACCGACGTGACTGCGAAGTCCGCGACCACGCCGTCGGCCAATGTCACATCGACAGCGTCGCCAACGACCAGCTGCCGTATGTTGAAGAAAACCGCTGGACCCTGGTAGGAGTCGACGTGTCCCAAGATGACCGCAGAACCGACCTGGCCGGGAGATGGCCCCAACCGGTACCAACCCGGCACTTGGAAGTCGGTGGGCACTTGGACGGTCTGGTCGGGATTGAGCCCGAGTTGTGACACGAGCACCGAGACGCCAATGGCCGGAATGCTGAGCGCCACCGGTGCCGATCGGGCGACCCCCGTGGGTGCCGCCGGTACGGTTGTGGAGCTACCAACCGTAGAAACGACATGGTGGGGCCGAGTCGGCAGGGCGAGCGAGACCCGGTGTCCCCGAACCCCCACCCAGAGACTGCACGCTCCCACGAACACCAGGACGCCGGCCAGCACCCACCAACGCCACCTGGTTCCCAGCGAACCCGACAGGTTCATTCACCCCCATCGGACTCGCCTCGTCCGGCCAGCTTCCGAGGTCGCCGCACGGCCAACCCCACCATCGCTGCGGCTCCGACCAGTGCCAGTATCCCGACAGCGATCAACGCCGTGTCATCGGCACGCGAAGCTCCGCCGGCGCCCGTTTGGGGGGCACCGAGGGGAATGAGCGTTGCCACCGGCGCAATCGACGTCGTCGTGACCGACCCTGCTCCTGATCCGGTGCCCGATCCCGTGCCCGATCCCGATCCCGTGCCCGATGCCGATCCCGACGGTGCGGTCGTCGAGGTGGTCGATGATGCCGCCGTCGTCGTGGTCGTCGGCGCGGCCGCGGCAATGAAGTTGTTCGTGACCGTGGTCGCGCACGTCACCGCGCTACCCCCGCCGGTGGCGGTTCCATTGCATTGGTTGACGGTCACCGGCAGAGCCGTCACCGCACCCGTGACCGTGCAACCGACCGTCAGCTCTCCGTCGTATGTTCCTCCCCCGGTTGCCGAACCGTTGCATTGCGTGACTGTGGCACTGGTCGTACTGCCGCTGGGCGCGCACCCTTGAGTGCTGCCTCCGCCAGTGGCGGATCCAATGCATTGGTTCACCGTGACGTCCGCTGTCGCGGTACCGGCAGGGACATTGTTTGTCACGTTGACATTGCAGTACACATTGCTACCTCCGGCGGTCACGATCCCGTTGCACTGGGTGACCGAGGCGACGAGTTGGTTCGACGAGGTGCTGCTGGTGATCGGCCCGGAATTCAGTGGGCACGAAGGGAACACGACTCCCGCGGCCGCCAAGCATGCGCTCGTGGTGACAGTGGAACTGGTCGCGCCCGTGGAAGAGGTGGTGTTCACGACAGTGACGGTGCACGTCACCTGGTGATCGGCTGTGATCGGAAAGTCCGGCTGGTTGCACTGGTTGATGGCCGGTGCCGTGTCGATGGCAGAGGGAGAGGCAGCACCACTCTGGGGGGTGGCAACCGCAAGCCACGCCAAGGTCGAGAGGATTGCGAGTACGCCAGCGAGTACGAGGTGCGCTTTCCGAGTCAATGTCGACGGAGCCGATCGGCGACCTACTGCGCCGGAACTCCTCAATCGGGATGCACAAGGACCTGCTCCGACAACTTCGTGGGCCAACACAGCGCCCCCCCCTTTTCTCCCCCGACCCTTTGGCGATTGTCGAAGTACCGCCGACTTTGGAATAGGGCCGAAAGTCCCAAACCCGGCTCCGCAGGCATGCGCCCAACGGAAGCCGGTGCCCCGGAGTCACGCGATCGGACCGTTGTCATGCCAGTTGCGGAACCGATCCTCGTCCTGAAATCGCGGATCGAATACGGCGCGCCGAGTCGATCCGGGCGCCCACAGGGAGTCCGAGGCGGCGGTCATCTCGGTTTCGAATACGAGCAGCACCGTGCGCGGGACCCACGTTGTCGGAGGGACGACGGGAGCACGTGTCGCGGTCGTCGCGGTCTCCTGTGATCCTTTTGATCGGGATGTGTCACACGATGCACGGCCGCACGTCCGTCCTCAACTCCACGCGTTCACCGATCTGCTGCACCATGAAGAACGGCACTCCGAACGCGGCCTGACCGGCGGGGCCCGCGTCAGCCGGCCGTCAAGCGGGCAAGGCGCTTGCACCCGTTGCCCGCGGTAGCCTCCGGCGATGTCTGCCGACGCCCTCGCTGCCGAGTTGCTCACGACCGTCCTCGACGAGGACCCGCTGAGCGGATCGCTCTATGGCCTTGCCGGCTACGACGAGCTCCTCCCCGACTTCAGCGAGGCGGCCGAGCGCGACCGGGCCGACAGGCTCGCGTCCGTCGCCGCCCGGGCGGAGGAGATGTCGGACGAGGGCCTCGGCGAGTCCGAGGTCCAAACGCTCGACTTCGTCCGGTGCCTGGCCGGTGAGATGGCCGACGCCGCGACAGTGCCCGCCATAGAGTTCACCATCAGCGACACGTTCGCAGCACCGGTCTGCAATGTGTTGACGATGCTGCCGAAGGTGCCGCTCGACACCGCCGAGCGGCGCGCCGGCTACCTCACCCGCCTGCATGCACTGCCCGACATGCTGGCCACCGCGGCCCAGCGGCACAAGGAGGGCACCGCAGCCGGCCGGACGGCCGTCAGCCGGCTGGTGCAGGCCGCGCTCGTGCAGCTGAATCTCATGATCGACGATCCGACCGTCGGTGCCCTCGCCAGGACCGACGTGAAGGACGACGGCTTCCCCGATGCGGTCTCGGCCGCCGTGGAGCGCTGTGTCCGCCCCGCCCTGACGACCTACAGGGAGGTGCTGCGGGACGAGGTGCTGCCGTCGGCCCGTGACGACGACCACCCCGGCATCTCCTTCCTCCCCGGGGGCGACGCCATGTACCTGGCCCTGGCCCGGCTCCACACCTCGACGACCTACTCCCCCGACGAGTTGCACGCGATGGGTCTGGAGATCGTCGAGCAGGTGCGCGAGGAGTTCGCCGAGACGGGCTCGCGCCTGTGGGGCACGACCGACATGGCGGAGATCTTCGATCGCCTGTCGAACGACCCGGCGCTGCGTTACCAGAGCCGCCAGGAGATGCTCGATCACGCCAGACGTGCCGTCGCCGCCGCGGAGTCCGCAGCCCCCAGATGGTTCGCCACCGTGCCGGACGAGCCGTGCACCGTCGAGGCGGTGGCCGAGTCGGAGGAGGCCGGCACGGCCGCCGCCTATTACATGCCCGGTGCGATCGACGGGTCGCGCTCGGGGACCTACTTCCTCAACACCTCGAATCCAGAGGAGCGGCACCGCTACGCCGCCGAGGACATCGCGTTCCACGAGGCCGTGCCGGGGCACCACTTCCAGCTCACCATCGCCTTGGAGTCCCAGGAGCTTCCCGCGGCGCGACGGGTGCTCCACGACACTGCGTGCGCAGAGGGATGGGGCCTCTACAGCGAGCGTCTCGCCGACGAGATGGGGCTCTACAGCGACGATCTGGCCCGCATGGGTCTCTTTGCCGCCGACTCGTGGCGCGCCGGGCGCCTGGTCGTCGACACGGGCCTGCACGCGATGGGTTGGTCGCGCCAACGGGCCGTCGACTGGTTGGCCGAGCACACGCCGATGCCCCGCATTGAGGTCGAGTCCGAGGTCGACCGGTACATCTCGTACCCCGGACAGGCGCTCGCCTACATGGTGGGACGTCGTGAGATCGTCCGTCTCCGTTCGGCGGCCGCGGAGGCGCTCGGAGCTCGCTTCGACCTGAGGGAGTTCCACGACCTCGTGCTCCGGGCCGGGATCCTCCCCCTCCCCGCCCTGGCGCGAACGGTGGAGCGCTGGGTGGATCGCAGCGCTCCGTCGCCCGGGCTCACCTGATCGGGCTCGACCTCACCTGCTCGCGGAGGGTCGGGACCTCACGACGTGACGTCCGGCGGACTCGTCCGCCGTCACTGCTCCAAAGCCGAGTGCTCGTTGCGGATCGCCCTGTCCACGATCTCCACCCACTGGGTGGGTGTCATGCGCTCCAACTCGGGCCGGTCGGCCATCTCCAGTTCGAGCGGGATCAGCACGTTCCACTGCAGATCGGACAGCGTGCACCGCGCGTCCGAGAGCTCCATCATCCGTTGGGCCAGGTAGGAACGGGCGATCCGCCAGTTGCGAGCAGCGCGGCGGGGCCGGGCGGGGCCGGTGATGCTCTCACTGATCAGCTCCTCGCTGCCGTGAGCCAACAGATTCGTCCAGGCCCAGATCGGGACGTCCACACCCCGTTCGTCCCAGTACTCGGCCAGGGTGCCGTCCAGGAACGCCCCGCACTCCGTTGCCAGGATGCTGCTGCCCGACTGCTGCTCACTCTTGCGCATCGACCTCTCCTCACGCCGCGCCTGCGCCCTACCTCCGGGGGCGAAGTTCAACCACCCGACAATTGTGCAGCGTCACCGAGGCGACCAGTAGGGGCAAAGGTCCCCGAGGGGAACGCCGACGGAACGCCCCCTCCCCGGCACTCGGGCGCGGGCCGGGCTCCGTCCGTCGCCAAGGTGAGCGCGACCGTCGCGACGAAGAGCTGTTGGCGATCGCCGCGATGGCGGCGCGTCACGCGCTCCGTCGCGTCGATGACTCGGACGAGGAGTGGCGCGCCGGTGTGTGCGGAAATGCGGGTGTGCGCAGCCTCTACGCGAGACCGTCGCCCGATTCACGTTCGCGCACGACGTGGACCGGGCGGTCGGCCCGCACCGGTGCCCGCTGAAGGGAGGACGCCGCTCGATGGCGCCAGATGGCGTACCGGCCCACGAAGCCGGCGGCGAGCAGCCCGACCGACCCTGCGACCACTGTCATCATTGCCATCTCGACCATCCCTTGTCTGTGGCTTCCGCCGGCCAAGGCTGACCGGCAGCCGCCTCACGGCGAGCCGACGTCCGTGCTTCACAGTCTGGGGCCGGTGGTGAGCCCGAACTAGAGACGAAGGTCACTTCCGCCCGGAATCCGTGCCTAGGTCCCGAAGGCACCCGTGACGGCGGGGACCTGCGCACCCGGAGTCACCGGTGCCTGGCCGGCCTGCTGGGCCATGACGGCCGCCTCGACCACCTGCTGATCGGTCGGGTCCATGGTGAGTGGACCTCCCGGGACCGGCACCTGCCACACGTGCAGCATCTCGGGGGTCAGCAATGGGTTCTCGCCGGANNACTGGACGTGGTTGGGATCGAGCACGTACTTGCCCTGCATGTAGGTGAACTTCAAGTAGTGGACGACGGGGTACCGGGTGTCGGTGATCGGGATGTAGCCGTCCGCGGTGGCCGCGCTGAGGTCCTTGTACTTGGCGACTGCCGAGCTGGTCGTCTGCACCAACTGCATGGCGGCCTCCATCTGGGCCCCCGTCGGCTGTGTGGTGCAGCTCGGGGTCTGCATGGCGTGGCCCTTCTCGGTCTCCGCGAACACGGTCGTCAGCACCGCCTGCTCCTGGGCGGGGAGCGGCGGGCCCGTGTAGTGCCAGCTCGGATCCGCCTGCCCGCCCATCCCGGGCATCGCGAGCTCCGTGCGCTTCGAATGCGCCGACCCGCTCGACGAGGTCCCGCCCATCGCCATGCCGGCCATGGCCGACCGTGCCGAGGCCGGGTGGGACGCGGCCGGCGGCGACGCCGATGCACCGGCGGACGCGATCGGGTAGGTCGCGCTCAGGACCAGGACGGCGCGCGCCGCCGCCGAGGTCGCGGCCCCCGCCACGGGGTGGCGGCCGATCAGCAACCGGCCGGGTGAGGTGGCCGGCACGGCGTGCAGTGTCGGCACCATGGCGAAGGCCAGCAAGGCGATCAGGGGCGCCATGTTCGGGTCCGTGCCCATGCCGGTCAGGACCCCCCCGAGCGCCATCCCGGTGACCCAGTACACCGCTTGGAGCGCGACGCCGACGACGAGGAACGGCAGGACGCGGCGGCTCAGCCACGGTCCCACGGCGACCGCCAACGACACCATGGCGAGCACCCACGGGAGAGCCGAGCCACTGTGCGGCAGCGCGTTCGCCAGCGAGGTCTCGACATGCGCGTACCACGATGGCTGCCCGCTCGACGCGGTGACCAGCGTCGAGTTGATCGACCCACCGGCCCGGTTGGCCGGGAAGAGCCAGAGCACCGCCGAGAGCGCCCAGAAGGCCGACCAGGCGACGAGGGGCGCACCAGCACCGAGTGGTCCCGTGGCGGCCGCCGAGGACGGGATCCCGGGCTCGACGTCGCGCGCCGGTGCGTCGCTCGGCCAGACCAGCAGCCCGATCAACGGGTACAGGATGACGGCACCCGGCGCACCGGTCAACGGGGACGCCGTGCCGGTGAGCAGCATGCCGAAGCCCTCGCCGAACCACCAGACGCCGAAGGCCCACACGGCCATGGCGACGATGGCCGGCTTCACCGTCCGACGGAACAGCATGCCGACGCCGATGCACAGCTGAATGGCGCCGAAGAAGAAGTTCCAGACGCCGACGTCCGGACGGACGAAGTGGGCGAGTTGGGTGATCGACCACGCCACCGGGGCCGGCTGGCCCTGTGCCGCCGGCAGGAGCATGTCGGTGACGGGCCCCTGCCCGAACATGCGCGGCTGGAACTGCAGGACGGCATCGACGATCCAGATGCACCCGAGCACAATCTGGACGATGCGGGCACGGTGCATCCTGCGCTGCGCCGGCGATCCGGACGCGCTGGCTCCCGCGTGCTCCGTCTCGGGTGACTCCATCATGGCGGTACCCCTGTCTCCGGCTGCGCCCGCGTCCGTGGGGCCCCCCCATCGACCCCCGTGCTCGCCGAATTCGCCGAGCGCTCGAGTGATCGGCCCCACCCTACGCCCCGGTGACCGGCGACGGTGGGCGGGTGCACCCCCACCAGGCACCGTCGAAATTGCCCTCTGCCAGGGATGCAGCCTGGCCGAGGCCGATCCGCCTCCCTACGCCGTGCCCGCCGTGCCCGAGCTGGTGGCGGAACCGGAGATCTTGCGGGCCCACGCGGCGACCAGCTGCAGAAGCCCGAGGTACACCGCCAACACGATGAGGATGATCAGGAGGCTCCACCCCGTGAGGTTGCCTCCGAAGACGAGGAACAGCGCCGCCACGACCACACCCACGATGCGCAGGCCGTTCAGGTGCTCCACGATCCACCCGCCGGTACGACGGGTGCGTTCCGAACCGGCGGCGGCCCGCCCGGCGTCACCCGACAGCTCGTGCGCCTGGGCGGCCACCCAGCGGCCACCCTTGGCGCAGGTCGAGCGGATCCACCGTGCGTAGCGAGCCGGTCCGGCCAGCCACGAACCCAGGGCGACGAGGACGGCGGCGAGCAGCATCCAGCGCAGGTCGGCCTTGAGGAAGCGGAGCACGGTGTCCCACACCGAGGCCGCCACGTCCCGGTTGAAGGAGTGCCCGGCCTGGTTGATGAACGTGATGCGGCCCAGGGAGAGGCCGGCCAATAACAGCATGGTGACCAGCGCCACCCCGATCGCCATCCGGAGCAGCGTCTTGCGGTGGTCGACTCCGATGATGATGCCGAGCGCTGCCAGCACCAGCGCCACCACGGGGATGGCCCATTTGGCCGTCACGACCAGGTTGAAGAGAGTCGTGAATTTCGACACCTGCGACTTCGAGACGACGGTGACGCCCAGGCTGTTGCCTGTGGCCAACACCGCCTTGAGCGGGTTGAAGAGGGTGATGCCGTGCGCATTGGCCTGACTGATCAGGTCGTTGAGCTGCGGGGTGACGTTGATGACGATCCCCCCGCCCTTCTCAATCCGCTGGGTGAGCTTCGACTGCTTGCCCGTGAGGACGTCCACCACGGCGTCATGGGTGTGGCGATTCAGGTAGTCCCAGAGCTGACCGAACTTGGGGCTCTCGAAGACCTTGACGGCCAGCCCGTACACGTAGGTCTTGACCTCGTTGACGACCGGCGTGACGATCGGCTTCGCCGCTTTGGGCAGCGCGGCCTCCACCTTGTTCTTCACGATCCCGGTCGAGAAGAGTTCGTCGGTGGCCTTCTGCGCCAGGTGGTCCACGATCACCTGGTTGCGCGCCAGCGGCGCCATGGTGGCGACGTACTGGTCCGTGTTCGTCACCGTGCGGATCGCCCAGACCGAGATCACCGAGATGGGGATCAGCAGCGAGGCCAGCACGATCAGCACCCATGCGGTGATCCCCCTCGTCCGGCGCGCCCGAGGCGACTTCTTGACCTTCGCCTGCGCTTTCCCCTCGCCGGGGGGTGCGGCCGCGACCGTCCCTTCAGGGGTCTCGCCGGAGTCCATGTCTGTCATTTCCCCACTCCCATCCCCAAATGCCTAGTGCCAATTGGCCCTACTGCGCACGGATAACCTCTGAGTATGACCGAGGGGATGGGGAGGACCGGGGGCATGGAGAGCAGGTTGCGGATCATCGCGGTGAGCGCCCTGGCGGCGTTCTTCGCCCCCCTGGTGTTCGTCGGCATCATCGTGCTGCGCAAGGCCGAGCGCCGGTTCAACTTCCACGCCCGCGTCTGGAACAAGCGTCTCCAGCACGAGATCGCCCGCTGGAGTTAGGGCCCGCTCCCGGACCGATGTCCGGGAGCGTCGGCGACCTACGCTGACCCGGGTGTTGACCGGATTCGCACACACGGCCGTCTGCGTCCCCGACGTGGCGGCAGCGGTCCGCTGGTACTCCGACGTCCTCGGGCTCCGGGTCCTGTCACCTCCCTACCGGATGGAAGGTCCCCAGATTGAGCGGGACATGGGCGAGCTCCTCCCGTCACCCGTCGTCGTGACGGCCGCCATCGTGGGCTTCGAGAGGGGCGACCGCGTCATCGAGTTGATCGAGTACCCGGCGGCCGACGTGGAGCCCGCCGGACCCGGCCGGCCCTCCGTCACGCGGATCGGCATCACCCACATCGGGCTGCTCTGCGACGACCTGCACTCGACACGCGAGGAGCTCGAGTCCCGGGGCGTCGAGTTCCTCACGACCGGGATCGCCGACGTGGCGGGGCTCAAGACGACGTGGTGCCACGACCCGTGGGGCACGGTCATCATCCTGCTCGAGAAGAGCGCGAGCGACCGTCCCTACTGGGGTCAGCTGCGGCCCTGAGCGGCCGTCAGGAGCACTCTGGCAGCGTCGGAAAAGACGGGGATCGAGGTGATCCGGCTCCATCGCGGCTCCCTGACGTGGTCATCCCGACCGCTTCTCAGACCGTCGATCAGGCGGGTACAGGTGACGTGAACCGCAGAAAATGGCGAAAGTGGCCCGAAAGATGTGCATCACGGGGTGTGCTTCGGCCACAATGGGCGCCATGAACAAGCGAGAACTAGCAAAAGCAGTCGCAGTCCAGTCCGATGTCGAGCTGAAGACCGTGATCTCCGTCCTTGATGGCTTCACCGAAGTCGTGACGGCTGTCGTGGCCAAGGGTGTGGAGCCGGTCTCGATCCCCGGCTTCGCGAAGTTCGTCAAGGTCGATCGCCCGGCCCGCATGGGCCGGAACCCGGCGACGGGCGAGGCGATCCGCATCAAGGCGTCCAAGAAGGCACGCATCACCCCGGTGAAGGCGTTCAAGGACGCGGTGCTGGCCCCCTCGAAGGCACCGAAGCTCGTGAAGGGCGCCTACCCGACGGTGGACGCCGCCGTTGCCGCCGCCGGCAAGTCGGCTGCCCCCGCGGCCGCCAAGGCCCCCGCCAAGAAGGTCACCGCGGCCCGCAAGGCCCCGGCCAAGAAGGCCACCGCAGCGCGCAAGGCTCCGGCCAAGAAGGCCACCACCGCCCGCCGGGCCCCGGCCAAGCGGACTGCAAAGAGGTAACGCGGTCGGCCCGGTGNNCCGTGCACCAGCGGGACCGGGCGACACGCGTCGGTTCGCCTGAGCGAGCCGAGCCCCGAGCTGAGCCAGCACCGGGCGCCCCGTTGCCTGAGCCGCTCGCCGACAGACCGCTCTCCTCACCGCACCCTGAGCGGCTGTCACCGGACGATCCGGCCTACGAGCAGATCCTCCGCGCCCACGGCGACGCACTGCGTGCCGGTGCCGACACCTACGTCGACCCGACCTCGGGGCTCACGGTGTTCACGGCCGGCTACCTCGCCCGACGTGGCTCGTGCTGCGGAACCGGGTGCCGGCACTGCCCCTACGTCGTCTGAATCACCGCGCGCCTGTGGCATGCCTCCTATGCTCCAGGCGGCATGAGCGACACCTCACAGGGTCCCGGATGGTGGCTTGCATCTGACGGCAAGTGGTACCCGCCCGAGTTGTGGACCGGGCCACCCGGTTCCGGACCCGGACCTGGCGCCGGGACTCCGCAGTCGGGCCTGCCGTCCTACCCGGCGCAGCCACCCACGTACGCCGGTACCCCGTACCAACCCTCCGGCTACGGCCAACCGATGCCGTACGGAGCCCAACCCGGACGCAAGACCAACGGGCTCGCCATCGCCTCGCTCGTCTGCTCGTGCGCCGGCATCTTCTTCATCGGCATCCCGGCCGTGCTGGGCATCATCTTCGGGTTCGTGGCCCGGGGGCAGATCCGCCAGTCCCAGGGCGGGCAGGGTGGCGAGGGTCTCGCCCTGGCAGGCATCATCGTCGGGTTCGCCGTGGTCGCGCTGCTGGTCGTCGTCTTCGCGGTGGCCGCCAACAGCAACAACGACAACAACAACGGTGTCGTGCAGGCGCTCTCGGCCCTGTGCCTCCCGGGCTAAGGAGAGAAACGGAATGCAAGGCCTCCTCTACGGCGTCCGGCCCGAGCCCTGGACACCACCCGACGAGTCGAACGAGCTCATGGTCGGACTCTCCCGCGTCCCGATGGTCATGAAGGAGCTGGAGCGACCGGGGATCGTCCGTGACGACTGGGCGGTCGTCAAGACGCGCCTGACCGGCATCTGTGGGTCCGACGCCAAGATGGTCTTCATGGACTTCGGCGACGACTTCGGCGACAGCGCGCTGAACGGGTACTTCTCCTTCCCCACGGTGTTCGGCCACGAGGTGGTGGCCGACGTCGTCGAAGTCGGGCCCGCCGTGACCACGCTCGAGGTCGGCCAGCGCGTGGTCCTCAACCCCTGGCTGTCGTGCGGGCCGCGGGGCATCGACCCTCCGTGCCCCTCGTGCCAGGACGGCGACTACAGCCTGTGCTGGCACTTCACGCAGGGCCCGATCGCAGCCGGGATCCACACGGGGACGTCGAGGGACGCGCCCGGTGGCTTCGCCCCCTACCTCCCCGCCCACGAGTCCATGCTGATCCCGGTGCCCGACAGCCTGAGTGACGAGGTGGCAGTGATCGGCGACCCCTTCGCGGTCTCGCTGCACTCGGTCACGAGGCACCCGCCACCGCCCGGGGGCAAGGTGCTCATCTACGGCGGTGGCGCGCTCGGGAGCTGCGCCGCCGCCATCGTCCGCGCCCTCTACCCCGACGTCGAGGTCATGGTGGTGGCCCGCTTCCCGGCCCAGGCCGCGCTGGCCCGCCGCCTGGGGGCGACCGTCGTCGACCCGTTCCCGGTCGAGCAGCTGCTCGAGGAGGCGGCGGCGTGGTCCGGCGGCGTGCTCCAGAAGTTCGGCGGCGAGGCGCTGCCCATGGCCCACCCCGGCGGCTTCGACGTCGTCTACGACACCGTGGGCACCGCGCAGACCGCGGAGATCGGTGTCCGGCTGCTCA
>PMPX01000276.1 GCA_003169235.1 Acidimicrobiaceae bacterium | reverse complement strand
CGACCAGCGGCCTCGACCCGCTGATGGAGCAGGCCTTCCGCCATTGCATCGGCGAGGCCCGCGAGCGTGGCCAGACCGTGTTCCTCTCGTCGCACATCTTGAGCGAGGTCGAGGCGCTCTGCGACCGGGTGGGCATACTGCGCGAGGGCAGCCTGGTGGAGATCGGCACCCTGGCCGACATGCGCCACCTCAGCGCGCTGAGCGTCGAGGCGACCTTCGACGGCACCATCCCCGACCTCTCCGGCGTGCCGGGGGTGAGCTCGGTGCAGACGAACGGCCGCGTGGTCCGCTGCCAGGTCCGTGGCCCCATTCAGCCCCTCCTGCGGGTCCTGGCCGACGCCGGCGTCACCGAGCTCGTGAGCCGGGAGCCCTCGCTCGAGGAGCTGTTCCTGGCCCAGTACGGCGAGGACGGCCATGCACCCTGAGCTCGCGGTGGCCGCCCCCGTTTCGCCAATGCGGGCGGAGCGCTGCCCCGGCACCGTCGTCGCGCGCCTGAGCATCCGCAAGGCCACCCGCTCGGGGGCCCTGTGGGGCCTGATCTTCGGGATCGCCGTCGCCTCGTCGGAGGTCAGCTACACGACGATCTACAAGACGCAGGCGCAGCGCGATGCCCTGGCCGCCGCCTACGGCACCAACAAGGCCACGAGCGCGCTGTTCGGGCCGGCCCCGCAGCTCCAGACGGTGGGCGGCTTCACGGTCTTCAAGATCTCCATGACCCTGATGATCCTGGGCGCGGTGTGGGGCCTCCTGACCAGCACCAGGCTGCTGCGGGGGGAGGAGGACAACGGCCGCTGGGAGCTGCTGCTCACCGGCCGGACCACGCGCCGGCGTGCCACCGCGCAGGCTCTCGGCGGGCTCGGCGCCGGCGCCGTCACGCTGTGGTACGTCACCGCGGTCATCACCGTGCTCTCCGGGCGAGGCTCCAAGGTGGACATCGGGGCGGGGGCGTCGCTCTACCTGGCCCTGTCGGTGGTGGCGGCGGCGGTCGTGTTCCTGGGGGTCGGGGCCCTGACCAGCCAGCTGGCGGCGACCCGGCGTCAGGCCGCCTCCTACGCCGCCGTGGTCCTCGGCGTGAGCTACGCGCTGCGGATGGTCGCCGACGCCGGTGTCGGCCTGCACTGGCTGATCTGGACCTCCCCCCTCGGGTGGGTCGAGGAGCTGCGGCCGATCACCGCCCCCCAGCCGCTGGCGTTCCTGCCCATCCTCGCCCTGACGGCCGCGCTCGCCGCGACGGCCGCCCACCTCGCCGGCACGCGGGACGCGGGCGCGAGCATCCTCCCGGACCGGTCGCGGGCCCGGCCGCATCTCGCGTTGCTGTTCGGGCCCACGGGCCTGACGATCCGCCTGCTGCGCGCCACCGTCATCGGCTGGTGGGTGGCGATCGCCGCCGCCGCGCTGCTCTACGGGCTCATCGCCAAGTCCGCCGGGTCGACCATCTCGGGATCATCGGTCAAGGAGGTGTTCTCCAAGCTCGGCGCGCCCGGGACCGGTGCCGATGCGGTGCTGGGCGTGGGCTTCCTGGTGCTGGCGGTCCTGATCGCCCTCGTCGCCGCCGGGCAGGTCACCGCGGCCCGCGGGGAGGAGTCCGGGGGCAGGCTCGACCACCTGCTGGTCCGACCGGTCTCCCGCACGTCGTGGCTGTCGGGACGGCTCGCCGTCGCGGTGGTGGTGCTCCTCGTCAGCGGCATCGGGGCGGGGGTCTTCGCCTGGCTGGGCGCCGCCAGCCAGCACTCGGGCGTGGGCTTCACGACACTCCTCGGGGCGGGCGTGAACCTCGTCGCGCCGGCGATCACCATCCTGGGTCTCGGGGTCCTGGCGTTCGGGCTACGGCCCCGGGCCACCTCGGTGGTGGTCTACGGCCTGGTGGGCTGGTCGTTCCTCGTCGTCATCGTCGGTGGCATCGGGGCCACCAACCACTGGGTCCTCGACACCCCGGTCTTCCACCACATGGCCTCGGCTCCTGCCGTGCCACCGGACTGGGAGGCGAACGGGATCATGACCGGCATCGGGGTGGCGGGCGCGCTCGTCGGCGGGCTGGCCCTCGGCAGGCGGGACCTGCAAGGGGAATGACGACCCAGGGCCGCCTCGAGCCACCCGTCGACTTCGACGACCTGACGGCCCGCGCCCGCATTCGCGAGGCGGCGCTCACGCACTTCGCCGAGGACGGGTACGAGCGCGCGACGATCAGGGGGATCGCCCGGACGGCCGGGGTCTCTCCGGGCCTGCTCCGACACCACTACGGCTCGAAGGAGGCGCTGCGGGCGGCCTGTGACGACTACGTGTTCGAGGCGCTGCGCCGGCTCAACGCGCAGCTCCTCGTGGACCCCGGCGGCACGGCGCAGGCCCGGGAGGCGTCGAAGCGGTTCGGGCACTACGTCGCCCGCTCGCTGGCCGACGGGTCCGCCACGGCGGGACCGATCTTCGACGAAATGGTGGCCATGACCGAGCTGTGGCTCGCGCGCGCCGACGACCGCCGGGCCGAGCCGCCCGCCGTCGACCGCAGGATCCGGGCCGCCCTGGTGACGGCCATGGCGGTCGGCATCCCGCTCCTCCACGAGCACGTGTCCCGCGCGCTCGGCACGGACATGTTCGAGCCCGAGGGTGATCGCATGATGGCGCTGGCGTTGCTCGACGTCTACGCGCACCCGCTGATCGACGACGCGACGTCGGCCTCGGTCCGGGCGGGGTTCGGCCAGGCGGAAGCGTGACGAGTGCGGCTCAGCCCCCGCTCGACGCCACGGCCCGACGGGGGCGCCGGGCCAGCCAATGGAGCCCCGCCTGGGCCTCCGACGCCGGGGGCTCCCACTGCGCGCAGCGGTTTCGGCCGGCCCGTTTGGCGATGTAGAGCGCCTCGTCGGCCCGCCGCAGCAGGTCCTCGGGCCGATCGGCGATCCCCTGCCAGGTGCTGACGCCCAGGCTGGCCGTCACGAGGTCCGATCCGTTGGCCGCCTGCATGGCGTCCTTCAGCCTCATCGCCACTTCCAGCGCGGCGTCCTGGTCGGCCTCGTGGAGCAGCATGGCGAATTCGTCACCGCCGAGCCGCCCGACGACATCGGTCCCCCGGGCCGCCTGCGACAGCACGGTGGCCAGGGAGCGCAGGGCCCGGTCACCGGAATGATGGCCACCGGAGTCGTTGAGGGTCTTGAGGTTGTCCAGGTCCGCCACAATGAGGCTGAACGTCGCCCGGTGCCGCCGGGCCAGCTTCGATTCGTGGTCCAGGCGCTCCTGGAACGCCCCCCGGCTGAGGCATCCGGTGAGCGCGTCCAGGCTGGCGGCGTCCATCAGATGGGACATCAGCCGGTCGCGGTTGCGGGCCGCCGCCGCGGTGATCAGGCCGGCGATGACCATCGACACCGCCAGGAACGCCGTGGTGGGCCAGCTGGGGTTCGGCGTCAGGATGCCGACGACGAGGGTCGTCGCCACCCCGAAAGCGCCGAGGAGGGACACGGTCCCCGCCGAGTACGCCAGGCCGGCGAAGAGCATCGGGAGGACGAGGAAATAGGAGATCGGGCTGCGGACACCGCCGTCGAGGACGGCGCCCCAGGCGACGAAGACGAAGGTGGATGCGGCCCAGGAGGTGAAGAACACCTTCGACCAGCGGGTCCCCACCAGCCGTAGCCCCAGCCAGCGGAAGGGCCCGACCGAGGCGGCCAGGCTGAGGCTTCCGATGACGACCAGGTCCCCGCGGTGCGGGCCCGGCGTGGCCAGCGCGTAGATGACGACTGCGAAGGCCCCCATGCTGTAGGTGAGGACGCCGATCTGGACGTAGCTCCGCCAGAAGCTGGCCAGGTTGGTCGAGGTGTCGTGGGCTGAGGGTTGGCGCATCCCGGGTTTTGATTCTCCCGTCTCGCACTCCGGGTATCGGCAGGAGCGCAAGCCGGATTGAGGGCAAATGGGCGAGGGGAACGCCCCCGGTTGGGTGCCCGGACGCCGCCCTCAGTCTGAGGTGCGAGGGGGCCGCCGACGCCAGGTGTCGACGCAGCCCGGTGAGCAGAACAGGACCACCGAGCCCCGGACATCGTGGGCGATCTCCTCCGCCGTGTCGTGGGTCAGCGGCAGGCCGCAGATGGGGTCGAGGGTGGCGTCGGGGCCGTCGTGGGCCAGTCGGATGCTCGAGGCCGGCACCGGCCGCTCGACGCCGCGCAGCGAGATGTGGGACTCCGACACCGAGAGCCCCCAGCTGGGCAGGTGCTCCATGACCGCGGGCGCGGCCAACGCCTCGCCGGCGGGAGCCAGGTCGCACAGCCGCGCCGCCACGTTGACGCAGTGCCCGATGTAGTCGTCGCCCTCCATCAGGATCACCTCGCCCGCGTTCACGCCCGAGCGGATGGACACGGTCTCGACCGGGCCCGAGACCACACCGACGACATAGTGCAGCTCGAGCACCGCTTCGAGCAGCGGACGGGTCTGGACGCAGACCAGCATGACGCCGTCGCCGAGCCACTTGGCGATCCGGACACCCCGGCGCGAGCAGATGTCACGCAGCAGCACTCGGAACGCGGTCAGCACGTCGACGGCGCGTTCGTCCCCCTCGAGCTCGGTCAGCGCCGTGAAACCCGACACGTCGACGAAGGCGAAACTGCGATGGACCCGCACCTCGCGATGGTGCCATGCCGGACGCCCCCGTCCCAATCGGGTGACCGGCCGCACGGGGGGACGGCCTGGTCAGACCCCCGGGCGGGTCTCGTCGAGGGGCTCGTCGAGCACCCTCATCCACACTTGCGCAGCGATGGAGGGTACCCGCCGCAGCCATCCGGCCGGATCGGAACGGGCTTGCCGGTCAGATGCCGGAGAACTCGGCGATCAGGTGCCGCGTGTCCTCGGGCGCTTCCTCCTGTGTGAAGTGCCCGGCATTCGGCACCAGCGCATGGTCGACGTGGCTGATGGTTCGCCGTCAGCCACGGACTCACCTTGCCACTCGGCTGCGACTACCGGTCGAAGCCTCGTCGTCGCCAGCGGCCAGGGTGCCATCTTCGCTACCGTGCTCCCGTGCCGAATTGGCCGGCGATTTCCTACGATCGAGGGCAGGAGACCTGTGACACCCTGCACGCTCACTGCCAGGTGCTCGGCAAACTGGCGGTGCGGCTGGCGCCACCGGAGCACCAGCTGCAGCACGCAGCGCTGCGCCTCACCGCTCGGGGTTGGGAGACCGCTCCACTGCCGGCACCCGACGGTTCAGGGTCTCTCGTGGTCGTTCTCGACCTGCGCGTCCACGAGACGGCCGTCGAGCACAGCAGCGGCCGGGTCGAGCGGGTCGCCCTGACTCCGGATCGAGCGGTGGGAGTCGTGACGCGTGAGGTGTTGGCCGCAGTTCGCCGTCTCGGTGGCGCACTCGAGATCGACCCGACGCCGCAAGAGGTGCCGTGGAGCGTCCCACTCGATGAAGACGGCGAACACACGCGGTACGACCAGAGTTGGGCTGCCGACTACTTCGTGGCAGCGACGCAGGCAGCGCTCGTCCTGGCGGAGTTTCGTGCGCCGTACATCGGGCGATCGACGCCGGTCAATGCGTGGTGGGGTTCGTTCGACCTTGCCGTGAACCTCTTCTCCGGCCTGCCGGCCGATCCTCCATCGAGAGATTTCATCATGCGCAACGCGATGAATGCGCAAGAGGTGGCGGTCGGCTGGTGGCCGGGCGATGCGCGGCATGGCAACGCAGCCTTCTATTCCTACGCCCACCCGGCACCAGACGACTTCGGCAGCACGAGGCTCCCCGTGCCACAGGCCCGCTGGGACGGAGCCCTGGGCGAGTACATCCTCGACTGGGACGATGTCTGCGCCAGCTCCGATCCACGAGGACTGGCGCTCGAGTTCGCCCGCGCTGCGTTCCGTCACGCCTGCGCGATGTGCGCATGGGATCCCGGACTCGCCGCGAGTGCCGATGGACACCCTCCTCCGCTCGTCTGACACCCGGCGTTTCATCAGGCCCTGCCCACGCGTCTAGGCCTAATGGCCCATAGGACTCCAGCAAGCACAGCGTTACGATTTCTCCATGGCGCTCTCGCTGCGTACGCCGTGCGCGACCGGCAAGGTTGCGTTCCCTCCGTGCATCGACAAGGAGCGGCATTCGTCTCTTCGCGCCTTCACGGGGTGACATAACTATTGCGTTTCTCGTCAGCTCGATTGGTAATGGGCGGACACGAGTTGCCGGTTTCGCGGACGGAGGAGATGTCGCAGAGATAGCGAGGGTTGGCGGTCGATCGACCCGTCCCCGGTACGTGTTCGTGGTTCTGGTTCATTGCGGGTGACAACCCCGGCAAAGGAGATCGAATGAAGAAGGTACTGCTCGCTCTCGGTGTGCTCATCGGAAGTCTGGGGCTCTACGGGCTGGCAGACGCGGCGCAGACGGTGACCGGCACCACGGTGCTCAAGAGTGGCCAGTCCCTCGAGGTGACCTGTTCTGGCACCAAGCTCGGCACCACACGGGTGTCGGCCAAGATCGTCACGGACACCTGTTCGGGCACGACCACAGCGACGTCACCGCCTCCACCGGCCGCCCCACCCCCGACCGCTCCGCCGTCAACGTCGGGGGGCAACTGCACCAGCCCTGTCTATTCGACGAGTGACGCCGAGGGGACGTACAACACCGACCCCGACGACGGCGAGTACTGGTGGGTCAACAACGACGCATGGAGCGGGTCGCACGGCCCCCAGACCATCAACGTCTGCAGCCAGTCGAGCTGGGACGCGGTGTCGAATCAGCCCAACATCGGGGGTCAGGTCGAGACGTACCCCGACACCGAGTACGACATTGGCGGGCGCGACAACCAGCCGGCCACCAAGCCCATCTCGGCGTACAACTCCATCACGTCCACCTTCTCGGAGGCGTACCCCTCGGCCGGTGACTGGGACGGTGCGTACGACCTGTGGCTGAACAACTGGACGACCGAGATCATGATCTGGAACCAGTGGGCCGGGGCGAACTCGTACTGGCCGGCCCAGGCCACCCAGACCCTCACGCTCGACGGCGTCCCCTACAGCTTCTACAACAACGGCGGTGAGCTGATGTTCTTCCGCCAGACGCAGGTCTCCTCGGGCTCGGTCGACATCCTGGCTGCCCTGAAGTGGCTGGTGTCGCAAGGGCTCGTGAAGTCCAGCGACGTGCCATGGCAGCTGGAGTACGGCGTCGAGATCAGCGCCACCGCCGGCACGGAGACGTTCCCCATGACCGGTCTGTCCTTCAGCCTGAGTTAGTCACTCCGACCGCACTGTGCGGTTCGAAGGTGACCCACTGCAACCTCGGGGCGGTCGGCGGGGTCCGCCCGACAGTGTCGACCTACGATGACGCCATGAACCCAGAGCGTGGCGACGTCGGACAGATCTGACGTGGGGCAACTCGACGGCAAGGTGGTGTTGCTCAGCGGAGGAGCATCCGACATCGGCCGCGCCACGGCCCTCCGCCTGGCCACCGAGGGTGCGGCGGTGGTCGTCGGCGACGTGACCCTCGAGGGTGCGGAGGCCGTGGCCGAGGAGGTCGCCGCCGCGGGTGGGCAGGCCCTCGGCCTGCGCTGCGACGTGCGCCGCGAGGACTCGGTCAGCGCGTTCGTCGAGCGGGCCGTCGCGGCATTCGGGGGCGTGGACTGCATCGACCACAACGTGGCCTGGAGCCATCCCCGCCTCGACACCGACGCCGTGGGCGTCGACCTCGGCGTGTGGGACAGGGTGATCGAAACCACGACGCGCGGCGCGCTGCTGCTGGCGCGACACGCCATCCCCGCCATGGTGGCGCGCGGGGGCGGGTCCATCGTCACGATCTCGTCGGGGACGAGCACCATCGGCGAGTCGACCCGGGTCGCCTACGGGGTCTCGAAGGCCGCGCTCAACCAGCTGACGCGCCACCTGGCCGTGCGCTACGCACGCGACGGTATCCGCGCCAACGCCATCGCGCCCGGCTTCATCCTCACCGAGACGGCGGCGGCACAGGTGCCGGCCGCTGTCCAGGCTCGCCTCGCCGAGGCCAACCCGACGCGCCGGCTCGGGACCCCCGACGACATCGCCCGGGTGGTCGTGTTCCTCTGCAGCGACGCCGCGGCCTATGTGAACGGGCAGGTGCTCCACGTGGACGGCGGGCACCAGATCGCCGGGATGATGTAGGTGACGGTGGCCGACGCCAGGAGGGTCGCGCTGGTCACCGGCGCCAGCCGCGGCATCGGGCGCTGCGCCGCGGTCGCGCTGGCCCGGCGCGGCTTCGACGTGGTCATCACGGCCCGCACGGTGCACGAGGGCGACGGCCGCGCCCTCCCGTCGAGCGCGCTGCGCCATGACGACCCGATACCCATCGCCGGGAGCCTGGACTCCACCGCGGCGGAGATCGAGGAGCTCGGCCGCACCTGCCTGGCCGTGCCGATGGACCTGATGGACCGGTCGTCGGTGGAGCGGGCCGCCGCCGTGGCGCTGGCGGAGCTCGGCCGGGTGGACGTGCTGGTGAACAACGCCATCTACCAGGGGGCCGGCACGATGGATCGGATCCTCGACCTGCCCCTGGAGCTGGCCGAGCGCTGCCTGGTGGGCGACTACCTCCATCCGCTCCTGCTGACCCAGCTCCTGCTGCCCCAGATGCTCGAGCGCGGCCAGGGGCGCCTGGTCAACATGCTCTCCGAGGCCGCCTTCACGACTCCCCCGGCTCCAGCGGGCGCCGGGGGGTGGGGCGTCGCCTACGCGGCGGCCAAGGCCGCGTTCCACCGCGTCACCGACATGTGCCACGTGGAGTTCGCGGCGCAGGGCATCTGGGCCTTCTCCATCGCTCCCGGGCTCACCCTGACCGAGTCCATGCGGGCGTCGGGCATGGACACGCTCCTGGTGGGCGCCGGCCACGTGCCCGCACCACCGGAGGTGGCCGGCGAGGTGGCCGCCTGGCTCGCCGACGACCCCGATGCCAGCCGCTACGCGGGGCAGATGGTGTCGTCGCGCCCGCTGTGCAAGGAGCTCGGCCTGGTGGCGGGCTGGCCCCCGCCGAAGCGCTAACGCCCCCCGATCCGGGGCAGTCCCATGGCGTTGGGGAAGGGCAGCAGCCCCGACGCCGCGACGTCGGCGGCACAGGCCGAAAGCGCGCCGTGCAGATCACCGAGCGCGCCGTCGCTCAGGCCGGCGTAGGCGGGCTCGGCCAGCCGGTCCGTGAGATCCTCGACCTCGCCGTGCAGCGTGCGGCCGGCGTCGGTGGCTCGCCCGTCCGCGTGCAGCATGCCCCGGGTCACGAGCCGCTCCGTCCCCGCCGTCCACTCCTCCTCGCTCCAGCCGCGGTTGTCCCGCAGCACCTTCACGGGGATCGCCTTGGTCCCAACCGCCAGCAGATGGGCCTGGAGGCCGCCGACGCCGTGGACGGTCAGAGCGGCGGTGTGCCCGTCGCCGCGGTGCTCGCGCAGCGTGGTGCACGCCTGCCATGCCTCACCCAGCCCGGCCGTGCCGAGGGCGGGCGCAATGAGGGGCCACAGGGACCGGTTGGCGCCGGCCATGACCCGACCGGCTCCGTCGCAGCCCGCGACGGCATGGCGCAGCAGCGGCAGGGCGGCCACCAGGCCGGAACGGGCCGCGACGCCGCAGACCTCGCTCAGCGCCTCGGCGGCCGCGATCGCCCGGACCCGGCACAGCGTCTCGGGCGACACGACATCCCAGCACCCGGGAACGGACCTGGCGACCATGCCCGGGGCGAAGTTGAAGAAGGCGGCGGTCACCGGTCCGGCGCCGACCCGCCCGAGCGGCGCCGCCCGGGCCGCGAAGTAGCCCGGCCAGAAGCCCCGCAGCCCGGCCTCACGGAGCGCGGTGCGGCACCCGGGAGCAAAGTAGGTGACGGCGTGGACGGTTTCGAGTCCGACCCACAGGTCGCGGGCGGTGGCCCGGGCCGACCGCTCGGTCAGCGGCTGACCTGGCGCACACCCGTGGGCGAGCTCTCCGGCTCACGGGCGCCGTCGTCGTTCAGTGGCTCGATGTCGATGCGGACCGGCACGGGCTCGGGGTGGAGCTCCGAGTGCACGTCGTCGGGCCGCGGTGGCGTCGGCACCGTGGTGTACTCGCCCTCCGCAGAGAACTGCACGATCACGGATCGCTTGCGCTTCCCGATCCCGTGCACTCCCTGCATCTCCCGGCACAGCTGGTACGTGACCAGGCCGGCGATGATCGGGATCACGAAGACCGCGATGCGGAAGAACCACAGCACCTCGTTGAGCGAGACGTGGAAGAAGTTGGCCAGGACATCGGTCGAGCTCGCCGCGAAGAGTGTGAACAGCAGGGCGAAAAAGGCGGCGCCGGCAGCCGTGCGCTTGGGCCTGTCGCGCGGCCGGTCGAGCAGGTTGTGGATCTCGTCGTCCCCCGTCACCTTGCGCTCGAGCGCGGGCCACAACATGGCGATCGTGAAGATCAGGCCCGGGAACACCACCGCGGGGATCAGCACCTCGAAGGGGATGGTGTGCCCCCACCCGGCGAATTCCCAGGACGGCATGATGCGCAGGGCGCCGTCGAGCCAGCCCATGTACCAGTCCGGCTGGACCGCGTAGGAGATCTTCGACGCGTCGTAGGACCCGAACTGCCAGATCGGGTTGATCTGGACGAAGGCCCCGAGCAGCGCCGTCGCCGCCGTCACCATGAAGAGGAACCCGGTGGTCTTGGCCATGAAGGTCGGGAACATGGGCGAGCCGACCACGTTGTGCTCGGTGCGGCCCTCGCCGGCGAATTGCGTGTGCTTCTGCCGGACCAGCAGGCCCAGGTGGACGGAGAGCAGGCCCAGGATCACGAGCGGGATGATCAAGACGTGGATGATGAAGAACCGGGGGATGATGATGCCCGTGCCGGGGAACTGCCCGCCCCACAGGAACGTGACCAGGTAGCTGCCGACGAAGGGGATCGACTCGGCGATGGAGTACCCGATGCGCAGCCCGGTGCCCGAGATCAGGTCGTCCGGCAGCGAGTAGCCGATGAAGCCCTCCAGGATGGCCAGGATCAGCATGGTCGTGCCGATGAGCCAGTTCAGCTCGCGTGGCTTGCGGAACGCGCCCGTGAAGAAGATGCGGGCCATGTGCACGATGATGGAGCCGGTGAAGATGTCGGCGGCCCAGTGGTGCATCTGGCGGACGAGAAGGCCGCCGCGGACGTCGAAGGAGATGCTGACGGTCGACTTGAAGGCCTCCGAGACCCACTGGCCGTTCAGCGGCGCGTAGCTGCCGTGGTAGATGACCTGCTGGGTCGAGGGCACGAAGTAGAGCGACAGGAAGATCCCGGTGGCCATCAGGACGATGAACGAGTAGAGCGAGATCTCGCCGAGCATGAAGGACCAGTGGTCCGGGAAGATCTTGTCGAGGAAGACGCGGCCGCCCTTGGCCACGCCCAGGCGGTCGTCGAGCTCACCGACGATCTGTCCGACCTGGCCGAAGGGGCCCTTGGCCGCCTTGGCGCTGCGCTTCGTCGTGGCCGCGTTCGCGCTCATGTCGTTGTCCGCTCGTAGAAGCCGGGGCCGACCGGCTGGTCGTAGGGCGCCATGGCGATGAGGTATCCCTGGTCGTTGTAGCCGAGGTACATCTGGGGCAGCGGCCGGGGCGCCGGACCGAACTGGGGCACCGCGCCGTTGCGGACGTTGAACATCGACTGGTGGCACGGGCACACGAGCAGCTCGAGCTCCTGCTCGTAGAGGCCGACCGGGCACCCGAGGTGGGTGCACACCTTGGAGTAGGCGACGTACCCGTCAGGGGTCCAGTTCTCACGCCCGGGCACGGTGGTGAAGGGTTGGTCCGAGACCCGGATCAGCACCGTCTGGTCCACCGCCTGCCCCTGGTCGGTGATGAACCCGGTCAGGGCGTTGACCTGACTCTGCGGATAGACCGTCATGATGCCGCCGACGACCAGGGTGTCCCTGCGCACGGGCCGGCCGTTGGAGTCGACCAGCACCGTCCCCTTGCGCCAGTCGGTCACGTCGAGGCTGTCACCGGGCAGCGGGCCGAGGGAGCGCAGGAGCGGGAAGACGGCCACGATGCCGAAGATGCCGGCGCCGAGGGCGAAGAGCCCGCCCAGCATCTTGCGTCGCTTGACGACGACGGCGGAGCGCTCGACGAGGGCGGCCGACATGGCGTCGCGCTCCTCCGGGGTCGACGCGAGCGAGTGCCGCTCCTCCACGAAGGGGCCCTGCGGCATCAGGTACTTCCCCCACGCCGTCAGGCCGAAGCCCAGGAGGAAGAGGCCGATGCCGAGGGTGCCACCGAGGATCCAGGGCCGCCAATTCTGGACGTAGCCGGCTCCGAACAGGGCGATGAACACGATGGCGAGCACGAAGATGCCGGCGATGATCTTCTCGGCCCGCTCCGGGTGCCTCGCGGCGTCACCCATGTGCGGATCGCTCAGTGCGGCCACGGGCATGGGGACCCGGGTCCGGGAGGGCTGGAGGTCGTCGTCGCTCACGAGCGCTCTCCGATCCAGAAGCAGATGAGGACCAGGCCACCCACACCGATCAACAGGGCGACGAAGCCCTCCGCCACCGGGCCGACGCCACCGAGGCCGACGCCACCGGCGTTGTCGGGGTGCTGCAAACGGCCGGTCACGTACGAGACGATGTCCGCCACCTGCGCGTCGGTCAGGTTGCCCGAGAAGCGGGGCATGTTGGCGGGACCCGTCCGCATGGCCTCCACCACCTGCTGTGCCGTCACGGAGCGGTTCTGCAGCGACGGTGCGTTGGTGCCGAAGGCCAGGGCGTCACCGGAACCCTCAATCGTGTGGCAGGCCGCGCAGTTGAGGGAGAAGAGGTCCTGGCCCGCCGACTGGTCCGCCGTCGCCAGGTGGGGGTAGGGCACGGCCGGGACGGAGGGGTCGAGCGAGTTGACCCAGGCGGCCAGCTCCAGCGCCTGGAGCGGCGTCAGCCGGCTCGCCTTGCGCTCCGCCTCCACGGCCTTGACGTCGGTGGCGGGCATGCGGCCCGTGCTCACCCAGAAGTCCACCGTGGCGGCGCCGACACCCTGCAGGTTCGGGCCGATGGTGGCCGTCCCGTCGGGGTTCACGCCGTTGGCATCGTTGCCGTGGCAACTCGAGCATGTCTGGGCGAAGAGCAGCTGCCCGGCCGAGATGAACGACTGCGGCGGGTTGGCGTACGTGATGGCGCGGCTCCCGTAGGAGATGAGGTGGCCGTTCAGGCAGAAGCGATTGCTGCTGTTGAACGGGTTGCCGGCGTTGCGGGTCGAATTGGTCACGCCCTTGAGATTGATGGTGCCGCAGGCCCGGGTCGTGACGTGCGTCGCGCTGGTCGACACCTGGGTGGCGTCGGCCCGCCCGCTCGCCCCGGCGTCCGCTCCGGGGATGAACATGGCGAACGACGCCATCACGGCGACGACCAGGAGGCCGGCCGGCAACAGGAACTGGGACTTGAACGTTCCTCTGGTGGGTGTGCGCACGCCTCGCATGCCTACTTGAGGAGGAACAGGCAACTGTAGAGCCCGACCCAGACGATGTCGACGAAGTGCCAGTAGTAGGAGACCCCCTGCATGGCGGACAGCTCACCGGGGTCGCCTCCGATGTCGCCCCGCATGCGGCCGAGCAGGAAGACCATGGCGACCAGACCGATGAAGACGTGCAGGCCGTGGAGGCCCGACATGATGTAGAAGAGCGAGCCGTACGAGTTCGTGTACCAGCGGGTCGGACTGAAGAGCCACTCGTAGGCCTGGTTCCCCAAGAAGGCGACCCCGAGGAGGATCGTGCAGACGATCCAGATGCGCGCCGACCGGCGCCGGCGCCACTCCGCCTGGTAGACGGCGCGCTGCATGGTGAAGCTCGAGGACACCAGCACGAGGGTGAAGATGCCCGCCCGGAGCGTGTCGAGCTGTGTGCCGGCGGGCGGCCAGGGCCCGACCGTGTTGGCCCGGATCGTGAAGAAGGCGGCGAAGAGGCCGCTGAAGAACATCAGCTCNNCCGATGGCCAGCATCGGAGGCCGGTCGTGGACGATCTTTCCCTGTGGCACGGGGATCTCCGCCGAGACTGCCTGGGTCACAGGGCAATTTCTAGTCGAACGGATGCGCGATGCGCCAACTAGGGGGTCACGGCGTCGCGGGCCCCGTCTCGCACCAGAACCCCCAGGTCAGAGCAGTTCGACCGGCAGCGGGTCGACGTGCACGACCGCCAGCCGCTTCGTGGGTCTGGTGAGTGCGACGTAGAGGGTGCGCAACCCCCGAGTGGTGGCCACCGGCGGGCCCTCGCCGGCCGGCTCGTCACCGACCGCGGCGATCAGCGACGGCTCCACGACGATCACCGAGTCGAACTCGAGGCCGTTGGTCTCGTCGGCCGGCAGCACGACCAGCCCCGCAGCCAGGCCGTCGCCTCCCGGGTCGCGGGGGTCGACGGGGNNCGAGGCGGGCGTCGGCCAGGGCACGGGTCAGCTCGGGGAGCATGACGGCGGGTCCCAGCACGGCCACCCGTCCCGGGAACACCGCCACCGTCTCCTCGCGTGCGATGTCGGCCACGGTGGCGGCCAGCCCACTGTGCGTGGCCTGCACGATCCGCGGTGTGGCGCCCGCTTGGCGGACCGGGCGCGGCGGCGAGATGGTCGGCGCCGCCACGGCCAGGACGCGTGCGGCCAGCGCCACGACCTCCGACGGGGTGCGGTAGCTCACGGTCAGTTCCACCAGGCGCGGTGGGCGTTGTGGGCTGAGGTGGCGCGTGACGTCGTTCCACTCCTGGGGGGCCCACGGTCCGGTCGCCTGCGCAATGTCGCCCACGACCGTCATGGACCCCGAGAGCGAACGGCGCGCCAGCATGCGCAGCTGCATCGGGGACAGGTCCTGCACCTCGTCGACCACGATGTGACCGAAGGAGCGGATGTCGTCCTCGGAGCCGCTCGCCGGGCTCGTCACCGGCACCGGCGACGTCGCCAGACCCTGGGGCCAGAACGCGACGTCCTGCGACGACGCCTCCTCGCTCCGCTGGGCCCGGACGCGGTTGGTCCGCCCGCCGCGCCGCGGGCCGAGCA
>PMPX01000213.1:6929-7155 GCA_003169235.1 Acidimicrobiaceae bacterium | reverse complement strand
TGGGCCCGGGTCCCCCACTACGTGGCGGGCATGCCGTTCCCCGAGGCCAGCGCGGCACTGATCGAGGGCCTGGCCAGCGTGGGCGGGCTGTCGCTGGACTCCTCGGCGCTGCGGCGGGCCGCCGACAGCTCCCGGCGCCAGGTGGACCAGCTGATCTCGGACAACGCCGAGCACCAGGCGATGGTGCGCAAGCTCGAGGAGAGCATCGACGCCTCGGAGGGCAACG
>PMPX01000213.1:0-6912 GCA_003169235.1 Acidimicrobiaceae bacterium | reverse complement strand
ACGGGAGGGACGCGGCCAGTGAAGATCGACGGAGGCATCGGGTTCGACCCCACGGGCATCGCTGAGCAGGCGGCCAAGGCGGAGGCGAGCGGGTACGACGGGGTCTGGTCGGCCGAGACGTCGCACGACCCGTTCCTGCCAATCGCCATCGGCGCGGGCGCCACCGAGACGCTCGAGTTCGGCACGGGGATCGCGGTCGCGTTCGCCCGCAACCCGATGACGCTCGCCGTGCAGGCGAACGACCTGCAGCTCCTGACCCAGGGCCGCTTCATGCTGGGCATGGGGAGCCAGATCAAGCCGCACATCACCAAGCGCTTCTCCATGCCGTGGTCCCACCCCGCGCCGCGCATGCGCGAGCTGATCCTCGCCATCCGGGCCATCTGGAAGGCGTGGGAGACCGGTGAGCCGCTCGCCTTCCGCGGCGAGTTCTACACGCACACGCTCATGACCCCGTTCTTCAACCCGGGCGAGAACCCGTACGGGAACCCCAAGATCCTGCTGGCCGGCGTCGGCGAGCACATGACGGAAGTGGCGGGTGAGGTCGGCGACGGGTTCCTGGTGCACGGCTTCACCACCGAGCGCTACCTACGCGAGGTGAGCCTGCCCGCGCTCGAGCGTGGCGCGGCGAAGGCGGGCAAGACGAGGAACGACCTCACCGTGTCATACCCGGGCTTCATCGTCACCGGGCCCGACGAGCAGAGCATGGCCGCGGCGGAGAAGGGGGTGCGCGAGCAGATCGCGTTCTACGCCTCGACCCCCGCCTACCGGCCGGTGCTCGAGCTCCACGGCTGGGGCGACCTGCAGCCGGAGCTCAACACCTTGTCCAAGCGGGGCGAGTGGGTGAAGATGGGCGAGCTCATCGACGACGACGTGCTCAACGCCTTCGCCGTGGTCTGCCCGCTCGACAAGGTCGCCGCCGAGGTGCGCAACCGCTTCGAGGGCCTGGTCGACCGCTTCAGCTTCTACGCCCCCTACAAGGTGGAGCCCGGGCTGTGGAAGGACGTCATCACCGGCTTCCACGGCTGAGCCGGCCGGGACCGGCGGCGGCGGCCGCACCCTGGGCGGGACCGGCCGTCCCTCAGACGACGATGTTGACCAGCCGGGGCGGCCGGGACACGATCCGCGTCGGGGTTGCCCCGTCGAGAGCCTCGATCACCTTGGCCGACGCCAGCGCCACCTCTTGCGCGTCGGCCTCGGAGATGCCGGCGTCCACCTCAATGCGGTCACGGACCTTTCCGTTGACCTGCACCACCATCGTGACCGTCTCCTGGCGCACCAGCTCGGGGTCCGGCGTCGGCCAGGACTGCAGGTGGACCGAGGGCTCCCCGGGGTGGCGGCGCTCCCACAGCTCCGCCGTCACGTGCGGGGAAAGCGGCGCCAGGAGGCTGAGGAGCGCATTCAGCCCCTCGTTCCAGACGTCGGCGTGCACGCCGGCGGTGTTGCCGTTGCCGTCGCTCCCGCGTGCGTAGCGCTGCACGGTGTTGAGCAGCTCCATGCAGTGCGCCACGGCCGTGTTGTAGGACCAACGCTCCAGGTCCTTCGTGACGTCGGCGACGGTGCGGTGCACGGCGCGGCGCACCGCGCCATCCTCATCGGTCTGCTCGCCCGTGCGGAGATCCGGCTCGGAGAGGCAGGTGCGCCAGAGCCGGTCGAGGAAGCGGCCACAACCCTCAATGACCTGCTCTGTCTGCTCGGACCAGTCCATGTCGTCGAAGGGCGGGCCGGCGAAGAGGTGGAAGAGGCGCAGCGCATCGGCCCCGACCGTGTCGAAGTAGTGCTCCGGCGCGATCAGGTTGCCCTTCGACTTGGACATCTTGGTGCCGTCCATGCGGATCATGCCCTGGGCCAGGTAGTGCTTGAAGGGCTCGCGGTCGACCCCGGGCGCCAGGCCCACGTCGATGAGGGCGCGGGTGAAGAAGCGCGCGTACAGGAGATGGAGGATGGCGTGCTCGATCCCACCGATGTACTGGTCGACCGGCATGAAGTGCCGGGCGGCCTCGGGGTCGAAGGGGCGGTCGGTGCTCCAGGGGTCGCAGAAGCGGAGGAAGTACCACGACGAGTCGACGAACGTGTCCATCGTGTCCGTCTCGCGTCGGGCCGGTCCGCCGCAGACGGGACACGTGGTGTGCAGGAACCCCTCGTGGAAGGAGAGCGGCGACTGCCCGGTGGGCAGGAACTCGACGTCGTCGGGAGCCACGATGGGAAGCTGGTCCTCGGGCACCGGGACCACGCCGTGCTCGTCGCAGTAGACGGCAGGGATGGGACAGCCCCAGAAGCGCTGCCGCGAGACGAGCCAGTCACGGAGCCGGTAGTTGACCTTGCGCTCGCCGAGGCCCCGCTCTTCGAGCCACTCCGTGGCGCGCGCCTTGGCCGTGACGATGTCGAGGCCGTCGAGGAAGTCGCTGTTGATCTTGACGCCGTCCCCCGTGTACGCACCGCCACCGTTCGCATCCCAGTCCCCGGGTGGCTGGACCGTGCGCACGATGGGCAGTCCGTGGAGCGTGGCGAAGGCCCAGTCCCGCTCGTCCTCGGCCGGCACGGCCATGATCGCCCCGGTCCCGTACCCCATCAGGACGTAGTCGGCCACGTAGACGGGGACGGGGTCGCCGGTGAACGGGTTCACCACTCGGCTCCCGGTGAAGGCGCCGCGCTTGTCGAGCGCCGAAGGATCCCCCTCGGCCATGCGCTCGATCTCGGTCTCCTCCGCCGCCCGGCGTCGCAGCTCCTCGACCGCACTGCGCTGCGCATCGGTCGTGAGCTCGTCCACGAGCGGGTGCTCGGGGGCGATCACCGCGTAGGTCATGCCGAAGCTGGTGTCGGGACGGGTGGTGAAGACGCGCACACTGAGATCGGGCCGGCCCTCGACCTGGAGGTCGAACTCGGCGCCCTCGGAGCGCCCGATCCAGTTGCGCTGCATGACCTTGGCCCGCTCGGGCCACTCGAGGTCGTCGAGGGCGTAGAGCAGTTCGTCGGCGTACGTGGTGATCCGGAAGAACCACTGCTCGAGGTCACGCCGCTCGACCACGTCGCCCGAGCGGTCGCAGGTGCCGTCCCCGAGCACCTGCTCGTTGGCCAGGACCGTCTGGCAACCCGGGCACCAGTTCACCGGGGCCATGGCGCGGTAGGCCAGGCCCGCCTCCCAGAGCCGGAGGAAGATCAGCTGGGTCCACTTGATGTACGCCGGCTCGTGGCTGTGCACCTCCCGGCGCCAGTCGTAGACGGCACCCAGCCGGGTGAGCGACGCCCTGAGCTCGTCGATCCGGGCGTCGGTGAAGACCCGGGGGTGCGTCCCCGTCTTGATGGCCGCGTTCTCCGCCGGGAGGCCGAAGGAGTCGAAACCGATCGGGCTGAGGACCCCCTTGCCCAGCATGGTCTGATAGCGAACGACCAGGTCACCGAAGGTGTAGTTGCGAACGTGGCCCTGGTGCGCCGGCCCGGAGGGGTAGGGGTACATGCACAGCGCGTAGAACTTCTCGCGAGGATCGTCGTTGTCGATCTCGTAGGTGCCCTCTTCGGCCCAGTGGCGTTGCCACTTGCGCTCCACCTCGTCGACGTCGTAGGCCCGTGCCATGCCACAAGGGTAGGCGACGACCCGGGCGCTCCCGGTCCTGTTCGACGGGCCGATTGGGCCTCCGCCGGGGTCGGTGTGGGCCTCCGGCGGGCCGGGGCCCGGTGCCCCGACTGCTAGCGTTCTCCTCCACCACTGGGGGCGTAGCTCAGCTGGTAGAGCGCCTGACTGGCAGTCAGGAGGTTCGTGGGTTCAAGTCCCATCGCCTCCACAAAATTTTCCTGATCGGAGGGTCCTCCATTCTCCGATGAGAATTTCCCTGTGCGATTCGGCCCGCGAGATCCCGCGCGACAACTCGCCCGCCCGATTGCCGTGCTGCTGCGAGTGACGAGGGCAGATCGCTGGATCATGGCCCAATGACGCCGCTGCAGCGGACACCGGCACACCTCGCTGCGCCATCGGGTTCGCAGCAGTATGGCGAAGTGCGTACCAGTGGCCCACGACGGCAAGGCGAGGGATCCGTCCAAGGTGGGCGAGCCCGAAGTGAAGATCACCGGTGAGCGAGGACCCTGGACGACTCACGGTCGCAGGGAACGCATCGCCGGAACGGGGGCGGGGCCGTGGAACTTCTCGTCAGGGGGCACCCTTTTTAGGACCTTCTCCCCTACGGCGAACGCCGGAACCGCTTCAAGATCGCAGGGTCCGCAGTGTTCGGGGAAATGGAGGATCGGATCGATGGTCTCGAGATTCGATCGCCGCACACTGTTAGCCGGTGGCGCTGCCGCCGCAGCGGGCTTCGCGGGGGCATCTGCGCTCGGCATGGGTTGGGACGAGATCGTCGGCGCGACGACGAACGGCCCTGGACGCAACGGGGTCACCAAGGCCACACCGAAGAGGGGCGGCTCGCTGGTCTTCGGGGTCGATGCCGAGGAGCAGGGCTTCGACCCCACGCAGGCCCAATTCGACGAGGTGGGCGTCATGTACGCCCGCACCGTGTTCGACCCCCTCACCATCATCTTGACCAATGGTGACTGGGCCCCCTATCTCGCCCAGTCGGTCGTGCCCAACTCCTCGTACACCGCGTGGACGATCACCCTCCGTCCCAACGTGGTGTTCCACGACGGGACGCCGTGCAATGGGGCGGCGCTGCTGACCAACCTCCGGGCGCAGTCCAAGTCGCTGCTCAACGGCGTGGTCATCAACCCGACGCTCCTGTCGATCGCCCAGACCGGACCGCTGGCGGTGACGATCACGTTCAAGTCACCCTGGGTGCCCTTCCCCTACTACCTGGCCGGAGGCATCGGTGGCCAGATCGCCTATGTCGTGGCGCCGTCCATGCTCGCCAGCAAGACCGGCACCTCGAACCCCGTGGGCACCGGGCCCTTCGTGTTCAAGGAGTGGATCCCCAACGACCACTTCACCGCCACCGCCAATCCCCATTACTGGCGACCGGGGCTCCCGTACCTCTCGCAGATCACGTTCAAGCCGATCCCCGACGAGAGCGCGAGGTCCGAGGCGCTGGAGTCCGGCACCATCGACCTGATGGTGACCGACACGACGCAGATCATCAACCAGTACCGGGGCAACCACAGCTACTCCTACATCGACGACAGCACCCACGTCGCCGGCGAACCCGACATGAACTGCGTGCAGCTCAATTGCCTGGCTCCGCCGTTCAACGATGCCAACGTACGCCTGGCCGCCGCCATGGCCATCAACCGCCGTCAGTACGCCCAGGTCATAGACGAGGGCGTGCTCCCGGTGAGCACCGGCCTCTTCGTGCCGGGCTCCCCCTATTACTCCACCACGCCCTACCCGGCCTACGACCCTTCGCGGGCGGCCGCGCTGGTCAAGCAGATCGAGAAGAAGACCGGTGGCCCGATCTCCTTCACGTTGGGCAACACGAACGGGCCTGTCAGCGTGCGTCAGCAGGCGTACCTCCAGCAGGCGTGGCAGTCCGTGGGATTCCACGTCAAGACCCCCCTCATCGAGCAGAACGCCTTCATCAACAACGCACTGGCCGGCGAGTATCAGGCGCTGAATTGGCGCCAGTTCGGGGCCGTCGACCCCGACCTCAACTACATCTTCTGGAGCACGACCACCGTGAGCTCGGGGTCGCTGTCCATCAACATGGCCCGCAATGCGGACCCGACGATCGAGACCGCCCTTCTGGCCGGGCGGTCGAGCACCGAGCCGAGCGTCCGCCAGGCGGCCTACAAGACCGTCAACAAGCGCCTGGCCGTCGACCTGCCGTACCTGTGGCTGGATCGTGCGGTGTGGGCCGTCATCGGCGACCCGACCGTGCAGAACTTCAACAACCCGACCACGCCGCAGGGCCAGCCCGCGTTCGGGATGATCGGTGGCTCCATTTGGCCCACCCAGATCTGGATCAGCTGAGCCGGAGGCTCGTGAGCGGACGTCCGCCCGGACTACGGCCTCGACCCCCCAACCCGCGGCGGGACACTCTGGCCTTCAGCGAAGAGGAGACGGCCCTCCCGCCTGGGTCCAGTGGATGATCATCCGGAGCTCATCCGGCTGAAGCCCTCGATTCGTGTCATGAACCCAGGCAACCGTGGCGATCCCGATTTGCTGGTCCTCTCGGTACAGTGCGACCCCCTCATCGGGTTCGATGGTTCCCCACACATTGGACTCCATCGGCGCTGGATGGACGACAGCCCTTCCTCCTGAACCTGGAGCAGGTCCGATGGCCACGACGGGCGCCGACTCCCCCGAGGACGGTGGGTCATCGGCGCGGCACCACGCAATGCCATCACGGTCACGCTGGCCAGTTCCGTAGCGGTCGAGGTCTTCGTCATCGTCGAAGGTGACTTGCGGCCCACTGCTCGATACGAAGTCATGATCCGTATCCTCCCAGGCCCAGCCGGGCCGAAGTGCCCCGCCGTCCCGATGATGGGGCAGAGTGGACAGCTCTCGACCGATCCGGGCGATCCCACCGGATACCCGCGTAGCATTCACTGAGTCCGCAACGATCTTGGATCGTCCAAATCTCCTGCGGGCCCGTGCTCCGCCAATGCGAGAGGAACGATGACCATGCGCTTGGGATATCACTGGGCCTCGTAATGCGTGACGACGTTCGCCAATCGTTGGCCATCGGCCCGTCCTCGACGATGGAGGATCGCACGATCGACATCACCACGACGGGCCGGAGTTCAGGAAGGGCCCGACGGATCGAAATCGTCTTCTACCGGATTGAAGACTCCATCTACCTGAGCGGGATCCCGGCACCACGTACCCGGGATTGGCTGGCAAATCTGAGCGCTGAGCCGCACTTCACGTTCCACCTCAAGCACGGTGTCGTGGCCGATCTGCCTGCGGTCGCCACGGTGATCACCGATGAGGCTGAACGTCGCACGTTGCTCACCCCACTCGTCGACCAATTCAAC
>PMPX01000114.1 GCA_003169235.1 Acidimicrobiaceae bacterium | reverse complement strand
CAGCGCAACATCATCGCCCAGCGAGGCCTCGGTCTGCCCCGAGCGTGATGCACAGCTCGTCCGCGTGCGCGGCAGTGCGGAACCGGACACGGTGACGTCCGCGGGAGTCCCGTTCGGAACCCAGATCCACCGGGTCGCCCTGGCGGCGCCGGAGCGGACCGCCATCGTGTTCGCGGCCGAGGACGGCAGCGAGCGGACGGTCACGTTCGGCGAGCTCGACGCGCGGTCGACCCAGTTGGCCCGGGTGCTGGCGGCGCGGGGCCTCGGGATGGGCGATCACGTGGCGATCTGCCTGCCCAACTCGCCGGAGCACCTCGTGGCGACGTTCGCGGGGTGGAAGGTCGGCGCCGTGGTGGTCCCGATGCGGTGGAACCTTCCCGAGTGGGAACGGGACCGGGTGTTGGGGGTCATCGGTCCCCGCCTGATCGTGGACGCCGACCACGCGGACCTCTTCGACCAGGCCGTGTCGGCTTCGACCGATCCGCTTCCGGAGGTGACGCCCCCGCACGGATGGGGGATCTGCAGCTCGGGGTCGACCGGCACACCCAAGGTCATCGTGATGAAGAATCCGGGCCGGTATGTCGAGGGGGCGTCGACCGCGGCCGCGGTGGAGTCGTACGGGCCACTCCCTCAGCCGCAGCGGGTGCTCGTCCCGGCGCCGCTCTACCACTCGAACGGCTTCACGGCGACCAGGAACCTGATGTCGGGAGTCGAGGTCGTCCTGCTCGAGCGCTTCGATGCGCAACGGGTGCTGAGCCTGATCGAACGGCACCGCGTGACCGGGTTCGTCGGGGCGACCCCGATGCTGCAGCGTCTGGCCCAGGTGCCCGACATCGACCGGCGGGACTTGTCGTCGCTCGACTGGGTGCAGCAGGGCGCAGCCCTGCTGCCGGTCTGGCTCGGGAGGCGGTGGTGCGAGCTGGTCGGGCCCGAGCACTTCTTCGTGACCTATGGCGCCTCGGAGCGCCACGGCTACGTCTGCTGCCGGGGCGACGAGTGGCTGGAGCACCCGGGGACCGTCGGTCGTGGCTACATGGGAACCGACATCCGGATCATCGACGATGCGGGCTCGGTGCTCCCCGCGGGAGAGGTCGGTGGGATCTACATGCGTCGGCCGGCCGGCCCGGAGGCCACGTACATGGGTGGGAACGTGGAGCCGATGCGGTCGACGGACGACGGGTTCGTGACGGTCGGCGACATGGGGTGGCTGGACGAGGACGGGTACCTCCATGTCGCCGACCGGCGCGTGGACATGATCGTGACCGGAGGAGTCAACGTCTTCCCGGCAGAGGTCGAGGCCGCGCTGAGCGAGCACCCGGCGATCGCCGACGTCGTCGTCGTCGGGCTGAAGGATCCCGAATGGGGGCGCCGGGTGCATGCCATCGTCCAACCGGTCGACCCCGCCGATGCGCCACGCCCCTCCGACATCATCGACTTCGCCAAGGCGAGACTCGCTGCCTACAAGGTTCCGAAGACGGTGGAGCTGGTGGAGGCCATCCCGAGGAACGAGGTCATGAAGTTCAACCGTGCTGCCCTGACCGAAGAGCGTGAGAGACGGCAGTTCCAGGATGGGAGCGAGGGGCCGCGGCCCTGAGCCTGGGCGGGACGGATGCCCCTCCGGCTAGTGCGCCGCACCGCCACGGGCCGGGGCGAAGTACGGCAGGGTGATCTCATCGCTGGCGGGGTGGAATTCGACGGCCAACCGCAGGCCATCGTGCAGCTCCTCGGGCTCGCAGCCGATGACGGCGCTCATCATCCAGACCCCCTCGTCCAGGCGCACGACGGCGGGCGCATAGGGCACCCGGAACGACGGGGAGGGCGGTCGCCAGACCACCGTCCAGCTGTAGAGGGAGCCGGTTCCCGCGCTCGCCTCCCACACGGGGGACGCCGCATGGCACTGCGCGCACACGGTGAAGGCACCGAGGCCGCGGTACCCGCACTGGCCGCACTGCTGGTAGAGCAACTGGTGCCGGCGGCACCCGCTCCAGTAGGCCTCGCTGTGGAGGCTCGGGAGGGGAGCGGGGATCCCCACAGGCTGGGGCAGCAGCAGGCTCATGGGCGCGTTCGACCCAGGAGCAGCACGTCACAGAACAGGGCGCCGGCACCACCGTTCGAGCACAGCGCCACTTCGGCCCGGTCGACCTGGTTCGTGCGGCACGAGCCGCGAAGCTGTTCGCTCGCCCTGATGACCCGTTGCAACTGCTGGGCGTTGATCCCCGGATGGCTGTACGACATGGTCCCGCCGTCGGTCGTGACGGGGAGGAGGGCGCCGGTTCCGATGTTCCCGTCCTCGACGAACGGGCCACCCTCGCCAGGCCGGCAGAAGCCGAATGCCTCGAGCTGTCTGATGATCTCGAAGGAGAAGGGATCGTAGAGCTCGGCGACGTCGACGTCGGCGGGGGTCAGACCGGCCATTGCGAAGGCCATGCGGGCCGCCCGGGCCCCGACGAGCCCGACGGGAGGGCCGTCGACCCGGGGCTGGAAGTCCCAGACCGGGGCCACCGTGTACGCCGGCCCGAACGAGTCGCTGGCTCCGCCGAGGATCCACACCGGCGCCCGGCATTCGTTCGCCCGTTCCGACCCCACGAGCACAATGGCACAGCCACCCTCCGACGTGGTGGCGCAGTCGAGGAGGTGAAAGGGGTCGGCGATCATGCGGGACTCGAGGATGTCCCCGGGGGAGAACGGCCCCCGTCCGAAGTAGACGGCATCGGGGTTCAGGTGCCCGTTGGTGCGGATCGTGGCCGCCACGGTGGCCAACTGTTCCGGCGTGGTGCCGTAGGTCAGCATGTGGCGCCGCGCCATCAGGGCGAACTCGGCCGCGGTGAACAGTCCGTACCCGACGACGAGCTCGTTCGCCGGTCGTGTCCAGGGTGCGGTGGAGGCCCGGTCCAGGTGGACTCCGGCGCCGCCCGCTGCCACCAGGACGACGCGGCACTGCCCGGTGATGATGAGGGCGGCGGCATCGAGGAGGGCAGGGATGCCGAGCGAGGTCGGGCGTCGGGCACAGGGGCCGAGGCCCAGTTCGAGGACGATCTGCGCGCAGTCCGTGCCGACCACGCCGTCGACCTCCTGTGGGGAGACGCCGGCGTCGGCCAGTGCACCCAGTGCCCCGACCAGCGCGATGGAGGTCGAGTCGTGATCCGGCAGGCTGCGAGCCTGCACCGTGTTGTGGACGCCGGCGATGGCCACGTCGCGGAAGGGGTGTGGCACGCACGAAAAGCTAATGGGGCCGTCGCGGGCGGGGCCGGACCTCCTTGGCGCCCGAGGTCGTTGCCTCTCTGTCAGTTGACACTTACGTTAGTAATGGCTTACGCTCTAAGTCATGGATGCCGCCCTGAAGGCATTGGCCGAGCCCCGGAGGCGGGAGATCGTGCGGCTCGTGTGGTCGGAGGAGCTGCCGGCCACCGCGATCGCGGCTCGGTTCAGCGAGGTCACCCGATCGGCGATCTCGCAGCACCTCGGCATCCTGCGAGAGGCCGGACTCGTGCACGAACGCAAGGAAGGCACTCGGCGCCTCTACCGATCGAACCATCACGAGATGGCGAGGCTCCGGGCCTATCTCGACGATTACTGGACAACGGGTCTCGAGCGTTTGCGCGATGTCGCGGAAGCAGCGGAGGCCCAGAGGGAGAGCAGAGATGGCCGAACTGATACGTGAGATCGTGATCGACGCCAGCCCGGCGACG
>PMPX01000352.1 GCA_003169235.1 Acidimicrobiaceae bacterium | reverse complement strand
ACGTTGCGCTTGGTGAGCGCCCAGAGCGCGTCGAAGGCCGCCACGAGGTGCCCGATGCGCCGGCGGAGGCCGTCGTCGCCCAGCAGGCCCAGTCGGTCGGCGACGCGGGTGAGCTCGCCGAGCAGCCGCATGCACTCGAGCAGCTCGCCGACGAACGCGGTGCCCCGCTCGAAGGACAGGGTCACCATGGTCACGCGCCAGCCGTCGTTCTCCTCGCCCACGCGATTGGCCACCGGGACGCGCACCTCGTTGAGGAAGAGCTGTGCGAACTCGGTGGTCCCCTCAATGGTGCGCAGGGGCCGGATCTCTATGCCCGGCGAGTCCATGGGCATGATCAGCCAGCTGATGCCGCGGTTGCCGTCGTCGCCCGTGCGCACGAGCAGCTCGCAGAAGTCCGCCACCTCGGCATGGGACGTCCAGATCTTCGAGCCGGTGACCACGTAGTCGTCGCCGTCGCGTACGGCCCGCGTCCGCAGCGAAGCGAGGTCGCTGCCGGCGTCGGGCTCGCTGAAGCCCTGGCACCACACCTCCTCCCCGCGCAGGATGGCCGGGAGGTAACGCTCCCGCTGGGCCGGCGTCCCCTCGGCAATGACCGTCGGTCCGGCGTGGAGCAGCCCGACGAAGCTCACCCCGACGTAGGGCGCGCCGCCGCGCTCGCACTCCTCCTTGAAGATCAGCTGCTCCACCGGTGAGGCGCCGCGCCCGCCGCCCTCGGCCGGCCAGTCGACACCGGCGTAGCCGGCGTCGAAGAGCGTGCGCTGCCAGCGCAGGTCGTAGGCCCGGCGGGCGGCCCAGTCGTCGTGGGGCGGTGGCTCGCCGAAGCCGGGGACGGTCTCGGTCAGCCAGCCACGCAACTCCTCGCGGAAGGCCTGCTCGGACGCGGTGTAGCGGAGGTCCATCCTTCAGGCGAGCGTGGAGGGCTCAGGCCTCGAAGTCGAGGCCGAACAGCTTGATCGCGTTGCCGCGCACGATCTTGCGGCGCTGCGCGTCGGTCAGGTCCGCCATCTGCTCCTCGGCGATCTGGCGCGTGCGCGGCCAGGTCGAGTCCGAGTGCGGGTAGTCGGACTCGTAGGTGATGTTGTCCTCGCCGATCTCGTCGACCGAGCGCAGCCCGTGCGCGTCGTCGAAGAAGCACCCCCACACGTGGTCGGGGAAGTAGCTCGAGGGCTTCTCCGGCACGATGTCGGCCACGCCACCCCAGCCGCGGTTGTCCTCCCAGACCCGGTCGGCCCGCTCCAGGATGTAGGGGATCCAGCCGATCTGCCCCTCCGAGTAGGCCACCTTGAGCTCGGGGAAGCGCACGAAGGCGCCGCTGAAGAGGAAGTCGACCAGCGAGAAGGTGGCGTTGGTGTGCGTCAGCGTCGACCCGACCGCCGGCGGGGCGTCGGCCGAGGTCGACGGCATCTTCGACGAGCTGCCGATGTGCATGTTGACGATCGTCTCGGTCTCGGCGCAGGCCCGGAAGAAGGGGTCCCAGTAGTGGTCGGGGTCGTGGACGCTCGGGAGCCCGAGGAACGGTGGGATCTCGCTGAAGCAGACGGCGCGCACGCCGCGCTCCGCGTTGCGCCGTACCTCGCTCGCCGCCAGCTCGGCGTCCCACAGCGGGATGAGGCACAGCGGGATGAGACGGCCGCCCGTGTCGGCACACCACTCGTCGATCATCCAGTCGTTGTAGGCCCTGATGCAGAGCAGCCCGAGCTCCTTGTCCTTGGCCTCGGTGAAGGTCTGTCCGCAGAAGCGGGGGAACGTCGGGAAGCACAGCGCCGCCTCAATGTGGTTGGCGTCCATGTCGTCGAGGCGGGGCTTGACCTCGTAGGAGCCGGGGCGCATGTCCTCGTAGGTCACGCCCTTCATGGTGACCTCGTCGCGCGGCACCCCGACGGCCGAGTCGACGCGCAGGAGCGGCCGCTTGAGGTCCTCGTAGTACCACCAGTCCACCGGCGTGCCCGTGGAACCGGGCTTGACCTTGAGCTGACCGCCGCGGTACTCGACCTCGGGCATGGGCGCCCGCACGATCCGGGGCCCGACCTCCAGGTACTTGGAGGGGAGGCGGTCCTGCCACACGTTGGGCGGCTCGACCACGTGGTCGTCGACCGAGATGATCATGGGCAGGGGCTCGGGCATGGTCATCGAGCGTAGCCCGCACCTGACGGGGCGTCAGAAACGAGGGCGGGCCCCGCTCACCCGAAGACCTCGGTGAAGAGGTCGAGCATGGCCTGCCAGGAGCGGCGGTCCGTCGCCTCGTCGTAGGCGATGCCGGGCAGGTCGAGCCCGGTCGCCCGCGGGTTGGTGAAGGAGTGCACGGCACCCCCGTAGACCACGAGCTGCCAGTCGACGCCGCCGGCCCGCATCTCCTCCTCGAACGCCCGCCGCTGGTCGACGTCGACGATGGGGTCGTCGGCACCGATGAGCGCCAGCACCTTGCCCCTGATGTTCTGGGCGTCCTCGGGCCGGGCGGTGGCGAGGCCCGAGTGGAACCCGACGACCGCCTTCAGATCGGCCCCGCCGCGCGCCAGCTCCAGGGACAGCGTGCCGCCGAAGCAGTAGCCGATGGCCGCCAGTCGGTCGGTGTCCGTGCGCGGCTCGGCCCTCAGGACGTCGAGCCCCGCGCCGCCGATGGCCCGCGTGCGCGGCAGGTCGTCGCGGAACTCGCCGAGGCGGGCCATCATCTGGGTGCGGTCGGCCAGCGGCTCCCCGCCACCGTGGTAGTCGAGGGCGAAGGCGACGTACCCGAGCTCCTCGGCCAGGCGGGCGGCGCGGGCGCGCGCGTGGTCGTCGAGGCCGGGGCCTTCGTGGCAGACCAGCACCCCCGGGCGCCTGTCGGTGCCGTCAGGCAGGGCGAGCGTGCCCACCATGGTCCGGTCGTCGATCTCGTAGCTGATGGCGCGGGTGGTGACCATGGGCGCACCGTACTCGCGGCCCAACGACGCCATACTGGCGACGATGCACGTGGACAACGGTCGGCGCCTGCAATCGGGATTGGCGGGCGTATCGCTGGTGCTGGTGGCACTGGTGCTGGCGTCGTGCAGCTCGAACCCCTCGACCCCCACGGCGTCCCCGACCACCACGCGCCCGGCGGCGGCCTCCTCGTCCACCTCCTCGACCGCCACGACCGCCACGCCGTCGTCCACGCTGCCCGCCGTGCCGACGTCGGGGCCCCTGCAGGCGGGTTCGCCGATCGCCCTCCCGTTCGCGGCCGATCGCGTGACGGCGGCCGAGAGCCCCGACGGCGCGGTGTTCGCCGCGCCCCAGGACCCGACCAGCCCGTCACCGGCCGTCGCCTGGGTGGTCGACGGCAACGGTCCGGCCGCCATCGCCGAGCACGTGGCGACCGGCATCGCCGCGTTGGCGGCGGACACCGCCAACTTCTACGTGGCGACCTACTCCGACGTGTTCGCCTACAGCCGGGTGAGCGGCAACCAGGACGGGCAGTGGACCATGCCCACGGTCGACGCCACCAACAGCTCCGACGACGACCTCGTGTCCATGACGGCCGCCGCCGGCGCGGTGCTGGTCTCGGTGACGCGGGGGGACACGGTCAGCGTGTACCGCATCGACCCCTCGTCGTCGGCCCTGCCGCGCCTGCTCGTGCAGGGCCTGGGCGCCGCCATCGGGTCGGACGGCTCCGTCTACTACGAGCGGGCCGACCACCACCTCGCCGTGTTGCGCCCCGGCGGCGCCACGGTCACCGGCGCGGTGCTCAACCACACCCCGAACGGCCTGGGCGGCGGCGTGCAGTACGTCAACGACGTCGCCGGCGGCGCGGTGTGGGTCAGCCAACCGGCGGGCCAGGGCCTCGATGCGCAGTTCACCACCTACGACGCCGCCTCCCTCGCGGTCCTGGGGTCCTACAGCGGCACGGTGACGAGCAGCGTGGTCGACACGGCTGCGGGCCCGCTCGTCCTGGAGGCGTCGGGCAGCTCCCCGTCGTGCCCGCAGGCGACGTCGCCGTCGTCGTGCGTCTTCCGGATCGACCCGCACGGCAGCGTGAGCGATCCGGTGGGTGTCGGCGCGGCCGTCACGCTCGTGGGTCCCGGTCCGGCGATCGTCGTGTCCGACACGACGACGGGCCAGTTCGACCTCGTGCGCCTCTCGTAACCGGCGCCGCGGAGCACCGACGCTCAGGTCCCGGCCGCTCCGGGGCGGTCGAGCTCCAGCTCGAACAGGTAGGCGGTGGCCAGGCTCCGGTACGGGCGCCACGGGGCGGCGATCGTGCGCACCTCGTCCTGGGTCGGGAGGTGGTCCAGCCCGTAGGCGCGCCGGATGACCTTGCGCAGCGCGAGGTCGCCGGGGAGGACGACGTCGGGCCGGTCGAGGGCGATGATCAGCATCCCGTGCACCGTCCAGGGCCCGATGCCGGGGATGGCGGTCAAGCGGGTCTCGATCTCCTCGTCGGGCATGGCGCGCAGGTCCTCGTCGCGCAGCGTGCCGTCGGCGAACAACCCGGCCACCGCACGCAGTGTCTCGACCTTGCGCGCGGACAACCCGGTGGCGCGGAGTGCGGCGGGGTCCATCGCCAGCAGCGCGGCCGGTTCGGGCAAGCGGCCGTCGAAGCCGGCGCACAGGCGCTCGAGGATGCGTCGGGTGGCGGCAACGGAGAGCTGCTGCCCGGCGACCTGGAACACCAACGCGCCGAAGAGGTCCATCGGCGGCAGGCCGGCCAGCCACGCCCGGGCGTCGAAGTCGGGATGGGCCGCGATGATGCCGGCCAGCACCGGATCGGCCCGACGGAGGTGCGCCAGCGCCGCATCAGGGCCGGTGCGGCGCGGGGTGGTGCCGCTCAATAGTGCATGGAGACGCCGCCGTTGGGGCTGAGCAGCTGCCCGGTGACGAAGCTGCTGGCGTCCGAGGCGAGATACAGCACGCAGTACGCGATGTCCGACGTCACCCCCACCCGGCGCAGGGGGGTCATGCGGGCCATCGGTTTCACCATGGCCGCCTTGGTCTCCTCGTTGACGGTCCCGTCGGGGTTCGTGTAGTAGCGCGCCGTCATGTTGGAAGGGACGAAGCCCGGCGCGACCGTGTTGACCCGCACGCCGTACTCGCCGACCTCGACGGCCATGGTCTGGGTCAGCTGCGCCACGCCGGCCTTGCAGATGGCGTAGGGCCCGATACCCGGTGCCGGAGCGAGCACCGCCGCGGACGCCATGTTGACGATGGAGCCGCCGCCCTGCGCCACCATGACCTTCCCGGCGGCCTGGCACCCGTACACGACGCCCTTGAGGTTGACCGACAGGATGCGATCGAACTCGTCGGGGTCGAGGTCGATGATCGTGCTGTCGATCATGATCCCCGCGATGTTGCACATGACGTGCAGTCCGCCGTGGCGGGCCGCGATATGACCGACCAGGGCCTCCGCCGCGCCGCGCACGGACACGTCGAGCTCCGCGCTCTCGGCCCGCCCACCCAGCCCGAGAATGCCGCTCGCCGTCTCGGTCGCGGCGGGGCCGTTGACGTCGGCGCAGATGACGGTGGCGCCCGCCGCCGCCAGCACCTCGGCCGTCGTGCGCCCGATGCTGCCGCCCGCACCGGTGACCAGCGCCACCCGGCCCGTCAGGTCGAACGCCGTTCTCACACTCTGCGCGGTTTCCACCGGCGCACCTTACGTGCCCGGCGCCCCTTCGATCAGGCCGTGCCCGCCCGGGGCTCTATGCGGAAGACCGGGTAGTCGGCGGCGATCGCCTCGAACTCGGACAGAGGGGCCCTGCGGTCGACCGGGATGTGGGGACGAGCACCGGGGGCGAGGTCGAGGTAGCGGCGCAGGATGGGCGCCCGCAACGCCGGGTCGACCTCGACCAGTGAGATCGGCTCCCGCCGACCGTGGCGCAATCGGGCCCGGCCCCCGTCCGCCTCGAGGTTGCGCACCCAGTTCGCGTCCCGCCCGAGCATCGAGACGAGATAGCGCTCGCCCCCGTAGTCGGCGATCACGACCGGCAGTGAGACGGTCTGGCCGCTGCGCCGCCCCCGGACCTCGAGCGCGCCGGCGCGCCTCGGCAACAGTCCGGCCGAGAAGGCAACCGCGGAGAGCCGGTTCTGCAGCTGCGCGAACCGGTTGGGGCTCCCACCCCGGTAGAGCCAGCGCGTGTAGTCCCCGTAGGTCCACATACCGCGATGATGTGGCCCGCCGGCCGCCCACGCCAGGGTCCATATGCCCTTACGCCGTCACGCCTTCGATCGCCAGCAGGGCGCGCTTGAGCTTGAGGCCGCCGCCGTAGCCGCCGATCCCGTTGCTGGCCAGCACGCGGTGGCAGGGCACGATGATCGGAATGGGGTTGCGTCCGTTGGCCTGGCCGACGGCGCGGGGGCCTCTGGGGCGCCCGACCCGGCGCGCCAGCTCGCCGTAGCTGATGGTCCGGGTGTCGCCCGGTTCGCCCTCCCAGTGGAAGGCGACCTTGTCGCCCCGGCCGGCGGCCACGTGGCGGTCGATGCAGTTGTAGGAGACGTTCAGGGTCCCACCGTCGAACCATCGGGCGAAGGGGAGGTCCCACTGCAGGACCGTGTCCCAGGGCCGGAACCAGTCCAGGGTCCCGGCCTGGCGCGCCCAGGACTC
>PMPX01000305.1 GCA_003169235.1 Acidimicrobiaceae bacterium | reverse complement strand
TGGTTGGGCAGCATCACGCCGCCCGACCCGACGCGCAGAGTGGTGGTGGCGTTCGCCAGGTGTGCGATCAGGACGGCGGGTGCCGAGCTGGCCACGGCGGGCATCCCGTGGTGCTCCGCCACCCACAATCGGTGGTAGCCGAGTCGCTCCACCTCCGACGAGATCGCCACCGTCTCCTGCAGGGCTCGGGCGGGGGTCGACCCCGTTGCCACGGTGGCCAGGTCGAGGACGGAAAGTGGGATCACATCGTGTGCAACACGCGGACGCCGCCAAAGCTTCCGGCGTGCATCCACTGATTTCGGAGACGGTCCTGGTACCTTGACGGCCGACGGGCGGCCTTCAGGTGGCGACGCAGCAAGGGAGCGCGGAATGTCTGCCGGACGAATGCGACGGGTCAGCTCCTTGCTGGGAGTCGTCGGGTGTCTCTGTGTGCCAGTGGTGGCCATTGGTTGGGCGTCTCCGGCATCCGCTGCGGGAACGGTGGAGATAAGCGTGGGCTCGTCGGCCAACCCTTCCATCCCCGGTCAGGACGTGACCTACACCGCCACCCTGACCACCTCGGACCACGGCCCGCTCACCGGCCTCATGGACACGATGGAGTTCCAGGACAACGGGAACGTCATCGTGGGCTGCAACCTCCAGCCCCTCTCGCTCGTCGGGTCAGGGATCTATCAGGCGTCGTGTGACGAGCCCGCCGGCTCCCTCTCAATCGGCCAGCACGCGATCACGGCGATCTTCAGCGGCGACTCTTCCTACGAGGAGGCGACCGGGACCCTGCAGCCGAACCAGACGGTCAGCCAGGCCACCACGACGACGACGCTCACCTCCCCGCAACCCGGAGCGTCGATCATCTACGGCGACGAGTCACAGCTCTCCTTCGCCGTGACGGTCACGGGGGCGCCCGGAGTCAACCTGTCTCCATCCGGGGACGTCACCGTGTACGACGGCGCACCCGGACTGGGCACCCAAGTCTGCTCGATCTTGCTCAACGGAGGGGGTGGGACCCAGTCGTTCGGGAACTGCTACATCAACGACACCACGCTGGACGCCGGTCCCTACGTCCTTTCCGCCGTGTACGAGGGTGACCCCAGCTACCAGGGGTCTTCCTCCGCCCCCCAGGACTTCACGGTCGACCAGGTGACCACCCAGATGAACGTCTTCCCCGTGCCGGGCTACGCCCTCTACGGCGCTGAGAACGGCAACTTCTTCATCGTCGGCGTGGGCGGCAACAACAACAACGGCAACGCCAGCGGTTCGGTCTCCGTCACCGCCAACGGCGTCAACCTGGTGGCTCCCGGTTCGTGCCGGGCCAACAACGGGGGTGCCAACCCCTGCTACATCAGCTCGGCGACTGCCCTCCCTGCCTCGACAACGCCCTACACCGTGACCTTGAGCTACCCCGGCGACGCCAACTTCCTCCCGTCGTCCACGACGACGCCGCTCTCGGTCTTCCCGGCGACCAGCTCTGTCTCGCTGACCATCGCACCCTCGTCCACCTCGTATGGCGACGAAGGCTCGGTCGTGATCTCGGCCACCGTGACCTCGGGGACGACCGGCGCTCCGACAGGATCCGTGACGGTGCAGAACGGGGGCGCCACACTCTGCACGATCGAGCTGCAACCGGCGGGCCTGGACACCGCAGCCGGGAGCTGCCCGACCCTGAGCGGCACCCAGCTCCCTCCCGGCACCTACGCCCTCACCGCGAATTACCAGGGAGACGGCAATTATCAGAGCTCCGTGTCGTCGGCCCGGGCCCTGACGGTCGGCGACCAGGCCACCCAGGGTTACTGGGAGGTGGGGGCCGACGGTGGCATCTACTCGTTCGGCACCGCGCACTTCTACGGGTCGATGGGCGGGACACCGTTGAACGCCCCGATCGTCGGCATCGCGTCGACGCCCGACGGCCACGGCTATTGGCTCGTGGCCAGAGACGGCGGGGTGTTCGCATTCGGCGATGCACCATTCTACGGGTCGATGGGGGGCAGGCCGCTCAACAGGCCCATCGTGGGCATCGCCGCCGATCCCACCACTGGCGGCTACTGGGAGGTGGCGAGCGACGGCGGAACCTTCGCCTTCAACGCTCCGTTCCTTGGCTCGGCCGAGAACCGATATCAGGCCGCACCCATTGTGGGGATGGCGACGTCCGTCGAGGGTGGGGGCTACTGGGAGGTTGCGTCCGACGGAGGCCTCGTCTTCGAGGGGGACGCGCCATTCCTCGGGTCGATGGGGAGTCAGGTCTTGAACGCGCCGATCGCGGGCCTGTCCGCAACGCCGGACGGTGCCGGATACCGGATGGTCGCGACCGACGGCGGGATCTTCGCCTTCGGGGACGCCCAGTTCGACGGCTCCATGGGCGGCGCGCCGCTCAATGCGCCGATCGTCGGGATCGCCAGCTCGTAAGGGGTGGCGTCGGGCGGATCCACGCCCGCTCCGACGCAGGTCGTCGGTCCATAGGCTGATGTGATGGACCGGAAACGCATCGTACGCGGAGGTCCGGATCTCACCTCCGAACGTCCCTCCAGGAACTCGACCGACGTGCGGTGAGCCGTCCCCGTGTGCTCGTCACGGGCGCCTCCGGCTACGTCGGTGGTCGGTTGGTCCCGATGCTGTTGGCTGAGGGCTTCGAGGTCCGCTGCGTGGCCCGGACGCCGGCGAAGCTCGATACCGCATCCTGGAGAGCAGAGACCGAGGTGGTGCGGGGAGACATCGGCGGCGACCTCGAGCCGGCGATGACGGGGATGGACGTCGCCGTCTATCTGGTCCATTCGATCGGGCAGGGCGAAGGGTGGTCGGACCGAGAGCATCGCGACGCCGCGAACTTCGCCAAGGCAGCTTCGGCGGCCGGTGTCCGGCGCATCGTGTATCTCGGTGGGCTGGGTCGCGACGATGATGCACTGAGCGAACACCTCGAGAGTCGGCACGACGTTGGGCGCGTGCTCGCCTCCTCCGGGATCGAGGTCGTCGAGATCCGTGCCGGCGTGATCATCGGTGCGGGCTCGGCCAGCTTCGAGATGCTCAGATACCTGGTCGAAGTGCTGCCGGTGATGGTGACGCCGAAGTGGGTCGACACCAAATGCCAGCCCATCGCCATTGCCGACGTCGTGGACGTGCTCGTCTCGGCGATCGGGTCGAGCCCCGGCGTCGGCGGGGTCTACGAAGCCGGCGGGACGGATGTCGTCACCTATTCGGAGATGATGGAGACCTACGCCGACGTCGCGGGACTGCCGCACCGGTGGTTGATCCGGGTGCCCCTGCTCACACCCCGGCTGTCGTCCCACTGGGTGGGTCTGGTCACACCCGTTCCGGTCCCGTTGGCGAGGGAGCTCGTCGAATCCCTCGTCAACGAGGTGATCGTGGAGGGCAGATCGGCGACTGCGGCCTTCTCGGTCCAGCCCATGGGGCTGCGAGAGGCGATCAGCCGGGCATTGGCCGCGACGCAGGAGGGCAACGTGGCGACGTCGTTCTCCGATGCCGACCTGGTGGTGTTCAGGCCGACGCCCACGGACCCGGACTGGTCCGGGGGGACCGTTCTCTCAGACGACAGGTCGCTCCAGACCCGTGCCGAGCCGGGCGCGGTGTTCGACACGCTGCTGCACATCGGTGGTGCGCGTGGCTGGTACTCGGGGAAGTGGCTCTGGCGGATCCGAGGACTGCTGGACCAATTGGCGGGCGGCCCCGGACTTCGCCGGGGCCGCCGGGCAACACTGGCGATCGGTGAACCGCTCGACTTCTGGCGGGTGGAGGATCTCGTACCCGGCCGCCGGCTCCGGCTCCATGCCGAGATGCGGCTCCCCGGAGAGGCGTGGTTGACGTGGGATGTCGAGTCGCAGGGCTCTGGGGCCCTGATCACACAGACCGCGGAGTTCCGGCCACGAGGCTTGCTGGGACGCCTCTACTGGATCTCCGTGGCGCCGTTTCACCGATTCGTGTTCCCAGGCATGCTGCGCGGCATCGTTGCCGATTCTGAGTCGACGGCAACCGTGAAGGCCACGGCGAGCTCGGTGCCTCCGCAGCCGCTGTGAGCGGGCGGTTCAGCTCTCAGCACTCGTTCTGGAATAGTCGAAGAACGATCTTTGCTTTATGAGGTCCGCGACCTCGTGTGGAACCATCGATTCCCATGTCGAGTCGCCGACCGCGATCCTTCTGAGCACGTCCCGGCTGAAGATGCTGAGGTACTCAGGCCGATAGTTGTCCAGCGGAACGAAGCTTCCCCTCATCGCGAGATAGTCATAGAGCGGCCGCAGCGAGGACTCGACTTCGAGGTTGTCGACGGTTTGGAGTTCCTCATGGAGTGTCCGCTGCAGCGGGTACACGTAAATGCGCAGGTCGTTCTTGAACAACCGCCCGAAGCTCTCGAGGATCCCGCCAGGCAGCTGGGTGTAGTACTTCTCGTCGAAGAGCTCCAGAAGGCTCGGCACTCCCATGACGATCCCGATTCGTTCGGTCGTGCGAGACGCGATGTACGCAGCGAGGCGGTAATACTCGAAGTAATCGGAGATCAGGACGGTCATGCCGCACGCGGCGAGGAGATCGGCGCGGGCTAGGAAGTCGCGGCGGTCGACATCTGACCCTCCGGCCAAGAGATTGCGCATCGTCAGCTCGGCCAGGGGAAGGATCGATCGCTCCTCGACCGCCGGATCGGACTGGAACTTGGCCAATGCCGACTCGAGCATGTCGATGTTGACCACGGTCGTGGGTCGGAAGCTGCCCCGTTCCACGAGGACAGCCTTCTTTCGGAGAGCCTCGCTCGGCTGCAGGACGGCGCGATCGGGTCCGAACATGGCGACGCCGCTCAAGCCGAGCTGCACGAGCTTCAGCGCCATCAAGCGGTTGTCGACACGCCGGAACTCAATGCCCCGAAACTCGATCATGTCGATCTCGATGCGGCCCGTCGTGAGGCGGTCCAAGAGGCTCTCGACGAGCGACTCCGGCTCGTGGTGCTGAAAGAACGCACCGTGGAGCAGGTTGATGCCGACGACGCCGATCGCCTCCTGCTGCAGTGATGCCTCGACATCGAGCATCCGCACGTGCAGGATGACCTGGCTCGGGTCGTCACGCGGATGAGCTTGAAACTTGAGCCCCATCCACCCGTGGCATTCGTTGTTTCCCTGGTAGCTGCGAGCGACGACAGTGTTGGCGAATGCGAAGAACGACGTCGTGTCGCCACGTTTGTCCGTGAGTCGCTCGAGGTTCAGCTGGTATTCGTGGTCGAGCATCGCCTGGAGACGTCCCGCCGAGACGTATCGGTCGACCTCGCCGTAAATTGCGTCACTGACCGCCATGTCGTAGGCGGAGATCGACTTGGCTATCGTTCCCGCTGCGCCGCCGACCCGAAAGAACCAGCGCGCGACTTCCTGCCCGGCTCCGATCTCGGCGACCGTGCCGTACCACCTGGGATCCAAATTGATACGGAGGGCCTTTTGATGGGTGTCCTCGCCGATGCTGACCGTTGACTCGATCACACTGTGACCGGGCCGTCGTCGTCACCGGCTCGAACCACCTTGGGGTGGGTGGCGGGAGCCCAGCCCCGATCTGGGTTCCTGGGCTCTTTGGTTGGAACGAGGCGCTGATGGGGCATGGTCCCAACATCGGAGGTGAACGTTTCCACCGCGTTTTTTCCATGTGAATCCTTGGTAACAAGTGCCACGACATGGACCCCATCTCTTGGGCCAGAGTTGGGGCGGACCAGAGGACGTTTCAGCGAGGAGCACGAGCATGAGCCGACTGCAGGATCGAGTGGCCGTCATCACCGGGGCCGGCGACGGGATCGGCCGTGGCATCGCCCGGGCATTCGCCCGGGAGGGGGCTCGAGTCCTCGTCGCCGAGCTGGAACCGGATTCCGGCGCAGCGGTGGCGGACGAGCTCGCGGCCGAGTTCGGGGCCGAGGCCCGTGCGGTCACCACCGACGTGGCCGACGAGGCTGCCGTCCGGGCCATGGTCGACCTCGCCGTCGATCACTGGGGCACGGTGGACATCCTCGTGAACAACGCCTGGGGTGGCGGAAGCCTGGGGCGACTGGAGTACAAGTCGAACGAGCAGATGGCCCACGGGCTCCAGGTCGGCTTCTACGGGCCGCTCTGGGCCATGCAGGCGGCCGAGCCGTTCATGCGCGCCCAGGGTCGCGGCAACATCATCAACCTCTGCTCGCTCAACGGCGTCAATGCCCACGTCGGGACTGCGGAGTACAACTGCGCCAAGGAGGCGCTGCGCACGTTGACCCGCACTGCGGCCCGCGAGTGGGCTCCCTACGGGATTGTCGCCAACGCCATCTGCCCGGGTGCCAAGACGGCCGCATCCCGAGCCGTCTTCGCCGCCAACCCCGAGCTCGAAGCCATGGCCGACGCGGCCAACCCCATGGGCCGTCTGGGAGATCCCGAGGCCGACATCGCGCCCGTCGCCGTCTTCCTGGCCAGCGACGATGCCCGCTACCTGACCGGGAACACCCTGTTCGTCGACGGGGGGAGCCACATCAACGGCGCCCCGTGGGCCCCGGACCTTCCCGACCACCGATGAACGATCGGGACACTCCGAGCGGGCCGACCGCGCTCGTCACCGGAGCGAGCAGGGGCATCGGGCGCGCCTGCGCCATCGCCCTGGCGGAGGCCGGCTTCGACGTGGCCATCACGGCACGAACGGTGCACGACGGCGACCCCACCGCCTTCGAGCCCGACACGGGCGCGCCGCTACCGGGAAGCCTGGCCTCGACGGCCTCGGCCATCGAATCGAGCGGCAGCCGCGCCGTGCCCATCCGGCTCGACCTCCTCGACCTGGACGCGCTGGCCCCGGCGGTGGACGCTGCCATCGTCTCCCTGGGTCACCTCGACGTGCTGGTGAACAACGCGATCTACGTCGGGCCCGGGGCCAACCGTCGCTTTCTCGAGACCGAACCGGACGACCTGGCCCGTCGGGTGTCGTGCAACGTCACGGCGCAACTGCTGATTACGCAGCGGGCTGTCGCGCACATGGTCGGGCGGGGGGACGGCCTGGTGTTGGACATCACCAGCGCGGCCGGACAACGTGTTCCGCGGCGTCCGGTGGGTGAAGGTGGGTGGCCTCTGACCTACGCGGTGACGAAGGCGGGGTTCCATCGGATCGCCGACATGCTCGCCCTCGAGTACGGGGATGCCGGCATACGGGCGTTCAACCTGAACCCTGGCTTCGTCGTCACCGAGCGCGTCCGGGCCGTCGAGGACCTGAGCTTCGTGGCCGACCGTGGCATCACACCCGAGGTCGTCGGCCGGGTCGTGGCATGGTTCGTCACCACCGGTCAGCACCGGCTGCAGAACGGCTCGTATCACCAGGTCACCGAACTCGCGCGCGAGCTGGGGTATCTGCCGTGAGCGGCCCGGGCGCAGACCCGATTGCCTGGCTCGTGGCGCACGAGGAGATCCGCCAGCTCGCGAGCCGCTACGCCGTGGCTCTCGATGCGCGTGATCTCGATACGCTCGTCAGCCTCTTCGTCGACGATGTGCGGGTCGGTCGGGACCTGGTGGGCCATGACGCACTGCGGGCCAGTTTCACCGAGCAGCTGCGGGGTCTCGGCGTCACGATCCTCCTCGTCGGCAACCACGTCATCGATGTGCTGGACGACGACCACGCCACCGGGATCGTCTCGTGCCGGGGAGAGATGGAGATGGGTGAGGAGTGGGTGGTGCAGGCGATCCAGTACCACGACGCCTACGAGCGGCGCGACGGCCGGTGGCGATTCGTCCGCCGCCGGCATCTGCTGTTCTACGGTGCCGACATGCTCCTGCGGCCGATCGGTCTCCCGCCGGCGCACTGGCCCTCGAGCGCCACGGGCAAGGGCGAGCTCCCCGAGATGTTCCGCACGTGGCGGGACTTCCTGAACGACAGCTGATCACCCTCGGCCGTGACGGATGTCGGCGTCGACGTCGGTCGGGGTCGGCGTGGAGCCCTGCGGTGGATCCGCCGGAGCCGATGGGGCCCGGTTGGGGAGGGCCACCAGAACCACCAGGCCGGCCACCGCGACGACGATCGACGCAGCTACGAGGCCGAGGTCCATGCCCGACACGAAGCCGTGCCGCGCCGCGCCGGCGAGAGCCACGCCCGCCTTGCCCGGGACATGTGCGGCCACGGCGAGCGCGCCACCGAGTGAGCCGAGAATCAGCTTGTCGATGGCGGACGGAATCGGTTGGTGCGCCAGCAGGGGCGTCATGAAGTTCTGGTAGCGGATGTTGAGGGCGGTTCCGATGACGGCGACCCCCAATGCTCCTCCGAGCTGCATGGAGGTGTCGCTCGTGGCGGAGCCGACCCCCGCATCCGCTCTCGGCAGCGAGCCCATCACCGACTCGGTGGAGGGTGCGAGGCCCAGTCCGACCCCGACGCCGATGCAGACGAGCCACGGCACGGCGTCCAGATAGGTGCTGTGCACGGTGGTCCGTGACAGGAGGCCGAGCCCGACGGCCACGAGGAGAAGGCCGCCGGCGACCACCGGTTTGGTGCCGAACCGCCTGGCGATGATCACTGACATCGGCGCGACGACCAGCAGGACCAGGGCGATGGGGCCGATGGCCAGCCCCGTCTCGAGAGGGTCGAAGCCGAGGGAGAACTGCAGGTATTGGGTGAAGAGGAAGAACAGGCCCAGGAGGGCGAACAGGAGGAGCGCCAAGGACGCGATGGCTGCGCTGTAGCGCCGGTTCCCGAAGAACTCGAGGGGCAGCAGGGGATGGTCGATGCTCCGCTCCCACACAATGAAGAACCCGATGACCACGACCGAGCCCACGAGGGCGCCGACCACGAGAGGGGAGGTCCAGGTCCGGTTCGGAGCTTCGATGATCGCCCACAGGAGGAGGCCGATTCCCACCATGGAGAGAGCGGCGCCGAGGGGGTCGGGACGCCTCGCGTGCGGGCTCTTCGAGTTCGGGACCAGCAACGCGGTGGCCACGAGCCCGACGGCCGCGATGGGCACGTTGATGAGGAAGACCGAACCCCACCAGAAGTGGACGAGGAGGAGACCACCCAGCATCGGCCCGATGGCGACGCCCAGCCCCGCCGTCCCCGACCAGATGCCGATCGCCCGGGCCCGGTCCCGATCGGCTGTGAACACGTTGGTGAGGATCGACAGGGTGCAGGGCATCAACGCGGCCGCGCCCACTCCCATCATCGCCCGGGCGGCGGTCAGCCGGTCCGGTGTGCCCGACCACGCCGCCAGCGCCGAGCCGGCGCCGAAGACGACGAGCCCGGCCATGAAGACCCACTTGCGGCCGAGCCGGTCGCCCAGCGCCCCGAAGGTCAGGAGCAGCCCGGCGAAGAAGATGGCAAAGGCGTCCACGATCCACTGCAGCTGTGTCGAGGTGGCGTGCAGGCTGCGGACGATTGAGGGCAATGCGACGTTCAGGATCGTGTTGTCCAGGCTGATGAGCAACAGGGTCACGCAGAGGACCGCGAGGGTGGCCCGCCGCCGTGCCCGGGACAGGTTGGCGGTGTGTGGCGCGTGTGCCTCGAGATCCGATTGGTCGTCGATCATCACGATGCTTGGTGCCGAGTGGTCAACGCGAAGCGATCATCTGCGTGTGGTGGGCGAGAGGGCCTTCGGGTCCTCGGTGCACACCTCGACGATACGCCTGGTGGCCTGCGCCGGAGATGACCGGTCGGGCCGGGTCGGCGTCGAGCCCTCAGGTGGAGCGCACTCAGATCGCGCCCGCCGCCGAGAGGGCCGCGATGTCGTCCCAGGAGTAGCCGATCTCGAGAAGAACCTCTTCGGTGTGGTGCCCCAACTCCGGGACCTGCGTCTGCACGACCGGCACCTGCTCGGAGAACCGGACCGGTGCCCGCACGACTCGGGTCTCGGTACCGGACGCGTCCAGACCTTCGACCCGCTCGATGTACCCGTTGGCAACGACACCGGGGTCGTCGGCCACCTCGGCGTGGCCCCTGACCGGAGCGAAGCGCAGGCCGGCGGCGCCGAGCAGCCGACACCACTCCTCTGTCGTCTTCGTCGCGAACACCTCATCGAGGGTCGGCCACAGCTCCGCCTTGTCGTCCTCGAAGTACAGGAGATGGTGGAAGCGGTCGATCAGGTCCGGCCTCCCGATGGTCCGATAGAAGAGGTCACGAGCTGCGCCGGCGACCCCGACGACGGCGATCCACCCGTCGGACGTCGGGAAGATCCCGTAGATGCCGGGGATCATCGGGTGGCTGCGGCCGCTCGGTCCGGAGGGCTGACCGGAGAGGAGGTAGCGGGTGTATTCGCCCGCTTGGGCCCAGATCTGCCCACCGAGCAGCGAGGTCTCGACCAGTTGCCCCCGTCCGGTGCGCTCCCGGGCGAACAGAGCCGCCAGGACGCCGGCCAAAAGGTTCTGCCCGGAGATGTGGTCGGCCACCGTCGCCCCGATCGGGCTCGGGTCGCTGCCGCTCCCGCCCGTCGTACTGATCAACCCGCCCGCCGCCTGGGCGCTCAGGTCTGCGCCCTCCCGCGCCGCATCGGGCCCTTCCGTCCCGAACGACGACCCCATCGCATAGACGATGCGCGGGTTGCGCTCGGCGGCGTGGGCGTATCCCACACCCCATTCGTCCATCGTGCCGGGCTTGAAGTTCGTGACGACCACGTCAGCCGTCTCGACCATGCGCAGGAAGACCTCCCGGCCCCGTGGGACGCGCAGATCGATCGTCACGCTGCGCTTGCCCCGGTTGTAGGCGCTGAAGAACGCCGATCGCCGGTCGTCCCGGCTGATCGGGAGCCACCGGCTCTGATCGCCGAACCCGGGCAACTCCACCTTGATCACCTCCGCACCCCACTCGAGCATGGTCAGGGACGCCTGTGGGCCCTGCACGAGAAGGCCCGCCTCGAGCACACGGATTCCGTCGAGAGGTCCCATGCAGCGGCTAGGCCGGCGTGAGCCGGCGGTGCCCACCATCCACAGGATCGAGACCGCGTCGTGCGACCATTGGCCAATGATCGCGCGGCACGCCCCCGTCCACCTGGCTCACCCCCGTCGGCCTCCATTTCGGAGGGCAGGACGGCTGACCCTGGCCGCATCGTTGCTGACGATCGTCGTCGGTGCCGTCGGCATCGTCACCCAGGTCGGGAGCGGCGCCACGCCGTCGGGCTGGTCCGTGGCCACCACGCCGGGCACCGGCGCGGACGACGTCCTGCTCGGGTCGTCGTGCGCCAACGCCACCCAGTGCTGGGAGGCCGGAGTCTCCATAGAGAACCTCGGTTCGGGCTCCGGCAGCACCTTCGCCCCCCTGGTGGAGACGTGGAACGGCACGACCTGGACCCTCGCTCCGACGCCCCCCGTCCCGGCCGGCCACGGTGGCGGGCTCTTCGACGTCTCCTGCGTCAATGGCTCCGACTGCTGGGCGGTCGGCGCGGTCCTCGGGGTGAACGACGACGGGAACCCGAGCGGGACGCTGATCGAGAACTGGAACGGCTCCGCCTGGTCGGTCGTGCCCAGCCCGACTCCGACCAGCCCCGGTGTCGCCGGGGCGCTCCTCCAAGGCGTGAGCTGCACGTCTGCGTCCAGCTGCGTCGCGGTCGGTGAGGCGACCGATGACAGCGGCGAGAACCTCAGCGACCTGATCCTGCAGTGGAACGGCACGACCTGGAGCATCGTCCCCGGTGCCGCCACCGGCCAGGCCTACGACCAGTTGACGAGCGTCACCTGCCTGGCGGCCGACGACTGCTGGGCGGTGGGCAATGCCGGCCCCACGCCGCAGAACCCGAACTTCCTTCCCATCTATCCGGGCAACGCTCCCGGCGACCAGGGGCTGATCGAGCACTGGGACGGCTCGGTGTGGACGATCACGCCGAGCGCGGCGTCTCCGAGCCCGGACGGCGGGTTCCTCTACGGCGTGACGTGCGTCACTTCTGCGGACTGCTGGGCCTCGGGGGCCATGACCGACAGCAATGGGAACGCAGCGGGGATCCTCATGCAGCACTGGAACGGGGCCACCTGGAGCGACCTGTCGGCGTCGGTTCCCGACTCGTCGACGCCGGGCATCCTCAACGGCATCTCGTGCCTCAGCGCCACACAGTGCTGGGCGGTCGGATCTCTCGGCGGCTTCGGCGGCGGGGGCGGCGGCAACTTCCAGCCGCAGGCCATCATCGAGAACTGGAACGGCTCGTCGTGGTCGATCGATCCCAGCCCGAACGCCAGCGCACTCAGCCTCCTGGCGACGGTCAGCTGCGTGCGCGCGGTGGAGTGCATCGCCGCCGGAACTGCGGCCGTGGAGGCGCAGCAGCAGAATGACCCGGGGCTGCGCACCTTCGTCGAGCAGATGGCGTTTCCTCCCGCGTCGAGCCAGGGCATCGTGCTGGCGGCGCACGACGGGGGCGTCTTCAACTACGGCACCGCCACCTTCGCCGGGTCCATGGGCGGCCAGCGGCTGAACGCGCCGGTCGTGGGCATCGCCGCCACGCCGGACGGGGGCGGCTACTGGGAGGTCGCCTCCGACGGCGGCGTGTTCCAGTTCGGCGACGCCCAGTTCCGGGGCTCAATGGGAGGCCGGCGCCTCAACGCGCCGGTCGTCGGCATCGCGGCCTCCGACGACGGGGGCTACTGGCTGGTGGCCTCCGACGGCGGGGTCTTCAACTTCGGGGACGCCGGGTTCGACGGCTCCGCCGGCGGTCAGCGTCTCAACGCGCCGGTCGCGGGCATCGCCGCCACCCCCGACGGCGGCGGCTACTGGCTGGTCGGTTCCGACGGGGGCGTCTTCAACTACGGCAACGCCGGGTTCGACGGGTCCGTCCCCGGCCAGGGGATCGTGGGCCAGCCACCGGTCGTCGGCATCGCCCGGACGCCGAGTGGCTCGGGGTACTGGCTGGTGGGCGCCAACGGGGCCCTCTACACCTACGGGGATGCGGCGTTCCTGGGATCGCCGAACGGGACCAGGCTCAACGCGCCGGTCACGGGCCTGGGGTCCTCGTAGGCGGGGCAGTGGGCCTCGGGCCCCTCAGACGAAGTCGGAACCGCCGTCCACGTTGATGCAGGCACCGGTGACGTAGCCGTTCCGCCTGGACACGAGGTAGGCGGTGAGCGAGGCGACCTCGTCGGGCAGGCCGGCTCGGCCGATGTCGGCGGGCTGGTGGAACGTCTTGTCGATCCATGTCATGACGTCGTTCGGGTCCGTCGGGTCGAGGTTCTCGGCGGCGAAGACGTCCTTGAGGTTCTCGGTGAAGCTGGCGGTGACGATGGTGCCTGGGCACACGGCGTTGACGAGGATCCCATCGGGCGCCAGCGATTTGGCGAGGTTCTTGGCGATGCTCGTCACGGCCGCCTTCGAGGCGGTGTAGGCCACCAGAATGGGGCTCTGGCGCTGTATCGAGTGCGCCGAGAAGATCACCATCCGACCCCAGTCGGCCGCCCGCATCAGCGGCACGGCGGCCCGGGCGCTCCGGACGGCCGACATCGTGCCGAGGGCGAAGGCGTCGTCCCACCCCTTGTCGTCGAGGTCCTCGAACCGACCGGCCGCGGGGCCGATCGTGTGCACCAGGATGTTGAGCGAGCCCCACCGGTCAGCGACCTGGCCGAAGCCCTCGCTGATGGAGTCCGCGTCGGTCATGTCGACGCTGATGCCCAGCGCATCGGGACTGCCTGCGGCCCGGAGGGCAGATGCGGTGCCGTCGAGGGCCTCGCGCCCGCGTGCCATGACGGCGACACGGGCCCCCTCGCCGGCGAGGACCTCTGCCACCGCCCGGCCCATGCCTTTGCTGCCGCCGGTGACGACGGCCGTGGCGTCAGCGATCCCGAGTTCCATGCAATTCAACCTCCCCCTGCCGCAGTGACCGCTCGGTCACGCAATGGCATCGTACGCTTCGAGATAGGGAGCGAACCGCTCGTGCACGCGGTCGACGGTCAGGCCGAAGTCGGCCAGCTCGTAGGAGTGTCGTCCGTGCGATCCGGGTTCGTGTGCCGCCGCCCACTTGCTCACGGCGGCGCGCGAGGTGTCGGAGAACTCCATGCCGATCCTCTCGTAGGCCGACTCCATCGCGCTGACCGGGTCCAGCTGGAGGTCGGCGAACGACAGGTCGGCGAAGCGGTCGTCCCCGAGGCGCGCCCGGAAGTCCATGGCCCGGGAGACCGCGAGCCACCAGCGCTCGAGTTGCTCCGCACCGAGCCCGGCTGCGTCGTCGCGATCACTGGCCCAGCTCCGTACGTAGTGGATCAGGCTGCAGACCGATCCCAGGACCTTGGCCGGGTCGCGGTGGCTCCAGAGGAACTTGGCGTCGGGATAGGTCTCGAGGAGCGCGTCCAGAGAGAACATGTGGACGGGTGTCTTGAGGTGCCACAGGTGCGGTGGGCAGTGCCACTGCAGCAGGCGGAGGACGCGCCGGTGGTAGCGGTACGTGCCGCCCATGTCGCACTCGGTCACCCACGACAGGTAGGAGGGGACGTTGCCGAAGCCGTCGAAGTGCACGGTCCGGAAGCTCATGCCCAACAGGTCCTGGCACTCCGTCGGTGTCGTCGCATCCTCGTGGTGCATGGAGTCCATCAGCGGGAACATCTGGTTCATCATGGCCAGGCCGGCCTCCGTCTCGGCGATGCGGGGATCGCTGTGCTCGGTTGCCGTCTCGGGCGGCGGGCACGGTGACGAGGACTCCCACAACCGGAGCGAGCGGAACTGAGGGTCGGCGGCGACGAGCTGGCTCAGCGCCGTGGTGCCGGTGCGCGGCAGCCCGACGACGAAGACAGGACCCTCGACCACTTCGTCGTCGATGGAGGGGTGCGCCCTGTATGCGTCTTCCACCTGCAGGCGAGAGGTCAGGAGGCCGACCAGACGGATCCGCAGCATGACCTCGCCGCTCTCGGTCAGTGTTGCCTCCTCGTTGAGGGCGGCCACCAGGCGCTCGAGGCCCTCCCGGTGGGACCCGTCGCCGAAGTCGCGCAGGCCTGTCCGTTCCCGGGCCTCGTCCTCGAGCGCAGCGACGTCCAGGGTCATCGGGCGAATCGCTTGCTGACGGCCAGCCGCCTGGCGGCGATCGTGGCCTTCCGCTCGTCCGGCGTGACGCGCCTGGTCGTTGCCGGCAGTGACGCGTCGATCTCGGCGAAGGGGATCACGCGGGTCGTGGGCACGGGCGCCGACTCCGTCCGGACGCAGCGAAGGATCACCGGGCCGGCGCTGTGCCCGGCGGTGTCGAGCCAGTTGGCGATGCCCGGATCCTCGTGGGCGATGACGACCCGGAGGATCCCGTCGTCGTCGACCACGGCCTGATGGCCGTTGAGGCTGCTCTGGTGGCCGGCGTAGTCGATGGTCTCCCACCACGGGTTGCCGAGCGAGTAGCTCCAGTAGAGGCCCTCGGGCGGGGTCACTTCGACGAGGAGCGCCTCGTCCGGTCCGAGCTCCCAGGATCCGATGACGGGCCTGTTCTCCGCTGCCGCGCCCATCGCGGTGCCGTCGAGGGGAGGGAGGAAGGTGTTGGGCTTCTCGGGCCTGGAGAACTGCAGGAAGAACTCGAGATTGGCGACCACGAAGTCCCCCAGCGCGATCAGCTGGCGTGCCATCTGGGCCCTGGGGTCCTCGTCGGGCCGCGCCTCCCGCTCCTTCGCCTTCCCGATCCGCTCGATGTTGAGCGTGGTCGCCACCTCGGTGTCCCAGTCGTAGAAGAAGTGCCGGACCACCAGGATGGTCGCGTTCTCCGCGATGGGCAGCCAGTTGCCCTCGTGCTCCTCGGTGGAGAGGACGAGCTCCACCTCTCCCGAGGGCCCGAGGTCCAGCTCGTCCAGCAGCACGTTGGCCGAGGAAGCCATGCCCGCCATCGACTGCAGCCCGACATAGCGGGCCGACCCACGATTGCCCCAGAGGCGGTAGGACTCCCCGCCGCGCAGCGGCGCCCCCGTGTAGATGCAGTCCGGGCAGTCCATCCCCCACTTGAAGACGTTGTCGACGCCCGAAGGGGTGACCGCCAGCACGGGCTCTGACTGGGCCCGCAGTGCCTGGTCCAACCCGAGGCCCAGGAGCACGAGCAGGTGCCGGAAACCCGCAGCCATGTCCGTCGGATTCCGGGGGACGTCATCGGACAGGACGACACCGGACGCCTGGCGCAGGCCGTCGAGCAGGTGCGACCACGCGCGCCCCGACACGAGGTCGTCCGCGGTGGCATCCCCGGCGCGCGCCGCCTCGCTCACGGAGTGGGGCATCCACGATGGGTTGACGAACGGACTCGTCATTGAGCGCTCGCCCGCGTGTGCACGACTGGAACAAACTGCATGACCGGCCCCCTTCACCATTCGGCGGGCCATGCTGCCGCGCGCCGACGAGGGCCGTCAACCCGATCGGCGCCGGTGAATCACCCGTTTCCATGGACCGTGCGCGTAGCGTGTCGCCAGGAGGTGGCAGAGGGGTGCCACGTTTGGCGGTCACGAGGCGAGCAGAGGGCAGATGATCAGTTCGGCGATTCCCACCCTGGTACTGATCGCTGCCGCGGCCGTCCTGGCCCCGATCCTGGCCGAGGGCAGCCGCCGCTTGCTACCCGTTCCCGAGGTCGTGATCCAGATCCTCCTCGGGATCCTGCTCGGGCCCTACGTCCTGGCGCTGGCCCACCCCAACAGCTTGGTCTCCGCCCTGTCGGACTTCGGGCTCACGTATCTGATGTTCCTGGCCGGGACGGAACTCGATCTGTCGATCATGCGCGAGGGCCATCTGGGACGTGCGGCCGGAGCCTGGGGGGTCTCGCTCGTGCTGTCCCTGGCCGTCGGCGTGGCGCTCCATGCCACGGGCTCCTTCCTCGACTCCATCGTGGTGGGTCTCTGCCTGACCACCACCGCGCTCGGGACCCTGCTGCCCATCCTGCGCGATGCCGGGGTGCTGCGGACGGCGATGGGGCCGGTGCTCCTGTCGGTGGGCGCGCTCGGTGAATTCGGTCCGATCGTGGCGGTGGCCGTCCTGCTGACCAACCGCGACGCGAGGCTGACGTTCCTCCTTCTGGCCCTGTTCGTCGCCGTCGCCGTGATCGCCGCGCTCCTGGCCATGCAGGTGCACCCGCCCCGCTTCGTCGCCCTCATGCGACGACACCTCCACTCGACCGCGCAGCTCCCGGTGCGGATTTCGTTCCTCCTCGTGATCCTGCTGGTCTACCTGGCCCTCAAGCTGAGCCTGGACGTGCTGCTCGGCGCGTTCGCGGCCGGCGTCGTGGTCCGCCTCTTCATCAAGGGCGAGGACAGCGAGCCGATACAGAGCAAGCTGGAGGCGATCGGATTCGGCTTTCTCATCCCGATCTTCTTCATTGAGAGCGGCATCACCTTCGACCTGCATGCCCTGATCCACCAGCCGCGGGTCCTGCTCCTGGTTCCCGCGTTCACAGCTTTGTTCCTGGTGACCCGCGGCATACCCACCTGGGCGTTCTTCCGCGGCGTCATGTCCAAGGCGGAGGCGAGCGCCCTGGCCGTGCTCTCGGCGACGGGGCTGCCGATCATCGTGGTCATCACCACGCTCGGGGTCGAGGAGCACAGAATGAAGCCGCAGAATGCCGCCGCGCTCGTCGCCGCCGGCATGCTGTCGGTGTTGATCTACCCCATGGTCGGGCTCAACCGGTTGAGCAAGGCGCACCGGCCGGCCGGGACTCCGCCGCCGGGGGAGGACGACCCGTGAGGGCCAGGAGGGGCGAGGGCATTCCGGGCCGGACCGACCTCGGGGCCGGCATGCCGCCGCGATTCACGTGTCGTAGCCGCCCGTGAAGAGGCTGGGGTGTGGTCGCACCGGCGGTGTCCGGAGGAACGGGCGCACGTGCGTCTCCATGATCTCCTGGGCGACGGGCCCCATGAGCGGGTCGGCCAGGACGTCACGGTCCTCGGCGGGGTCCTCGAGCAGGTCGAACAGCTGGCACGGTGCCACCGCGTCCTCGTCCACGACCAGCTTGTAGCGGTCCGTCTCGAACACGGCGAAGCCCCAGTTCTCGCTCACCGTCACCGCCCGGGGCTCCGGGGACCCGCCGTTCACCGCGGCGAGCAGCGATCGGCCCTCGCCGTCGGGGATGTCGGGGGCGCCGGCGATGTGACGAACCGTCGCCGGCACGTCGAGGTGCTCCACCAGGGAGTCGACGACACGTGACTCGCAGCCTCCCGGCGGCCGGACGATCAGCGGGACGCGCACCGCCCCCTCGTACAGCACGCACTTGGACATCAGCCCGTGGCTCCCCGCCATCTCTCCGTGGTCACTGGTGTAGATGACCCACGTGTCGTCCAGGAGCCCCTTGCGCTCGAGGGCCTCGACCATCAGCCCGACGGCGTGGTCGATGACGGTGATGTCGGCCGCGTACGAGCGCCGCATGCCACGGATGGCGTCGTCGGTCATGGTCTCGGAGTCCGAGACCCACAGGAACGAATTCAGGAGGGCGCCGTAGCGCCCCGTCCCCTCGACGGTCGGGCGCTCGGTCGAGCGCGGCATGGAGATGTCGACGTCGCGGTAGCGCTCCACCGCCTCTGCCGGTGCGTCCCACGGGTCGTGGGGGCCGGGGAATCCGACGAAGAGGAAGAAGGGCTCCGGGCGGTCGTACCGCTCGATCCACTGGACGGCCTCGTGGCCGTGCCACGTGTCGACGTAGGCGTCGAGTGGAAGGGGCATCGGGGTCGAGTCCCACATGGGCACGCACTTGGTGGCGTTCTGGCCGTCCTCGTTCTCCCCCTGGTAGCTGCGGTCCGCGATGTGCCGCCTGTAGGGGTCGAGCAGGCCGCGGGCCGCGAGGAAGTCGGTGTAGCGGTTCGGGACCTTGCCCACGAACTTGTCACCCGTCTCGAAGACCTCGGCGAACCCGAGGTCCCTGAGGCGCCCGGCCATGTCGTCGATGTGCGCCACGGGCAGGTTCTCGTCGAGGTACAGGTGCGCCTTGCCCAGCAGCGACGTGTGGTAGCCCGCCTCGCGCAGGGCCCACGCATAGGTGGGCCCGTCGGGTGCGATCTCCTCCGCGTTGGTGTAGACGCCGTGGTCGCGCACGTAGCGCTCCGTCATGAAGGAGGCCCTCGACGGCATGCACAGCGGTCCCTGGCACGAGACCCGCGAGAACCGCACGCCCCCCGAGGCCAGGGCGTCGAGCGACGGTGTGAGGACGCTGGCGTCTCCCGCGCACCCCATCATGTCCGCCCGGTGCTGATCCGACATGACGAGCAGGATGTTGGGCGAACTGGTGGTCAAAGATCGGCCCTTTCGGTCTGTGTGCCCGCTGAAGGCGGCCGCCGGTTGGATCTTCGCATGAACGCGGCGTGCGGGCGGGAGATGGGCTCTCGGTCGGTCTGGCGCATGGTGGTGCCCCACTAACCTGTCGCCACCCCCCCCGGAGTTCGACCCTGGAGCCCACTGCATGCCGTTTGATCTGAAGAAGGTGTTGAACNNCGGGTGAGAACTTCTCCCTCCATTCCGAGTACATCAACCCGCAGCTGCCCCGCGTGCTGGGACAGATCGAGTTCGACCGCTTCTACGTCAAGGGTGAGGGGTGCTATCTCATCGACGACAAAGGGGACCGTTACCTGGACTTTCTGTCTGGGTTCGGCGTCTTCGCCCTCGGCCGGGGTCATCCGGCGATCGTCCAGGCGCTGCATGACGCCCTCGACGCCGACCTGCCGAACCTCGTGCAGATGGACTGCGCCCTCCTGCCCGGCGTCCTGGCCCAGGAGCTCGTGGCGCGGTCGCACCCGGGCATCGAGCGCGTCTTCTTCACCAACTCCGGCGCCGAGGCCGTCGAGAGCGCGATCAAGTTCGCCCGGTCCGCCACCAAGCGGACCCGCATCCTCTATTGCGACCATGCCTTCCACGGCCTGACGACCGGGGCCCTCTCCCTCAACGGCGGGCGGGAGTTCCGCAGCGGGTTCGGGCCGCTGCTCCCCGGGTGCGACATGATCCCGTTCGGCGACGCGTCCGCGCTCGCCCGTGAGCTTCGACGCGGCGATGTGGCGGCGTTCATCGCGGAGCCCATACAGGGCAAGGGGGTCAACATGGCCTCCGAGGACTTCTGGCAGGAGGCGCAGTCGCTCTGCCGCCGCCACAAGGCGCTCATGATCCTCGACGAGGTGCAGGCGGGCATGGGCCGCTCGGGGACGTTCTTCTGCCACGAGCAGTTCGGCATCACTCCCGACATCATCACCGTCTCCAAGGCCCTCTCCGGGGGCTACGTGCCGGTGGGCGCCATGCTGTGCACGGAGACAGTGTCCGACAGCGTGTTCAGCTCCATGGACCGGGCCGTCGTCCACTCGTCGACCTTCAGCACCAATCAGCTGGCGATGGTGGCCGGCCTGGCCACGCTGCAGGCGTTCGAGGACGAGGACATCCTCGACCGGGTCCGCCGGACCGGGAAGGCCTTCACCAAGGCCCTCGACCCGCTGGTCGAGAAATACGAGTTCCTGCACGAGGTGCGGGGCATGGGCCTGATGATCGGTCTGGTGTTCGGCGAGCCGACCACGCCCGCCCTGCGGCGGCGGTTCCGGATGATCGAGGCGCTGCGTTCCGCCCTGTTCTCGCAGATGATCGTGCTCCCGCTCTTCCATCGGCACCGCATCCTCACCCAGGTGGCGGCCGACAACATGAACGTGATCAAGCTCCTCCCTCCGCTGATCGCCGGTGACGACGAGGTCGAGCTCTTCGCCGACGCACTCGACGACGTGCTCTCCAGCGCGCAGCAGGGCTCGAGCCTGATCTTCGAATTCGGCAAGACGATGGCCAGGGGGACACTGCACAAGGCACGGCTGTGAACCTCGGGTCCGGGGACAGGGTCCTGGTGACCGGGGCGAGCGGGTTCATCGGCTCCGCCGTCACCCGCCAGCTGGTCGCCCGGGACCTGGAGGTGATCGCGCTGGTGGAGCCCGGTGCGGACACACGGAACCTGGCGGAGCTGGACGTCGAGCAGGTGGTCGGGGACCTGCGGAACGCCGACGACGTGAGGACGGCCGTCAGCGGCTGCCGGGCCGTCTTCCATGTCGCCGCCCTCTACAGGTTCTGGGCCAGCGACCCCAGTGCCTTCTACGACATCAACGTGGGCGGCACCAAGAACATCCTCGGGGCGGCCTCGGATTGCGGGGTCGAGCGTCTGGTCTACACGAGCACCGTCGGAACCCTCGGGCTCGAGCACGTGTCGGGCGCCCAGTCGGCCGACGAGCGGTCGTTCCCCGACGTGCGCCATCTCTACGGCTCCTACAAGCGCTCCAAGTACGTGGCCGAGCACGAGGTGCTGCGCGCCATCGCCGAGGGCCTGCCCGCCTCCCTGGTCCTTCCGACCTTCCCCGTCGGTCCCGGCGACCGCGCGCCGACACCGACGGGCAAGCTGGTCCTCGACTTCCTGAACGGCCGGATCCCCGGGTTCGTGAACACGGTGCTGAACGTCGCGCACGTCGACGACGTGGCAGCTGGACACGTCCTCGCCCTCGAGAAGGGACGGATAGGGCGGAGCTACATCCTCGGCGGCGAGAACCTGAGCTTGCAGGCGCTGTTGAACGAGCTGGCCGCCGTCACGGGCCTCCCGGAACCGAAGATCAGGGTTCCACGGTCGCTGTCGCTGGCCGTCGCCGCGCTGTCGGAGGCGGTCGAGGGCAAGGTGCTCCGACGGCACCCCTCGGTGCCGCTGGAGGCCGCCCGGATGTCGACCTCCCAGATGGCCTTCGACGACACGCGGGCGCGTGAGGAGCTCGGCTACGCGCCGCGACCCGCCTCCGAGGCCCTCGAGGACTCGGCCCGCTGGTTCGTCGAGACCGGTCAGGTCGGCGATCGCCGCCTGAGCCGGATCCGCTGGTCCTCGGACCGGTAGCACCCGCCGGACCCACAACCCCGGCCGGCCGGGACGGCCGGTTTCGGGGGCCTCTTGGCGATGGGGCACACTGGTCGCCGTGGCGCCCCAGTTCATCTACACCATGCGCGGCCTGACGCGCTTCTATCCGCCGGACCGCGAGGTCCTCAAGGGCATCAACCTGTCCTTCTACCCGGGAGCCAAGATCGGCGTGATCGGGTCGAACGGGTCGGGCAAGTCCTCGTTGCTGCGGATCATGGCGGGAGAGGACGACGGGTTCACCGGCGAGGCGCGCCTGACCCCGGGCTTCACGGTCGGCTACCTGCCTCAGGAGCCGCAGCTCGACCCCTCGAAGGACGTCGCCGGCAACGTGGCGGAAGGGGTCGGCGAGGCGAAGCGGTTGGTCGACCGGTACAACGAGGTCTGCGCCGCCTTCGGCGCACCCGACGCCGACATCGACGCGCTGCTCGCCGAGCAGGCGGACCTCCAGTCGAAGATCGATGCCGCCGGAGCCTGGGAGCTGGACCGCACCTTCGAGATCGCCATGGACGCGCTGCGCCTCCCCCCGGGTGACGCGGACGTCGGGACCCTCTCGGGCGGTGAGCGACGCCGGGTCGCACTCTGCCGGCTCCTCCTCTCCAAGCCCGACCTGCTGCTCCTCGACGAGCCCACCAACCACCTCGACGCCGAGTCGGTGGCCTGGCTGGAGCGGACCCTCCAGGAGTACGCCGGCACGGTCGTGGCCGTGACCCACGACCGTTACTTCCTCGACAACGTGGCCGGTTGGATCCTCGAGCTCGACCGAGGCGCGGGCATCCCCTGGGAGGGCAACTACTCGTCGTGGCTCGAGCAGAAGCAGTCCCGCCTCGCCGCCGAGGAGAAGGCCGACCGGTCCCGACAGGCCTCTCTCGAACGCGAGCTCGAGTGGATCCGGATGTCCCCACGCGCTCGCCAGAGCAAGGGAAAGGCGCGCATCACCGCCTACAACGAGCTGGTCGCCGAGGCCGAGGCATCGGACCGGCGGGCCGACAAGGTCGAACTGGCCATCCCGCCGGGGCCGCGCCTCGGTGACCAGGTGGTCGAGGCCGGCGGCGTGGTGAAGGCGTATGGTGACCGGCTGCTGATCGACGGGCTCGACTTCATCCTCCCTCCCGGCGGCATCGTCGGCGTCATCGGACCGAACGGAGCGGGGAAGACCACCCTCTTTCGCATGATCGTCGGCGAAGAGCAGCCCGACGCGGGCACGCTGACGCTCGGCGCAACGGTGCAGTTGGCCTACGTGGACCAGTCGCGCGAGACGCTGGCGCCGGACGCCACGGTGTTCGAGGAGATCACCGGCGGGCTGGACCGCCTGGTCGTGGGGGGCCGTGAGCTGCACGGCCGGGCCTATGTCGCCGGGTTCGGGTTCAAGGGCAGCGACCAGCAGAAGAAGGTGGGCCAGCTCTCGGGCGGCGAGCGCAACCGGGTGCTGCTGGCCAAGGTGCTGAGCAGCGGCGGCAACGTCCTGCTGCTCGACGAGCCGACCAACGACCTCGACGTCGACACNNGTCCGGTGGTTCGAGGGCAACTTCAGCGACTACGAGGCGGACCGGCACAAGCGCCTCGGCGTCGAGGCCGATCAGCCGCACCGGCTGCGTTACAAGCCGCTCGTCCGGGACTGATTCGCCGGAGCCGGCCCGGGCCGGCTCCAGAGCGCGCCCACTTCCTCGTAGGGCGTCGAACACGGGGGGCCGTCGGCCACCCACACCCGAGGGGCGCCGTCGCCGGCGGGCACGCGGACGATGCACGAGGACCGCGTGCCGAACGACTCGAGGTGGACACAGCTGGCCGCGTTGGGACGGTCATCACCCTCGGGAAGCCTGTGGTCGACCAGGACGCGGCGGAACGCGGCGTCGACGCCATCGCCGTCGGTCGGGTTGCCCAGTGCCGCCCGCACGAGGTCGACCTTGCGCGAGGGCTCCCCGAGTGCCTGGTTCTCCAGTACGTGGATCCCGGGCGCGAGCGCCACGGCGGCCGGGCCGGTCAACCCGGTGAAGTCGACGAAGAACAGCGAGGAGCGGTCGCCGACCAGCAGCCACGAGCCGTTGTAGTCCTCTGGGCGGTATGCCTCGAGCAGGTCGTCGACCGCGGCGGCGGCCGTCCCGTGGCGGGCCAGTGCGAGAGGGAGCTCACCCCGTGACCTCTTGAACGGGTCCTTGGCGTCCCCCAGTGGCTGGTTCGTCAGCCCGGCGCAGACGCCGCGCTCGTTGACGGCGAGCCATGTGCCACCCGAGAGCTCGTCGCGACCTCCGAGGACCCTGGGTGGCCCGGGGTCCAGGACGGTGATGGGAGTCGCCGGCCTCTCGAGGACCTCGTCGCGGTTGGCTCCGACGATCAGGGGCTCGTCGGGCACCAGCTGTGTCGCGACGACGAGGAGGCACACGAGGCTCACCCTACCGAGGCATCGGGGTGCCGCCGTCCGCGGGCTCGGGCGCGATGCACCTCCGGCGGAGGGGTGCGGAGTACCGTTCGGGCATGCGAACCCGTGTGGTGGCCGTGACCGTTGCCCTGGGCCTCGGCTCCCTCGTCCTGGTGCCGGCGCTGCCGGCGTCGGGCCGCGCCGCCTCCGGGCCCAATCTCAAGGCGCTGACCAACAGCATCAACCGCGCCAAGAAGCTCACCTACCTGGCCCAGTACACCTCGGTCAGCGGCGGGCAGAAGACGACGGTCACCATTGCCCAGTCGCCCCCGAAGTCCAACTTCTCGACGTCGAGCGGCATCGTGATCAACAACGGGAAGACGACGTACTACTGCTCGTCGAGCTCGACCGGGAACTCGGGGAACTCGGGCACGCCGTCGAACTCGGGGAACTCNNAACTCGGGGAACTCGGGGAACTCCGGTGCATCCACGACGACGAGCACCACGGCCAAGAGCTCCATGCAGTGCCTGTCCGTCAAGGGCTCCAACCCGCTGCTCGGGATGGAGGATCTCTTCAGCCCGACCGTCGCGCTCGGCGCGCTGTCCGAGGCCAAGGAGGGCCTGGTCTCGAGGCTCCTCGGCATCAAGGTCTCGTCCTCGTCGGCGACCTTCGCCGGTCAGCCCTCCACCTGCGTCACCGTGACCGTGCGCGGGAAGGGGGGCAAGTACTGCGTCACCAAGCAGGGGTTGCTGTCGTACTCGGGCTCCTCGTCCAGCTATTTCGAGTTGACCAAGTACTCGTCCAAGCCACCCGCCAGTCTGTTCAGCCTCCCGGCCGGAGCCACCACCCAGACACTGCCGGGGGGCACCTCCACCACCCCGTAGCCGTCGTGCCGGACCCATGGCAGGAGAGCGACGTCCCGCGCGGCGCCGCCTACGACCGTCGCTTCCACGAGTTGGCCTCCGCCGGTGTCGACGTGCACGGTGAGGCGGCGTTGGTCGACTCGTACGGCCCGGGCCCGGTCCTCGATGCAGGCTGTGGCACCGGCCGCGTGGCCATGGAGCTCAGCCGGCGCGGCCACGTGGTGGTCGGCGTCGACGTCGACCCAGCCATGCTCGACGCGGCGCGCGCCAAGGCACCCGGCCTGTCCTGGGTCGAAGGGGACCTGACCGACCCCGACTTCGACCCGGGGCGCACCTTCGACACCGTGGTCATGGCCGGCAACGTGCTCATCTTCGTCCCTCCGGGCACCGAGGGCCGGGCGATCGCCAACGCGGCGCGCTGGCTGGTGCCGGGTGGGCGGCTCGTCACGGGGTACTCCATCCGCCCGGGAGGCTTCGGGCCGCCCGCCCACGACGCCCTGGCGGCGCGGTCGGGTCTTGCGCTCGAAGACCGCTGGTCGACGTGGGACCGCCGGCCCTTCGCCCCACCGGGGCGCTATGCCGTGTCCGTCCACCGCCGGGAGGCGTGAGCGGGGGGCGGGAACAACACGGACGCAACGGAGACGGGGGAGTTGGCGCACTTCATGCACTGAACGTGCAGCCGAACCCGCCTTCGTTAGGCTTCTACCCCATGGGAACAGAGGAGCTGGATCCGATCGATCACCACATCATCGAGCTGTTGTCGCACAATGCCCGCCGCACGATGGCCGACATCGGCGAGCAGGTTTCGCTGTCGGCCTCCGCCGTGACGCGGCGTATCGAGCGACTGGAGCGAACGGGGGTGATCGCCGGCTACACGGTCGTGGTCGACCACCGCAAGGCGGGTCGTCCGATTCAGGCCTTCACCGAGGTGCGCTTCGCCGGCACCGCCGATCTCCAGGAGATCAAGGAGACGGCGATGCAACTCTCCGAGGTACAGGCCGTGTTCACCACGGCCGGCGACCCCGACGCACTCGTCTGGCTGCAGGTGCCGGACGTCGAGCGTCTGGGTCAGGTGATTGAGCAGTTGCGCCGCCGGGGTCGCGTCACGGGGACCAAGACCCTCATCGTCCTCGACACGTGGTCGCGTCACCGGGCCCTCGAGGCGAGCGGCCTCCCGGTCACCAAATAGTGCGAGGGAGGCGGGCGGGACCGTTCGTGGCGGCGCTGGCGGTCGCCGCGCTCTCCCTGCTCGTCGCCGGGTGCAGCAAGAGCCCCGGCGCCTCGAGCGCGTCCACCACCGCGTCCGCGCCCACGTCGACATCGACGACGACGCCCGCGGCAGGCAGCTGGTCCAAGGCGATCCCCATCGCCGCGGGTGCCAACCTTTCCGTCGTCTCGTGCCCTGCGCCCGGGTCCTGCGTGGCCGGGTCGGTGACCGGTCAGACCTACCGGCTCGTCCTCGACAAGGTCACTGCGCTCGGGCCCGCCGTGCCGTCGCCCTCGCCGCAGGGGGTCTCGTACCTTTCGTGCACCGGCGCCGGCTTCTGCGCCGCTGCGCCGAACCTGAACCAGGTCGCGCTCCTCAGCGGGTCGGCCTGGCAGGCCCCGGCGACCATTCCCGCCGCCCAGGGGATCACCGCCATCGACTGCACCGGGCCCACCTTCTGCATCACCATCGACGGTGAGGGCAACTCCTTCGCATTCGACGGCTCGGGCTGGTCGGGCAACATCGGAGCCTGGGGGGCCGCCAACCAGATCTCGTGTGTGTCGCCGGCCTTCTGCGTCGCCGCCGAGGGTGGGCCCTCGGTCTGGAACGGCCGCACCTGGACCCAGCCCGGCGATGCCGACACCCAGGGCCAGCTCAACTCGGTCTCCTGCGCGACCACGTCGTTCTGCGTGCTGGTCGACAGCAGTGGCCGCGTGGTCACCTGGAACGGCCTGGGCTTCACGCCGCCGGCGTCGATCGCCACCGAGCCCCCCGTGACCGGCTCCGACGCGTCCGGGCTCACCGCGGTCTCCTGCCCGACGACCACGTTCTGCCGGGCGGTCGACTCCATCGGGCGGGTGTTCGGCTGGAACGGTACGGCGTGGAGCGCCGGCACCCTCATCGACAACGGCCACGCCCTCACGAGCATCTCGTGCCCGACCGCCACCTACTGCGTCGCGGTCGACCGCTCGGGCCACGCGTTCGTCTCGGGGTAGCGGCGCCGGCAGTCCGCTCGGTTACCAGGCTTCGAGCGCCGGTGGGTCGCCACGCCCGATGATCCACGACAGCAGGCGGGCCGGGTCGGTCCGCTCCGCCAGCCGCGGCAGCTCGCGCGGCAGCCAGGCGTCGACGAGATCGGACGGCAACGGCACGGGGCCGAGTCCGAGGTCGCCGTGGTGGACCACCACCTCGCGCCAGCGCGACAGGATGGCGTCGCGGGAGGTCTCGACCACGCCCCGCGACGTGCGGGACGGCGCGTCCCAGGCCTCCGTGGGCAGCCGGGCCATCACCTCGGCAACGGCCGCCGAGGTCCGGCGGATGTCGGCCGCCAGCGCGGAGGCCTCACGTCCCGCGCCCGCCTCAATGTCCGCCCTCCGCTGCTCGAGGCCACCCGGGTACTGGTCGCGCTGCTCGCCCGCCGCCGCTCCTTCGAGTCGCCACACGACGCTGTCGGCGTTCCGCGCGATGTGGGTCAGCACGTGCCCCACGCTCCAGCCGGGTAGCAGGCTGGGCCGGCGGGCCGCCGCGTCGTTCAGGCCCACGAGTGCCGCGTCCAAACGCGCCTGGGCCGCCACGCAGCCGGTGACCCACCCGGCGGGCGGGGCGGCATCGGTCACTTGGCCGGGATGGAGGACTGCCCGTCCAGCATGTCGGCCATGACGGCGCGTATGAACTCGTCCGCCTCCTCGGTCATGCCGCCGGCCACACCGCCGTAGATGGCGCCGGACTTCGGCGCCTCGTGGGCGTGTTCCTTGGCGTAGTCCACGGCTTCCGCCAGGTCGGCCGCGAACTCGTCCACCACCTGGGGCTGCGTCTGCGGCCTGGTCACGGCCATGTGGAGCGCGTTGGGGTACTGCTGGCCGTTGAACCGCCATCCCCTGGTCCGCATGAAGTCGTTCACGTGGTAGATGTCGAACTCGTCCGAGGTGAAGGAGAAGAGGAAGGTGGGCCTCCCCACCAGGCGGAGCTCGGGGTGCGAGGTGACCGCCGCCTGCATGGCGAAGGATGTCTCGAAGATCTGGCGGGCGTAGCCCAGGTAGCCGGCGTGGCCCAGCTGCACCATGGAGGCCCAGGTGGCGGCGATGAGGCCACCCGAGCGCGAGCCCTCCATGCCCGGTGAGGTGTACTTCCCGCCGCTCCAGTCGGTCAGGTAGAAGTACTGCGCGTTGCGCAGCGCCTTGGTCCGGAAGCTGAGGACCGACGATCCCTTGAAGGCGTACCCGTACTTGTGCGTGTCGGCGGATATGGAGGTGACACCCGGCACCGAGTAGTCGAAGGCGGGGATGTCGTAGCCGAGCTCGCGGCCGAAGGGGAGGATGAATCCGCCGAGACAGCCGTCGACGTGCAGACCGGTGCCGCGCTCGAGCGCGACGTCGGAGAGGTCCGCGATGGGGTCGACCGTCCCGTAGCCGTAGTTGCAGGCGGACCCGATCAGGGCGACCGTCTGGTCGTCGGTGTGATCGCGCACCCAGTCCACGTCGACCTGTGTCGTGGCCGGGTCCACCGGCGCACGCCGCAGCTCCACCCCGAAGAGGTGGCATGCCTTGTCGAAGGCCGGATGCGCGGTCTCGGGCTTGATCACGTTGGGACGGGTCACCCCACGCTCGGCGGCCGCCTGCTCCCGGTAGGCCAGGATCGCGTGCAGGATGCTGCCCGTCCCCCCGGTGGTCACCAGCCCGCACGGGTCGTCGCCGGCCGCCACCGCGGCGTCGCCGGAGTGCAGGCCGAGGGTCATGGCGATGATCTCCGCCTCGAACTTGGTCGCGCTGGGGCACATGTCGCGCTGTAGGACGTTGACGTGGGCGAAGAGGCCGAAGGCCTCGTTCATGAACCGGTAGTGATCGTGGTCGCCGCAGTACATCGTGCCGGAGCACTTGCCGGTCTCCCAGAACGAGTCCTCCTCGGTGGCCATGGTGTGGAGCTCGGCCAGCACGTCCTCGCGGCTCGCGCCCTGCTCGGGCAGCGCTCGGTGGATGGTGAAACGGTCGGCGTAGGGGTAATCGCTCATCTGCGTGGCCCTCCTTGGCGCGGGTGGTGCGGACGTCGGGTGCGTGACGGCGTCCCGACTCCCGTCCCGAGACTATTCAATCGGGTCAATCTCGCGGACCGGCTGGTGGGCGATGATGTCGCGGTGCCCCGCCCACTGGTCCTGACGTCGCTCCACGGGTACCAGCGTTCCTGGGCCGGCGCGGACCTGGTGGCCGGCCTCACCCTCCTGGTGATCGCCGTCCCCGAGCAGCTGGCGACCTCCCGGCTGGCGGGCATGCCGCCCATCACCGGCTTCTACGCCTTCGTGGCCGGGACGGTGCTCTTCGCCCTCCTGGGCTCCAACCCCCAGATGTCCGTGGGGGCCGACTCGACGATCGCACCGTTGTTCGCAGCCGGTGTGTCCACCCTCGCCTTGACCGGCTCTGCCCACTACGTCGACCTGGTGGCGATCCTGGCGGTGATGGTCGGGCTCATCGTGATGCTCGTCAGCATCCTGCGCCTCGGGTGGATCGCCGAGTTCCTCTCGACCCCCATCAACACCGGCTTTCTGTGCGGCGTGGCCGTGATCATCATCGCCCACCAGTTGCCCGAATTCTTCGGTCTGCCCCCGACCGGCGGCACCGACCTGCACCGTGTGGGCTACGTGGTCACCCATCTCCACGAGGTGAACGGGTGGTCGCTCGCCATCGGCATCGGCGTCCTCGCCGTGATGCTGGTCAGTGCCCGCCTCGACCGCCGGATCCCGGCCGCGCTGATCGGCCTGGCCGGCTCGACAGCGCTGGTCGCCGCGCTCGGCCTCCAATCCCACGGAGTCGCGGTGCTCGGCACGGTCAAGACCGGGGCGCCTCACCTCGGGCTGGCTGGCCTGTCGTGGTCGACGCTCGGAAGCCTGGCAACGCTCGCCGCCGTGGTGGCGCTGGTGGTCGTGACCCAGACCGCGGCAACCACACGCGGCTTCGCCGAGCGGGGTGGCTACGACGTCGACGCTGGGCGTGACTTCCTCGGGGTCGGCGCCGGCAGCGTGGTTGCCGGCCTCGTGGGTTCCTTCCCCGTCGACGCCAGCCCTCCCCGCACGGGTGCCGTCGCCACCGCTGGCGGCCGGACCCAGGCGGGCGCCCTCGGGGCGGCCGCGGTGGTCGTCCTCCTCGTCCCCTTCGCCAACGTTCTGAGTGACGTGCCCTTGGCGACGCTGGCCGCCATCCTGATCTTCATCGCCCTGCGCTTGTTCCGCGTGGGCGACCTGATCGCGATCGCCCGCTTCAACTCCTTCGAGTTCGCCTTGGCGGCGGTGACGTTGCTCACCGTCGCGCTGGTCGGCGTGGAGCAGGGGATCGCGGTGGCCGTCGGCCTCGCCATCCTCGATCGCATCCGCCTCAGCGCTCGCCCGCAGCTGCACGTGCTCGGCCGCCTCCCTGGCACGACCAGCTGGCAGCGCTCCGCGCTCGATCCGAGCGCGGAGCAGGTCCCCGGTATTCTGGTGGCGCTGTTCGCCACACCGATCTGGTACGCCAACGCCGTGCACTTTCGCGAAGAGGTGTCGGACGCTCTCACGCACACCCCAGAGCCGGTGCGCGTCTTCGTCCTCGACACCATCGGCATGTCGGACATCGACTTCACCGGGTCGCGAGCCATGAGCCAGGTGCTCGACCTCTTCGAGCGCGACGGCATCGCCTTCGGGATCGCGCGGGCCGGGGTGCACCTGCACGACAGCCTGCGCCGATCGGGTTTGGCGGCGCGCATCGGGGAGGACCACTTCTTCACCAGTGTGAACGAGGCGGTCGCCACGCTCACCGCCGGGCCTCCGCCACAGGCGTGAGCGACCCCCCTAGGGCCCGGTGCAGGCGCCGACCGGCGTGCCGCCGTTGTCGGCCGTGGTCTGGCCGTGCTGGGGGAAGTACCACGTGACCTGCTGGTAGGCCCGCCCGCCGTTGCAGGTGCCGAGGTCGTAGGCGACGACAGTGGCGGTCTGCTGCGATCCCTGGGCCACCGTCTGGTCCGGCGCGACGTAGGTGCTCGTGCCCGTCGCCCTGCTCCCTCCCCACGACTGCCAGGAGATGCGGGCGAGGGTGCCGGTCGGGTCCCCCCCCAGCGAGATCTCCGTCGGCCGGACGCTGCCGAAGCCAACTCCGTCTGGGCCGAAGGCGCCGGCCACGCCCAGCGTCGGCACCGAGCCCGCGGACGCGGCCCCGGTCCTGCTGGTCGCCGACGAGGATCCGTGTCCTCCACCGGAGCAGGCTGTCGCAGCCAGACCCAGCACGACCGCCAGGAGTAGGACGGTCACCCCTCGGCACACGGGCCGAGTCTGGCGTTGTCGTGCCGCCTCCTCGACCGCCAGCTCCGGGCTCACCCCCGCCCTGCCGCCGCGCCGGAGCGGTGCGGCCCGGACCCGACGTCGAGCTCGGCCCGCACCGGCCGGTGGTCCGACCCGGCGTGGGGGAGCACGGTGCCCGCCACGGGGCGAAGCGCCCCTCGCACGAGGATGTGGTCGATCTGGCTGTGGGGCCGCCAGCTGGGCCAGGTGCGGCCGACCACCGCACGACGCCAGCCCGGCATGAAGGCACGGACGAGCGGGCCCCAGGTGTTCATGTCCCCCGCCAGCACCGCGTCGCGCCGGGCCTCGGTCTCGAGCTGGCGCCGCAGCTCGGCCCAGTTGCGGTGCGAGCCGTACAGCAGGTGTGACATGTGGGTGCCCACGACCGAGATCGGTGTCCCGTCCACGGTCAGGTCGACCACGAGCGCCGCCCGCCGCACGCGATCGGTCCGCAGCGTGCTCATGGGCACGAGCCTCGTCGACTCCACCGCGAGGTCTGGTCGCACCAGTACGGCGATCCCCCACGTCCCCGGCTCGGCCTCCTGCCAGCGCGGCAGCGCCCGCGCGCTCTCGGGCAGCGGGCGGACGCCGTCCATGAAGAGCGCCCTGTTGCGGTCGGCCCACGCGGGCTGGGCGATCCAACGGTCGGTGGCCTCCGGCTGCGGCCGGATCCGGCGCCCCTCGCCCAGCGTGTGGGCGAACAGCTGGTAGCCGAGCGCATCGGCGGCCTCGGCGGACTGGCCTCCTCCGGGGTCGCCTTCGGTGGTCCACGCCTCTTCGAGCACGATCACGTCGGCGTCCAGGGAGGTGATGGCCCGGGCGTAGTCGTAGGGCCGGCCCCACCCGTCCATTCCGCAGTGCATGTTGTAGTTGGCGATGCTGAGCACGGTCCGCCCAGACGATAGGCGCCGCAGGTGGCCGCAGGTACGATCGTCGCGGTGGCCACGGGGGAATCGCATCTGGCCCGGCGCCTGCAGCCGTTCACCACGACGATCTTCGCCACCATGTCGGAGCTGGCCACCGCCACCGATTCGGTCAACCTCGGCCAGGGGTTCCCCGACACCGACGGCCCCGACGAGCTGCGCGAGATCGCGGTGGCCGCCATCCGGGCGGGGCGCAACCAGTACCCCCCGAGCGCGGGCATTCCCGAGCTGCGCCGTGCCGTGGCCGACCACCAACGGGCCTGGTACGACCTCGACCTCGACCCCGAGTCCGAGGTGCTGGTGACCGTCGGCGCCACCGAGGCGATCGCCGCCACCCTGTTGGCCCTGTGTGAGCCCGGTGACGAGGTCGTCATGTTCGAGCCGTCCTACGACTCCTACGCCGCCTGCGCGTCCATGGCCGGGGCGGTGCCCCGGCTGGTCCGCCTCCATCCCCCGCACTGGACCTTCGATCCCGACGAGCTCGCCGCGGCCGCCGCCGGGCCGCGCGTGAAGCTCGTACTGCTCAACTCGCCGCACAACCCGACCGGCAAGGTGTTCTCGCCCGAGGAGCTGGGGCAGGTCGCCGCGCTGTGCACCGCCCACGACCTCCTGGCGGTGACCGACGAGGTCTACGAGCACCTCGTCTTCGACGGGTCGCACGTGCCGCTGGCCACACTGCCGGGCATGCGCGACCGCACGCTGACCATCTCCTCGGGCGGCAAGACCTTCTCCTTCACCGGGTGGAAGGTGGGCTGGGTGACCGCCGCCCCGCCGTTGGTCGCCGCCGTCCGGGCGGCCAAGCAGTTCCTCACGTACACGAGCCCGGCCCCGTTCCAGCTCGCCATCGCCCACGGCCTCGGGCTCCCACCCGCCGCCCTGGACGCCGCCGCCACCGAGCTGGCGGCCAAGCGTGACCTTCTCTGCGACGGCCTCGACGCCCTGGGCTACGAGGTCTACCGCCCGGCGGCCACCTACTTCGCCACCACCGACATCGCCCCGGTGGCGCCGGGTCAGAGTGCCCACGAATTCTGCCTGGCGCTGCCGGAGCGCTGCGGGGTCGTCGCCATTCCCAGCTCTGTCTTCTACGACCCGGCCACACCCGATGCCGGCCGGACGCTGGTTCGCTGGGCCTTCTGCAAGCGCGACCGCGTCCTGCGCGACGCGCTGGCCCGCTTAGCATCGGGGGGAGCATGAGCATCCCGATCACCTGGGTCGACGCCTTCAGCGATGTCGCCTTCGGCGGGAACCCGGCTGCCGTCTGCCTGCTCGAGCAACCACTCGACGAGGCGCGCATGCAGTCCATCGCGTTCGAGCTGGGCATCGCCGAGACGGCCTATCTCGTGCCCGGTGACGACCCGGCCACCTTCGGCCTGCGCTGGTTCACGCCCGCCACCGAAGTCGACCTGTGCGGTCATGCCACCCTGGCCGCCGCCCACGCGTTGCGCGAGGGGGGCAGGGTCGACGGCACGGTCCCGCTCACCTTCCACACCCGCAGCGGCCCGCTCCGGGTCGCCTTCGCCGGTGACCGGATCGAGCTCGATTTCCCGGCCGACCCCGCGACGGCCGGTCCGTTGCCCGAATCCCTGAAGGAGCAGTGGCCGGGTGCCGTGGTCGCCGTCGGGCACAGCTCGTTCTTCACCATGGTGGTCGTGTCCTCGGCCGGGGTGGTGCGCGACTACGCCCCGGACCTGGCCGCCATCGCGTCGACCGGGGCCAAGGCGCTGCTGTTGACGGCGGCGGCGCAACCGGGGTCGGACGCCGACTTCGTGGTGCGGGTCTTCGGGCCCAACGTGGGGATCGACGAGGACCCGGCCACCGGCTCGGCGCACTGCGTCGCCGGGCCGTACTGGGCCGCCGAACTGGGGCGTGCCCCTCTGGTGGCCCGCCAGCTGTCCCGCCGGGGCGCCGTTGTCCACGTGCACCCCAGGGGCGAGCGGGTGTCCATCGCCGGGCAGGCCACCACGGTGCTGACCGGCCACCTGCGCGGGGGATTCGCATGATGGGGAGTCCGACCAGGGGCGCCACGACGGAGGAGCTGCGAGCCCTGGTCGAGGGTCATGAGCCCGCATCGCCACGCGAGGTGGAGGCGCGCCGGCGCTTCCTGGCCGAGCTGGGGCACCTGACGGCACCCTGCGACGAGTACGCAGGGCCCGTCCACGTCACCGCGTCGGGCATCGTCGTCGGCCGGCGTGGCACGGTGCTGCACCGCCACAAACGCCTCGGCATCTGGATGCAGCCCGGCGGCCACATCGACGCCGGCGAGTCGCCCGCCGCCGCCGCCCAGCGCGAGGCGACCGAGGAGTTGGGCCTGGCGGTGGAGCACCCCGCGGGCGGTCCGCTGCTCATCCACCTCGACGTCCATGAGGCGGCCCTCGGCCATACGCACCTCGACCTGCGATACCTGTTGCTGGGTGCCGATGACGACCCGCACCCGCCGCCGGGGGAGAGTCCAGAGGCGCGCTGGTGCAGCTGGGAGGAGGCCATGTCCATGGCCGATGACGGTCTGTCCGACGCCCTGCCCCTCGCCCGCACCGCGTACGAGGGCCTGGCGTGAGCGACGATCTCGGCCGCCTGCTCGCCGTGCAGGACCTCGACACGTCCATCACCCAGCTCGAACACCGGCGGGCGGCTCTGGCCGAGACGTCCGGGCTCGAGGCGGTGGAGGCGGAGCTGGCCGGTCTGGCGGCCGAGCGTTCCGAGGTCGCGGCGCGTCGAGGCGTCCTGACCGCCACGCAGAAGGAACTCGAGGAACAGATCGCCGGTATCGGCGCGCGCCGTGGCACCATTGAGCAGCGCATGTACGCCGCGACCGGCTCGTCGTCGCGCGACCTCCAGGCCATGAACGACGAGGTGCGCCACCTGGCCGAACGAGGTGCCGAGCTCGAGGAGCTCGAACTGGTGGCGATGCTGGACCAGGACGGGGTCGACGCCGAGCTGGCGGCCCTGGCGGAGCGCATGGCCCCGCTGGAGGCCCGGGCCGAAGAGCTCCGCGTGCAGGTGGCGCGCGACCAGGCCGAGATCGATGCCGAGCTGGCCTCGGCCGCCGGGGCCCGTGCCGCCGAGGCGGCGCTCCTCCCCGCCGCGCTCTCGGACCGTTACGAGACCCTGCGGGCGCACCTCAGGGGGACCGGCGCGGCGCGCCTGGTCAAGAACCACTGCGGTGGCTGCCACCTGGAGCTGTCCTCGGTCGAGGTGGAGAAGATCCGGGCCCTGCCCCCGGGCGAGGTCGCCACCTGCGAGCAGTGCGGGCGCATCCTGGTCCCCACGTGACCATGGTGCCGCCGCCGTGTTGATCCTGGTCCGCCACGGCGAGTCGGACGCCAACGCGCGCGGCCTCCTGCTCGGCCGGACCGATGCCCGGCTGACCGAGGCCGGTCGGGTGCAGGCGGCAGCGGCGCGGTCGTTGCTGACGGACCCGGTGGCCGAGGTGCGCACGAGCCCGCTGGGCCGGGCCCGTGACACGGCCCAGCTCCTCGCGCTCGGGCTCCCCGTCGCCGTCGACGAGCGCTGGGTCGAGGTCGACTACGGCGAGTTCGAGTGCCGGCCCCTGCACGGGATCCCCGCCGAGGTGTGGCAACGGTGGCGGAGCGACCGCGACTTCCGGCCTGAGGGCGGGGAGACCCTGGCGGAAGTCGACACGCGGGTCGCCGCGGCCTGCGAGGAGCTGTTCGCGGCAGACGGCGCCGGCGCGCGCCGCCCCGACGGCGATGTGGTCGTGGTCAGCCACGTGACGCCGATCAAGGCGGCGGTGGCCTGGGCCCTCGGGACCACCGACCTGTTCTGGCGCCTGCACCTGCGCACCGCCTCGGTCACCCGCATCGGGTGGAACCGTGACGCGCCCATCCTCCACGGGTTCAACGAGGTGGCGTTGGCGTCCCGGGGCACCGGGGCACCACAATCGCCCGGTGCCTGAGCCGCCGCCCAGCCTCGCCGCGCTCCGCCCGGCTGCCGGGTCGGGCGAGGACCCGGTCCACCGTCGGACCATCTCCATGGAGGTGTACCCACGGGGCGAGTACTTCGCCGTGGTGGGGACGCTGCACGACCAGCGGCCCTGGGCCGGTGGCGCCTACGGGCCTCGCGACCTGCACTTCATGGAGCTGGGCCTGGTGGTCCGCCGTGCCGACATGACCATCGTCGACGCCGCGGCCGACATGACGACCTACCCGCACGCCGAGTGCACGGACATTCAGGCGAGCTTCCACGACCTCGTCGGGGTGTCGGTGGCCCGGGGCTACACCAACGCGGTCCAGGAGCGCTTCGGGCGCCAGCGCGGCTGCAGCCACCTCGAGTTCCTGGCCCGGGCCCTGGGGCCCGTGGTCGTGCAGGGCGTCACCTCCTCGGCGGCCTGGGAGGTCGAGAAGGGGGACGGCGAGCACCCGTTGCGCGAGGGCGGCTTCGCCTTCCTGGCCAACACGTGCCACGTCTGGACCGAGGACGGCCCCGGCGCCGAGAAGATCGCCCTCGGCTGGCGGCCTGGTCTGCTCGGCTACCCGGCTCCGCCCGTGGCCGAGGTGAGGCGGCGTCTGGCGGAGGCGCCGGAGGCGGCCGGACCGGCCTGACGGCACCTGCGCAGCCCCGCGTCCGAGGGGCTAGCTTTCCCGACGGGGTCCCAACGGGCGTGTGGCCATCTCGGGGGATTCGAGCGACGGGAGGGACCCATGGCACGTGGGACGACCGGCACGCGACGCCTGGCAGCCCTCGGTGCCGCCCTCCTGGCCGGGTCCGTGCTCGCATCGTGCTCGTCGTCGAGCTCTCCGGCGGTGCTGCTGGTCGGCAGGTACCACGGGATGGCGGGCCAGTACACCTCGATCCAGTCCGCCGTCGACGCCGCCCAGCCGGGTGACTACGTCCTCGTGGCTCCGGGCGACTACCACGAGATCGACGACGCGCACGTGACCTCGGCCGGCCAGCTGTCGACGGGTGATCACGGTGGCGTGGTGGTGCACACGTCGAACTTGACCATCCGGGGGATGAATCGTGACACCGTCATCGTGGACGGAACCAAGTCGGGCGCCCCGAGCGCGTGCAGCTCCGATCCGCAGTACCAGAACTTCGGTCCCGTCGTCGGCGGCAAGGCCCAGGGGCGCAACGGGATCGTCGTGTGGAAGGCGGACCACGTCAGCATCGAGAACATGACCGCGTGCAACTTCCTGGGCGGCGCCGGCGACTCGGGGAACGAATTCTGGTGGAACGGCGGCGACGGCTCGGGGAAGATCGGCCTGACCGGGTACACGGGGAGCTACCTCACCGGGACCACGTCCTTCTTCAGCAACGAGACCTCCGCCGCGGAGTACGGCATCTTCTCGTCCAACTCGCAGGGCCCGAGCAGCTGGAACCAGATCTACGGTTCCAACATGAACGACTCCGGCATGTACGTGGGCGCCTGCCACCAGGTGTGCGAAGTCACGATCGACCACGCCTGGATGGAGAACAACGCCCTCGGGTACTCGGGTACCAACTCGGGTGGCGCCGTGGTCATTGAGAACTCCCAGTTCGACAACAACCAGGACGGCGTCGACACCGACACCCAGATCGCCGGCGACCCGCCTCCACCCCAGAACGGGGCGTGCCCGGGTGGCGCCACCAGCTCCATCACGCACACCCACTCGTGCTGGGTGTTCATCCACAACAACGTGCATGACAACAACAACGGTGACACCCCGGAGGCGGGTGACGCGGCGGCCGGCCCCATCGGTACGGGGATGACCGTCTCTGGAGGGCGGAACGACACCGTCATGGACAACACGTTCTCGAACAACGGCGCCTGGGGCGTCCTGTTCGTCCCCTACCCCGACAGTGGCACCCCGTCGCTCAACCAGAAGTGCGCCAACTACGGTGGTTTCCAGACGTCGGGACTCGGGTGCGTCTTCGAGCCTGAGGGCGATGCGCTGAAAGGGAACACCTTCGTCGACGACGGCTACTTCGACAACCCGTCCAACGCGGATTTCGGGCAGATCCTGCTCCACTCGGGCCTGCCGTCCAACTGCTACGGCGACAACACCGCACCGCGGGGGAGCGCGCCGGCGAACCTGGAGCAGTTGCAGCCCACGTGCGGGGTGACGACCACGACGACCAACGCCGACACCACGTTGGTCACCGAGGCCGAATGCGACGCCCGCCTCTTCCCGTGCCCCGCCGGCGCCGACTACCCGGCGCAGACGGGTGTCCATCTCGAGCCGCTGCCCACGGGGCTGCCCACCATGGCCGACCCCTGTGCCGGCGTGCCTTCGAACGCTTGGTGCCCCTCGGGTGGATCGAGCGGGTCGGCGTCCGGGGCACCGGTCGGTCGGCACGGCGGAGGGTCCGACGGGCACGCCGGAACGATTGTCGCCGTGGGCTACCTCCGTGCCGAGGGGCCCGTTCAGGCCTGAGGGAGCACGACCCGGCCGGCCTCGAGGGCGACCGTGACGTCACAGCGTTCCGTCTCGGCGGCGCGGTGCGTGATCACCAGCACGCTGCGGTCCCCGGCCGCCGCGAGGACGCCTTGGAGCAGCTCGTCGGCCAGCTGGAGATCGAGCCCGCTGGTGGGCTCGTCGAGGATCACGACGGGCCCGGGGGCGAGCAGGGCGCGCGCCACCGCCAGGCGGCGGCGCTCACCGCCCGAGAGCGCGACCCCGTCCTCCCCGACGGGGGTGTCGAGCCCGGCCGGCAGCGCGGCCACCCACGCGTCGAGGCGTGCGGCCCGGAGCGCACGGGCCACCTCCTCCTCGCCGGCGTCGGGCCGGGCCAGGAGGAGGTTGGAGCGCACCGTGCCGGCGAACATCTGGGCACGCTGGTCGGCCAGCGCGCAGGCGGCGCGCGCGTCGTGCGGGGCGAGCAGCTCCACGTCCACCCCGCCCAGCGAGAGGGTGCCGCTCTCGAGCGGCCAGAAGCGCAGCAGCGCAGTGACCAGGCTGGACTTGCCTGCACCACTCGACCCGGTGACGGCGACCCGGCCCCCGGGGGGCAGGCTGAGGCTGACACCGTCGACGGCCCGGGGCAGGCCCGGCCCGTAGCGCACGGACACATCCTCGAACGACACCTCCGGGACGCCCGGCCCGAGACGGGCGGGCCGGGCCGGGTCGTGCACGGGGACCTCGACGTCCTCGAGCGCGAAGAGGCGGTCGGCCGAGGCGCGCACGGCCAGCGACCGGGCCACGGCGGGCGGCACGCCCGGGACCATCTCGAAGGTGGCCAGCACGGTGAGGGGAAGCACCGCCACCATGACCTGGCCGAGGTGATGTCCGTGGACGGCGTCGACCCCGAGCGCCAGGACGACCGCGAGCGCCACCGCCAGGCACCCGGCGATGACCAGCGCCGCCAGCGCGGCCAGCCGTGCGTGGTGCTGCTCGAGCATGTCCGAACGGCGACCCAGCGCCTCGACGTCACGGAGCGCGGCGTCGTCGGCCCCGAAGGCCAGGAGCTCGGGTGCACCCTGCAGCGCGTCGACCACCTGTGCCGTGAGCGTCCCGGAGAGCGCGGCCATCTCTTCGTCACCGCGGCGCCGCCACGTGAGTGCCGCCGGGACGACCAGGGCGACGACGAGCGGGATCCCGAGCCCGAGCGCCGCCCAGGGGAGGATGAAGCCGACGGCCGCCGTGCCGATGGCGCAGGCACCGACGGCGATGGCCACCGGGAGCAGGGTGCGCAGGTACAGGTCCTGGAGCGCGTCGACGTCGTCGATGGCGCGACCCAGGAGGTCGCCGCTGCGCCATCCGGCGAGGGCGGCCGGCACCCGGGGGGTGAGGCAGTCGTACAGCCACACGCGCCACCGGGCCAGCGCGCGCAGGGCGGCGTCGTGACCGACCAGGCGCTCCTCGTAGCGCAGGGGTCCGCGCAGGAAGGCGAGCACCTCGACCGCGGCCAGGATCCCGACGATCGCGTTCAGTCCCGGCCGCAGCGCGGCACGACCGACCACGTAGCCCGACCCCGCCAGGAGCCCGATCGTGGCGGCGGCGGCCGCCAGCCCGAGGAGACCCGCCAGCGCCAGCCGGGCGTAGGGGGTGCCGGGCTCGGCCAGCACGCGCCGGAGCGACCCTCGCCCTCGAGCGGCCCTCACGGCGAGACCGCCAGCGGGACCGCGGCGGCGCCGGGCAGGGCGACCACGGTGTCGAAGCGGGGGAGGAGGACGGGCTCGTGCGCCGCCACGACGACCGTTCGCCCACCGAGCCAGGGCTCGAGTGCCGGCGCCAGGCGGGTGACGGTGGGCGGATCGAGTGACGCGGTCGGCTCGTCCAGCAGCAGGATCGGTGCCGGGCACAACAGGGCCCGGGCCAGGGCGACCCGTTGGCGCTCTCCCGAGCTCAGCGTGAGGCCGTCGTGGCCGAGGGGTGTCTGCAGCCCGCCGGCCAGGTTCGCCATGAGCTCGGACAGGCCCACCGCACCGAGCACGGCGAGCAGGTCGTCGTCCGGCGCGTCGGGGGCCCCCAGGCGCAGGTTGTCCGCCATGGTCGCGTTGAAGAGGTGGGGTCGCTGAGGGAGCCACGAGAAGTGGCTCCGCCACTCGGCGGCGGTCTGCTCGGCCGAGGTTCGCCCGCCGATGGACAGTGTGCCCGCGTCGGGCTCCACGAAGCGCAAGAGGGTCGAGAGCACGGTCGACTTGCCCGATCCCGAGGGCCCCGTGAGCGCAACCCTGGCACCCGGGTCGACCTGGAGAGAGAAGGACACGAGCGCAGGGCGGCCGCGGTGCTCGTACTCGACCCGCACGGCGTCCATGGCGAGCGTGCCCACGGCGGGCCGAGCCGGCACCGGGGGCCCGCTCCCATCGGGCGCGGTTCCCGACGGCATGGGTGTGCCGAGCACCTCGAGGACACGGGCGGCGGCGGCCTGTCCTTCGGTGCTGGCGTGGAACTCGGCCCCGGCGCGACGGAGGGGGATGAAGATCTCGGGCGCCACGAGCAGCACGGCCATGGCCGTCTGCAGGCTCAGCTCCCCCCACAGGAGCCGGAGCCCGAGGACCATCGCCACGAACCCGACCCCGAAGCCGGCGATCATGTCCATGGCGAGGGCCGAGAGGAAGGCGACCCGCAGCGTGCGCATGGTGGCCGTCCGCACGCCCTCCGTGGCTGCCGCCACCTCGCGGCGTCCTTGCGCCTCACGGACGAAGGCACGCAGGGTCGGGAGCCCGTCGATCAGCTGGAGGAACCGGCCGGCCAGGGAGCCGAGCCGGCGCCACTGGCGCTCCGACCTCCTCGTCGCCTCGCGCCCGAAGTAGACCATCGTCAACGGCACGGCGATCACCAGCGCGATGGCGACCGCGAAGGAGAGCCAGTCCTGGGTGGCCACCCAGACGAGCAGCACGGCGGGGATCACGGCGGCAGCGGCGGCCTGGGGGAGGTAGCGGGCGAAGTAGGTGTGCAGCGACCGGAGCCCGCGGGTCGCGGTGAGCGAGAGCTCGCCGGGGCGCTCGCCGGCCAGCCACGCCGGCCCGAGCGTCAGGGCGTGGCGGAGCAGCTGGCCCCGGAGCCGGGCGACGACGCGGGCGGCGGCGCCGTGGGCGGAGAGGTCCCCGGCGCCGTGCAGGGCGGCACGGGCGAGGACGGCCAGCCCGACGACGACGATGGCGGGCACCACGGCGCCGAGCGGGGCATGCTGCAACAGGGAGCGGCTGACCACGTGGGCCAGGGCCACGGCTTGGACGACGACGAGGACCGCGCTCAGCGCGCCGACGGTCAACGAGACGACCGCGACCCGACGGAGGCCGGGGACCCGCGCCGCCAGCTCGGGGTCGACCAGGCGAGGGCGGCTCGGGCGAGGGGGTGGTGCGCTCACAGGCTGAATGTCGTGTCCTTGACCTCGACCGCCCGCCCGGTGAGGCCCTCGGCCACGGCGAGTCGGGCGGTCTGTGCATCTTCGCAGGTGGCAGCGGTGCGGACCCCATCGGGCAGGTCCGCCACGATGGCCGTACGCACCGGCTCGAGCCCGTCGGCACCGCCGTAGGTCACGGTGAAGGAGGCGATGGTGGCCGGCGTGGGCGTGGCGGGCGGCGTCTCGGCGACCGGGACGACCTCGGTGGCGGCCATCGCCTGGTCGGCCAGGTCGGCGATCATCGGCGCCCGGCCGGGAGCGGGTGGCGTGGCCGACCACAGCGCGAGGCCAGGCTTGGAGAGCATGCCCGAGACGGTGGTGACCAGGCCCAGCTCGGCCGGTTCGGCGCGCAACCGGCGTCCCATCGCCAACAGCGACTGCAGCACGAAATGGTTGAACGGGCCGCCGGCGAACGTCATGCCTCCGGTCAGGGTGGGCGTGCCGGCGGGGTCGAGGCCGAGCTCGTGCTGCTGCACCCGCACCGCCGCCGGGAAGCACGAATAGACCTCGGCGAGCCCGAGCTCGCGCAACGGCCGGCCGACGTGGTGCTCGGCAGCACGGCCCAGCACGGCCATGGCGGGCCACGTGGCGAGCTGGCGCCGGGCGGTCAGGGTGACTGCCTTCGAGCTGTGGAGGGCCACGTGCGGGAAGAGCCACCGGTCCGGCGGGACTCCCGTCTCGGCCGCACGGGCGGCCGAGCAGATCACGAGGGCCGACGACTGGTCCACTGTCCACTGGCTGGAGTGCCAGACGTTGTAGGGGTGCGCCAGAGGTCGGTTGCGCGGACCGGGCGTGGCGATCTCGGCCGCGCTGCGCGGCGCGCCGAAGGCGGCGTCGGGATTGTGGACCGCCACGGCGTTGAAGCGCGCCCACAGCGCGGCGATCTGGTCTCGCTGCTCGTCCGGGGTGAGCCGGCGCGCTGCGGCCAGCGCGTTCTCAATGAGGGCGTACTGCTGGACGGGGGGCAGGACGATCCCGGCCGCCAGCTCAATGGGCGCCACGAAGTCGGGCGGGCGCTCCACGACCCGGTCGGGCGGCTCGTGTTCGAGGTCGGTCTCGGTGCCGCCGCCGCGGAGCCAGCGCCGCGCTTCGCCCCCGACGACGACCACCGTGTCGTGCTCACCCGCCGCCACGGACGCCAGCGCATGGTTGATCATCTCCTGCTGCGAGACCCCGACCTCGACGCGGAGCGTGCGCGCCCCGGGTGACCCGATGCGCCGGGCCACGGTACGCGCCGGGTCCGTGAGGGACCACGTGCCCTGGGCGGCCGCCACGCAATCGACGGCGCCCAGCAGTCCGGGCGCGCCGGCGTCCGCCGCCGCGGCGCGCACGGCCTCGGTCATGAGGTCGACCACGGGCGCACTGCTGCTCGCCGCCCCGAGACCGACCAGGACGGGCAGACGCGGGTCGAGGGAGCTCCTGGGTGCGGCCACGACGTCCGATGCTACGGTCCGGCCATGGCGACCGGCGACGTGGGCAGGTGGGAGGCCGCGCTCGAGGGCTTCACCAAGGAGTCCTTCGAGGTGGACGGGAAGCGGCGCGATGTCTTCCGCATGGGGACGGGGCCGGCGGTGATCGTCATCGCCGAGATTCCGGGCATCACCCCGCGGGTGGCGGAGTTCGGCCGCCGCGTGGCCGCGGCGGGGTGCACGGCGGTGCTCCCCAGTCTGTTCGGCCAACCGGGCCGCCCCGCGTCGGGCGCGTACGCCCTGGGGTCGATCGGTCCGGCCTGTATCTCGCGCGAGTTCTCGGCCTTCGCCCTGAAGCGGACGAGCCCGGTGACCGTCTGGCTGCGCAGGCTGGCGGCCGCCGAACACGGACGCTGCGGCGGGCCGGGTGTCGGCGTCGTCGGCATGTGCTTCACCGGTGGCTTCGCACTGGCGATGATGGTCGACGACATCGTGCTCGCCCCGGTGCTGAGCCAGCCCTCGCTGCCGTTCCCGCTCTCCAGGAAGTTCAAGGCCGACGTCGGGATCTCCGACTCGGACCTGGCCCGGGTGAAGGAACGCACGGCCGCCGGTGCCTGCGTGCTCGGCCTGCGCTTCACGAACGACCCCTTCTGCTTCGAGGAGCGCTTCGAGACGCTTCGCCGCGAGCTCGGCGACGCCTTCATCGCGGTGGAGATCGACTCCGCCCCGGGAAACCCCTACGGGCACCCCAAGTCCGCGCACTCCGTGCTCACCGAGCACCTGGTGGACAAGGAGGGCACGCCGACCAGGGCGGCACTCGACCAGACACTCGGCTTCTTCCGGGAGAAGCTCGGCGTGGGCACGGGTCCCGGGCCCCGCCCGGAGGGCATGGGCGAGTAGGCCCTCCTCGGGCCGCGCCCCAGCCCGGCGGCCCAGACGACGCACCGTTGACGGCGCGGTCGACCGGCTGGGCCATTCCGATTGAGCCGCGGCCGCCCGGATGGGAGGATCAGGAGGACCGAAGTCCGGCCGGGGAGGGGAAAGCCCTCCCACAGCGCGCAGTCGAGGAGCACCATGTCCGAGTTCGTCATGACCATCGCAGGGGAGGCGGCTCCGACCGAGGGAACGTTCGGTGTCCGGAACCCCGCCACCGGTGAGGTCTTCGCCCAGGCTCCCGAGTGCACCCGCCAACAGCTCGACGCCGCCTTCGACGCTGCCGCCAAGGCGGCCCGCGACTGGAAGGCGGACGAGGCGGCCAGGCGGGCGGTCCTGTTGCAGGCGGCCGAGGTGCTCATGGCGTCGACCGCCGAGCTGGCGCCCGTCCTGACGGCCGAGCAGGGCAAGCCGCTGAGCGATGCGGGCATCGAGGTCTTCGCCTCGGCGATCTGGAGCCAGTACTTCGCCAACCTGGAGCTGGCGCCCCAGATCATTCAGGACGACGACACGGCCTACGTGGAGCTGGCCCGGCGGCCGCTCGGCGTCGTCGCCGCCATCACGCCGTGGAACTTCCCGTTGACGCTTGCGTTCTGGAAGATCGCCCCGGCGCTGCTCGCCGGCAACACCCTCGTCCTGAAGCCGTCGCCGTACACCCCGTTGACGACCCTGAAGGTCGGCGAGCTGCTCCGCGACGTCTTCCCACCGGGCGTCGTCAACATCGTCAGCGGCAGTGACGAGCTGGGCGCGTGGATGACCTCGCACCCGGTGCCGCGCAAGATCAGCTTCACCGGCTCGGTCGAGACGGGCAAGAAGGTCGCGCTGTCGGCCGCCCCGGACCTCAAGAGGGTCACGCTGGAGCTCGGCGGCAACGACCCGGCGATCGTGCTCGACGACGCCGATCCCGCCGTGGTCGCCTCGGCGATCTTCGCNNGCCCTCTACGACGACGTCGTCGAGGGGTTGGCGGCGCACGCGCGATCGATCAAGGTCGGCGAGGGCACCGAGGAGGGCGTGAAGCTCGGCCCGATCAACAACGCGCCGCAGTACGAGCGGGTCAAGGAGCTCGTGGCCGACGCCCTGTCCCACGGTGCGACGGCGGTGACCGGCGGCCACGCCATCGACCGCCCGGGCTACTTCTTCGAGCCCACCATCCTGACGGGGCTCTCCGACGGCACGAGGATCGTCGACGAAGAGCAGTTCGGCCCCGCGCTGCCGGTGGTGCCGTATCGAGACCTCGGTGACGCCATCGACCGGGCCAACGCCACCCACTTCGGCCTGTCCGGCTCGGTGTGGGGTGCCGACGCCGACCGCGCCGCCGCGGTGGCGGCCCAGCTCGAGTGCGGGACGGCGTGGGTCAACACGCACCTGGCGCTGTCGCCCGAGCAGCCCTTCGGCGGCTTCAAGTGGAGCGGCATCGGGGTGGAGAACGGCCCCTGGGGCCTGGCCGAGTTCTCCGAGTTCCAGGTCGTGCACCGCTCCAAGTCGCCGGACGGGCTGAACCTGAACACGGCGTCGCTGCTCAGCTGACCGGTCCCCGGTCGGTACGTCGACCGGTGCCCCGTGGAGGTGCTGGTCAGCCTCCCGTGGTCGACGTCGTCGCGGTGCCGGACCGGGCGCGCAGGCCCGGGCCCCTGAGGAGCTGGCGGATCTGCCGCACGTCCGAGCGGCCCCTCGCCACGGCGGCGGTGGCTGTCTGATCCGACGACCGCGCCGGTGAGAGGACGTCGTGGTTCGCGTTCCACTGGGCCGGGGAGAAGGCGAGCACGCCGGCGGCCAGGCCGTTGGCTGCGCTCGAGGCAGCACTGACCTGCGCGTTGAGGTCGTCGATCAGCGGCTGGAGCTGCGCCTGGTTCTGCGGGTTCACCAGTTCCTGCGCCTTTGACGAGGCGGCGGTGAGCGCGGGGACGACGGTGCTCGTGACACGGTCGGCGTCGGCGGCGATCCGCGAGGCCGGCAGGACGAGCACGTCCACGCGGTAGGAGCCGAAGATGGTGGAGAAGTCGTGCGCCGCCTGCCGCACGGTGGCATCGCCCTGGATCTTCTGATTGAGCTGCTGCAGCGGAGTGACGTCGGTGCCCAGGTAGGCGGCAAGGGTGGCCTGCCCGGAGCCCAGGCCCTTCGCTGCGTTGACCTTGGCGATGGCCGAGTCGAGCGCCTGCACGCGGTCGGTGCTGTCCGTGGTCGCCTTGGCCTTGATGCCGCCGAGGGTGGCCGGTACGGCGCTGGAGCCGCCGCTGCCGGCCGTGCCCGAGGTCGGGGCGGCGGCGCCTGCAGCCGTCGCAGGTCCAATGAGGGCAACGGATGCCAGGGAGATGGTGCCGAGGCGGATCAGACGTGTGCGCGCGGTCGACATGGGTGCTCCTCTCGTCGGGCCCCCGTCCGGGGATCCTCTGAGGACATGGTGAGCCGGACCGGTGATCGGCATGTTCGCCAATCGTGAGGGTTCTGTAAGGGATCGCCGCATTCCGGCATTTCGGGGTGCGGGAAGTGCCAGGCTAGGTCCGTGAGTGCCGACAACGGGACGGTCGTCGTCATCGAGGACGACCCGCACATCGCCGATCTGGTGGATCTCTACCTGCGCCGAGAGGGGTTCAGGGTGTTGCTGGCGAGTGACGGCGAAAAGGGGCTCGAGGTCTTCACGCAAGAGGATCCCCTGATCGTGATCCTCGATGTCGGCCTGCCCGGCGCCTACGACGGGTTCGACGTCTGCCGCCAGATCCGTGCCCGTGGTTCCGTGCCCGTCCTGTTCCTGACCGCGCGCGACGACGAGGTGGACCGGATCCTTGGCCTCGAGCTCGGCGCCGACGACTACCTCGTCAAGCCGTTCTCGCCGCGCGAGCTGGTGGCGCGGGTACGGGCGATCCTGCGCCGGACCCGTCAGGGCCCGGCTCCCCAGGAGGTGGTCACGGTGGGCGACCTCGAGGTCGACCTGCGGCGCCGCGAGGCGCGTCGCGGGGACCTGGTCGTCTCCCTCACGACCCGCGAGTTCGACCTGCTGGCCTTCCTGTCCGACAACCTCGGTCTCGCGCTGTCGCGCCAGCAGCTGCTCGACGGCGTGTGGGGCGCCGACTGGTACGGCGACGAGCGCACCGTCGACGTCCACGTGGCCCAGCTGCGCAAGAAGCTCGGTCCCGACCTCCCGCTGGCCACGGTGTGGGGCGTCGGCTACCGGTTCGGCTGAGCGAATGCGCCGCCGTCTCATGCTGGCCATGGTCGGCCTGGTTGCCGTGGTCCTGGTGATCGCCGGGGCGGGCAGCCTCATCCTGACCCGCAATGCGGCGCGCACCCAGGCGCAGCAACAGCTGGTCTCCGAGGCCAACTCCCTGACCTCCTCCAAGGCCGAGACGCGGTCCCTTGCCGCGCTCCGCGTCGTGCAGAAGACCCTCAAGCTCGAAGATGCCGAGATCATCCGCATCGACCGGTTCGGCAACATCGTGACCCCGTTGCCCTCCGACGCCACGGGCCTGCACGTCGACGTGGCGGCGGTCCAGTCGGGGCAGACGGTGTCGGGGAGGTCGGGCAACCTGGTCTACGCGGTGGCGCCGGTGAGCCTGACCGAGGCGGAGCGCCAGCGCCTGTCCGAGCGCCTGCGACTGGGCGGCACCTTCGCCGTCCTCCTGACACGCGACGTCAGCGGGCTCGGGCCCAGTTGGGGCTACTTCATCGTCGCCGGCGGAGCGGCGCTGCTCGTGGCTGCGCTGGTCGCGTGGCAGATGAGCCGCCGTATGGCCCGCCCGCTGGTGGAGGCCATGGAGGTGACCGGCCGCATCGCGTCCGGCGAACTGGAGAGCCGCGTCCCGGTGCGGCGCAGCGACTACCCCGAGTTCATGTCGCTGGCCGGCTCCATCAACGACATGGCCCAGCGCCTCGAGGACGGCCGGGCCCGGGAGCGTCACCTCCTGCTGGCGGTGTCGCACGACTTGCGCACGCCGCTCACCTCCATCCGGGGCTTCGCCGAGGCGATTCAGGACGGGGCGACCGACGACAACGGGCAGGCGGCCGACGTGATCATCGCGGAGGCGCGCCGCCTGGAGCGCCTGGTCGGCGACCTGCTCGACCTGACCAAGCTCGAGGCGCGGCAGATGTCGATCTCCCTGCGCCCGACCGACGCGGCCGAGGTCGTCACCACGACGACGGAGGGGTTCCTGCCTGCCGCGGCCAGAGCAGGGCTGCGGATCGTGTTGCAGGTGCCCACCGGCGGGGGAGCGCCGGGTGCTGTCGTCGGGCCACCCCACCCGCACGTGGCGGCCGACCCGGACCGGCTGGCCCAGCTGTTGGCCAATCTGCTCGAGAACGCCATGACGTTCGCCCGGACCACGGTGACGGTCGGGATGACGGATGACGGCGCGGCGGGAGCCTGCGTGATCACGGTCGACGACGACGGCCCGGGCATCGCCGCCGGCGACCTGGCCCGCGTCTTCGAGCGCTTCTACCGGGCCGACCGCGGGCCCAACCGCCGGATGGGATCGGGGCTGGGCCTGGCCATCGTGGCCGAGCTGGCATCAGCCATGGGCGGCAGCGTGAGGGCGGTGTCTCCCGTCGACGACGACGGGGGGTCGCGGTTCGTGGTGACGCTCGGGCACTGGCGGGGGGCGATGCCCGAGGTGGCGCGGACCTGACCGCGCCGCGGGCCGGCCCGGAACGGCCGTGTCCGGGCTCCGCGCGACGTGTACGGTGCGATCATGATTGACGTCCAGGAAGCAATCAGGAACGCGCCCCTGTTCTCGCAGCTGTCGAAGAAGGACATCAAGCAGCTCGCCGGGACGCTCAACCAGCGGTCGTTCCCGGCCGGCTCGGTCATCATTGAGAAGGGCAAGCCGGGCGTGGGCTTCTTCATCATCGCCAGTGGCACCGCCACGGTGACGGTGGTCGGGAATCGGGTCCGGACGCTCAAGGCGGGGGACCACTTCGGCGAGGTCGCGCTCATCGACGACGGCCCCCGGATGGCAGAGGTGACGGCGGAGACCGACCTCGAGTGTTACGCGCTGACCGCGTGGCAGTTCCGGCCCTTCGTGCAGGACCACCCCGACGTGGCGTGGGCCCTCATGCAGTCGTTGGTGAGACGGATCGTGCGCGACGCCACGTCCGACGCCGAGATCTGAGCCGTCTCCGGGGCTGGTTCAGGGGGCGGGCCGGGGCGCCGGCGAGACCACCGCGCTCAAATCGCCGTGGGACTGGGCCGCCGGCGGCGAGGCGGCGCCCACCACAGCGGCAGGTTCGGAAATTCGGGCGAGCACGGAGTAGGTCGTGGAGTAGGACCCGATACCGGCGAGCGCGCTGACCGTGAACGCTGCGACGAGCTTCGTGCGCCGGAGGTGGCGCGAGGTCTGCAGCTTGGGGCGTGCCATGGCATGGGTGTCCACATGGAAATTTCGGAAGATTTGCCGCGGAGCTTGAGGCCTTCCCGCCTGCCCGGATGCCGCGACCGGGGCCGAGGGGCGCCCGAGAGGGCCCGGACGGCTGAGCGGGGTCCGGGCGCCGGGCCCGGACTACTCCGCCCGCAGCAGGAGCGACGTGCGCGTCCGGGCGGCGACGCGCCCGGGGAAGAGGGCGACCACGTTGGCGAAGACGACCGCTCCCAGGGCGCGGGGCTGCACCAAGGTGGGTACCCCGTCGTCGACCCTCGTGCTGGCACCCGGGCGGGCCCGAAGGCTTCGGCTCGAACCCCGTCGGGACGGCCGATATGGCAAGCTTCCGCCGCATCGGGGATCAGGGGGAGGGCTCAGCACCATCGTGAGAGGCACGCGCCACAGGACAAGTCAGCGGCCGGGGTGACGTCGGTGATCCCGTTGATGCCGTTCAACGCCTTCTTCCCTGTCCTTGCCGCCCAGTCCAGTCAGAGCTACGTTCCTCACCCGTTGCCATCCGACTACGAGGAGTCCATCGAGTCCGCCCTGGGGCTGATTCCCATCCCCTGCGAGAAGGCGCTGAACCTGCCGCGGGGCAATCTGCCCCCCCAGGGGGTCTGCTGGCACACCGTGCAGACGTCGAAGCCGCTTCCGGGGCCCGGCTGATGGCGGTCATCGACGACGCGGTGCGGGCCCAGTGGGACGAGGACGGCTGGTGCCTGGTGCAGGGGCTCCTGCCGCCCGACTCGGTCGCGGCGGCCCAGGCGGCGCTGCTGACGCTCTTCCCCACGGCGGAGGAGTTCGCCGCCGACGCCGACCCGGCGCGCAACGAGCCCTTCCGGGTCGATTCGCACCAGGTCATGCCCCGCTTCCCGTTCGAGGACAGCGCCTTCAACAACCTCGTGGTGCACGATTGCGTCATCGATCTGGCCGAGCAGCTCCTGGGCCTGGCGGACTCGGACCTGCGCATGTACCAGGCCATGCTGAGCGCCAAGTACTCCGAGGGCGCCCTCAGCGACGAGCAGTTGCTCCACGCCGACTTCGGCAACCACACCCTCGTCGTGCCGCGCCACGAGCCCGGCTACCAGCAGCTCACCATGTTNNCGGCGGAGGTGCCGGCGTCGGGCCCCGCCGGATCGATTCTGGTCTACCGCCCCGACGTGTACCACCGCGGCGTGCGCATGACGGCGACAGGGGCGGCGCGCTTCATGCTGCACGTCTCCTACAAGCCGGCCGCCACGGATTGGCTGGGGTCTTTCGGACTGCCCAACGCAGGCGAGGACCTGTCGTGGTACCGCTTCGTGGACGGTGCCAGCGAGCGCCAACTGACCGTGCTGGGCTTCCCTCCACCCGGTCACCCCTACTGGAACCAGCAGACCCTGTCGGGGGTGGCGGCCCGGTACCCGATGCTCGACCTCTCACCCTGGCGCGATGCGGTGCCCGACGCCTTGACGCCCTAGGCGTGGACCACGCCGCCGGCCCGTGGTGGAGAACGGGCGTCCTGTACCAGATCTATCCGAGATCCTTCGCCGACTCCAATGCCGACGGCGTGGGCGACCTCCCCGGCATCGTCGAGCACCTGGACCACCTGGCCTGGCTCGGCGTCGACGGCATCTGGCTCTCGCCGGTGACCGTCTCTCCCAATACCGATTGGGGTTATGACGTCTCCGACTTCTGCGCCGTCGCGCCCGAGCTCGGCACGCTCGACGATTTCGACCTTCTCGTCGTGGAGGCGGGAAAGCGGGGCATCCGCGTCCTCATGGACATTGTGCCCAATCACACGAGTGATCAGCATCCATGGTTCCTCGACTCCCGATCGTCGCGCAGCGCCGCTCATCGGGACTGGTACCTCTGGGCCGAAGGCAAGGAGGGTGGGGCTCCACCGAACAACTGGGTCAGCAGCTTCGGCGGCCCGGGGTGGACGTTCGACGAGCAGACCGGCCAGTACTACTTCCACAACCACCTGGAGTCGCAACCGGATCTCAACTGGTGGAACGAGGACGTGCGCGACACGTTCGACGGCATCCTCCGCTTCTGGTCCGACCGGGGTGTGGCCGGGTTCCGCATCGACGTCTGCAACATCATCATCAAGGACGCGGAGCTCCGGGACAACCCTGCGGCCACCGAGGAGGACGACTTCGAGACGCAGATGTACGGCCAGCGCAGCGTCTACAACGCGAACCGGCCCGAGGTGCACGAGGTGATCCGGCGCTGGCGCCGCCTGGCTGACGGCTACGACGATCCCCGGCTCCTGATCGGTGAGACGCCGGTCCCGGTGGACTCGCTGGCCCTCTACTACGGCCACGGCCAGGACGAGCTCGGGCTGGCCTTCAACTTCAACTTCATCAACGCGCCCTTGAGCGCGGGCGCCATGCGGGCGATCGTGGAGGAGACCGAGGCGGCGCTGCCGCCCGGAGCGTGGCCGGCCTGGACGGGCTCGAACCACGACATGTTCCGCTTCCCGACCAGGTGGGCCGAGGACGATCCGCGCCGGGTTCGCCTGGCCCTCCTCATGCTCCTGAGCCTGCGTGGCACCCCGGTGCTCTACCAGGGCGACGAGATCGGCATGGCCAACGTCACGGTCGCCCACGCGGACATGCGGGATCCCCTGGGCGTGCGCTTCTACCCCTACTACGAGGGCCGCGACGCGGGCCGGACCCCCATGCAGTGGAGCGACGCACCCGGCGGCGGCTTCACCGCCGCAGCGCGGCCCTGGCTCCCGCTCGGTGACGTGGCGGCCGCCAACGTGGCGGCGCAGCGCGACGACCCGGACTCGGTCCTCGCGCTCTGCCGGCGCCTGATCGACTTCCGGCGCTGCCACCCTGCGTTCAGCGAGGGCGACTACACAACGCTGCCCTCTCCCGAGGGGGCCTGGGCATGGCAGCGCGGGGAGCGCCACGTCGTGGCCCTCAACATGTCGGCCGGCGAAGTCGCGGTGGAGAGCATGGAGGGCACGGTCCGGGTCTGCACCGACCGTGCCCGCGAGCGTGAGGTGGTCGGGGGCCCGCTCCGGCTGGCCCCGCACGAGGGGTTCATCATCGAGCGCGCGTAGGGTCGGGCACTCGGGGCACAGACGCAAGACGAGGAGATCATGGGACGTCTCAACGACAGGGTTGCCATCGTCACCGGAGGCGGGGGGGGCATCGGAGGGGCGTCAGCCCGGGCCCTGGCCCGGGAGGGCGCCTCGGTCGTCGTGGTCGACGTCGACGAGGAGGCGGCGCAGCGCTCCGCTGCGAGCATCGCCGGGCTGGGTGGCGACGGTGCATTCTTCCGCGCCGACCTGGCGGAGGAGGCCGAGGTCGCCGACGCGGTCGCCTTCACCACGTCCCGCTTCGGCCGTCTGGACGTGCTCCACAACAATGCGGCGCTCACGGACTCCGACTTCCTCACCAGGGACACCGCAGTGTCCGAGCTGTCCCTCGACGTGTGGGAGCGCACCATGGCCGTGAACCTGCGGAGCCAGATGCTGACCTGCAAGCACGCCGTGCCCGAGATGGTGCGCGGCGGCGGTGGGTCGATCATCAACATGTCGTCGGGGGCCTCCCTCAAGGGCGACCGCACCAGGACCGCCTACGGGGTCTCCAAGGCGGGGGTCAACGCTCTCACCATGTACGTGGCGACCAGTCACGGCAAGCAGGGGATCCGGGTCAACACGATCCTGCCCGGTCTCGTCATCACCGATGCCGTGCGAGCCCACCTGGACGCCAGGATGCTGGCGGGCCTGGGAAAGGCGACGCTGACCCCCTACGTGGGTGAGCCCGACGACATTGCGAGCGTCGTCGTGTTCCTCGCTTCGGACGAGTCGCGCTACATCACGGGGCAGATGATCGCCGTCGACGGGGGTATGTCGGCCCACGTCGGGCTCGCCGGGGACGACTGAGCGAAGCGCCGGCGCTCACCTCGGCCCGAGGACGTACTCGCCTGTCTCCGGATGGTGGTACCACCCGCTGGCGGCGTGCGTCCCGCCGTCGACGTGGATCGTCTGGCCGGTGATGTAGCTGGAGAGCTCACTGGCCAGGAACACCGCTGCGCCGGCCATCTCGTCCACGTGCCCGGCCCGGCCCATCGGCACCGTGTAGCCGAACCTCTCCTCGCCTCCCGGCGGGGCCACCGCGGCGATCCCCTCGGTCATGGTGATGTCCGGCGCCAGGGCGTTCACCCGGATGTGGTGCGGCGCCAGCTCCAGGGCGGCGGTCTTCGTGTAGTTGATCACGCCGGCCTTCGCCGCGGCGTAGGCCGCGTAGCCCGGAGCGGCGCGGACGCCCTCGATGGAGGTCACACTGATGATGCTGCCGCCGATCCCGTGCCCGACCATTCCCCGTGCGACCCGCTGCGTGCACAGAATGACGTGCTTGAGGTTCGACCGGTAGAGGGCGTCCCAGCCGTTCTCCGAGGTCTCGAGGAGGGGGGAGGAGAAGACGCCACCGGCGTTGTTCACCAGGATGCTGACCGGCCCCAACTCGGCCACCGTGCGATCCAGCGCAGCGTCCACCTCGGTGGACTCGCGCACGTCGATGGTGATGCCGATGCCGTCGACCTCCTCGGCCGCCGCCGCCGCCGTGTCCGCGTGGCGCTCCCAGATGGCGACTTTCGCCCCGAAGGCGGCGAAGCCGCGGGCGATGCCCCGGCCGATTCCGGAGCCGCCCCCGGTCACGACGGCCACGCGGTCGGTCAGCAGTATGGACGAAGGGTCGATCGGCACGGGGTGACAGTACAGTAGGTCCGTCGCTGCAGGAGCAGATCGACGCCGGCCCTGCCGGAAGAGCCCTGGGGGTGAGCATGCCGAGAATCGAGCCGATTCCGCTGGAGGAGCTGGCGCCGGAACCACGACGGATCATCGAGGAGGGGGTGGCGGACGGCACCTACGCGACGCCGGTCCCGCTCCAGATTTTCGCCTACAAGACCTCGCAGATCCTGATGACGGACGTTGCCCGTCACGCCTGGGGGCAGCAGTCCCTCCTGGGGGGCAGGATCCTCGAGCTGCTGCGGATCCGCAGCGCCCAATTGGGCGAGTGCCAGCCCTGCATGCAGTCGAGGAAGCACGATTCGATCTCGGACGAGGACGTCGCCTGTCTCATCGCACCCGGCCACTCCGACCTGACCGACCAGGAGCGACTCGCCGTGGAATTCCTGGACCTGCTCTCGGCCGACCACCACGCCATCGACGACGACGTCTACCGGCGCCTGGGCGAGGTCTTCACGTCGGCGCAGATCGTCGAGCTCGGCTTCGCCTGCGCGAACTCCATGGGCCTGCACCGCTTCCTGCACACGTTGGACCTCTTCGGCCAGGGTGCCCCGATCATCCCCTACAGCGCCGACCAGGTCGACTCGGCGATCGCCGATCCCTCGGTCCGCGCGACTGCATGACACAGACGATCCTGGTCACCGGAGCCACCGGGCTGGCCGGCGCCAACATCTGCAGGTTGTTGACCGAACGGGGCGACGCGATCCGCGCCCTGGCTCGCGAGTCCGCGGATACGGCACCCCTTGCCGCACTGGGTGTCGAGATCGTCACCGGCGACGTGACCGATCCCGACGCGGTGCGACGGGCTGCCACCGGCAGCGACGCGGCGATCCACTGCGCCGCGCTGCTGGGTGGCGCCAGCCAGAACCTGGCCGACTTCGAGGCGGTGAACGTCGGCGGGACCAAGAACGTGCTGGACGCGGCGGAGGCGGTCGGCCTGGGGCGCGTGGTGGCGGTGAGCACGGGGACCTTCTTCGACACCGACGGGGGGCTCGACCGGGAGGACGCCCCCGTGACGAAGGAGCCGAGCTCGGACCCGTACACCATCACCAAGATGGCGGCTTTCCTGGACGCGATGTCACGCGCCGCCGCCGGGCGGGACGTCGTGAGTGCCCACCCCGGGGCGATCTTCGGTCCGTCGCCCGTGGTCAGCAACGCACTCGGGATGACCAGCTTCAACCGCGTGTTGCTGTCCGCCGCTCGCGGCCGAATCGAGCGTTACCTCAAGTTCCCGGTCAGCTGGGTCTTCGCCGAGGACATCGCCCGCGGCTGCATCCTGGCCCTCGACAAGGGGGTGGCGGGGGAGCGCTACATGCTCGACGGCCGGCCCGAGGACATCGTCAGCATCGCGAATGCGGCCACGCGCATGAGCCGGCTCGCGGGCCTCGACCGCGTCGTCGAGGACATCGAGCCGTCCGACGATCCCGAGCTGGCGCAGGTCTTCGGACCGACCCTGGTGGCCATCGCCAAGAAGGCGGCGCGGGAGAGCGCCCCCCGGAAGAGCCTGACCGACACCAAGACGTACAAGCGGTTGGGCTACGAGCCCATCAGCCTCGACGACGGACTGGGACAGACGCTCGAATGGTTCCGCGAGATCGGGCGTCTCGACAACCGCTAGACATCGGCACGGGGTGGCGCACCTCACACTCCGTACCGATGGCCGATGTCCGAATCGGACAACAGATCGACAACCTCCTGTCGGGTGAACCGGCGCCTGCAATCGGCGCTGCCGAACCACGCACTGCAGAGGAGGCCCAGCCTGAAGGGGGAGTTTCACACGTCGGTGCCCGACCCCAGCCGTTGCCGCATGCCGGAGCGTGCCCGGTTCCATCCACCCCCCATGTCTATTCACCGGGCCATGGGACCGGTACCATGGCCAAACTGAGGAATAGCTGAGTTACCAAAGCTCGAGGTGATCCATGGCGGGATCCGAGTCGACGGTTGGTGAACCAGGCGGCGAAGGGGGCAACGAACCGTCGGGGTTGGCGGCCGCCATCATTGAGAGCGCCCCCGACGCTCTCCTCTGCGTGAACGATGCCGGCGTCATCGTCCTCGCCAACCAGCAGGTAGAGCACCTCTTCGGGTTCCAGAGGGACGAGCTGATCGGGCATCTGATCGAACAGCTCATTCCCGAACGGGCCAAGGTCGTGCACGCGCGGCACCGCACCGAGTACCTGGGTGATCCCCGGTCGAGACCCATGGGCGCCGGGCTGGAGCTCACCGCGTTGCGCAAGGACGGCACCGAATTCCCGGTCGACATCTCGCTCTCGTCCATCGAGACCAGGGATGGTCGTGTCGTCCTCGCCGCGATCAGGGACACCACCGAGCGAATGCGGATCCAGGCGGAGCGTGCGCTCTTGGAGGCTCAGTTGGTACAGACCCAACGCGAGGAGGAGCGCGCCGTCCTGGAGGCGCAGCTGTACCAGGCTCAGCGTCTCGAGAGCGTGGGCAGGCTGGCCGGCGGAATCGCCCACGACTTCAACAACATCCTCGCTGGGATCATGAACTACGCCACCCTGGTCGGCGACGGCCTCAGCCATCTGGCCACGCGACTCGGCGTCACGGAGGATCCCGATGCCATGTCGCTCCATGACGACGTGGCGGAGATCTCGAACATCGCCACGCGGGCGGCACAACTGATTCGCCAGCTGCTGATCTTCAGCAGGCGCGACGTCGTCCAACCGGAGGTCCTCGATCTCAACGTGATCGTGCAGGACATGGAGAAGTTGCTGCAGCGGACCATCGGGGAATCCATCGATCTGCGCACGAGCCTCGACCCGCACCTCCCGCCAGTCAAGGCCGATCGGGGTCAGATAGAGCAGGTCATCATGAATCTCGCCGTCAATGCCAGGGATTCCATGCCGCACGGCGGGGTCCTGGGCATAGAGACGGCACGCTTCCGCGCCGATGACGAGTACGCGCGTCTGCGCCCGGTGGACACTGGCCTCTTCTGCCGATTGTCCGTGTCCGACACGGGGAGCGGTATGGGGCCCGATGTCATCGCTCGAGCGCTGGAGCCGTTCTTCACGACCAAGCCGGAGGGGGAGGGCACGGGTCTCGGGCTCGCGACGGTGTACGGGATCGTGACACAGGCCGGTGGTGACATCCGGATCTACTCCGAGCCCGAGGTGGGCACGACGATCCGGGTCCTGCTTCCCGTGACCGACGAGACCGAGTCGAGCGAGGATACGCCCCCGACCGACTTTGGCGACCGCACTGCGCACGAGACCATCCTTCTCGTCGAGGACGAGGACATCGTCCGAGAGTCGACCCGGAGGCTGCTGGAGCAGCACGGCTTCGCCGTCTTGGCTGCCAACGGAGCCGACGAGGCGGTCGTCTTGAGCCGAGCCTGCTCGACCGAGATCCCACTCCTTCTCACCGATGTCGTCATGCCGGGGCGCTCCGGTCGGGAGCTCGCGGAGCAGATGCGACAGGAGCGGCCGGCGATCCGCGTGCTCTTCATGAGCGGGTACAGCCAGGACGTGGTCCTGCACCGCGAGCTGCTGGAGAGGGATGTCGACCTCGTGGAGAAGCCGTTCAACGCGGGTGCGCTTCTGCTGAAGATTCGAAGCGTCTTGGAACGAGATGCCCAGTCATAGTCCGGGGGCCCGCAGGTGAGCAGGGTACTCGTGGTCGACGACGAGAGCATCGTACGGTGCTCCGTCGCGCGGATTCTGGTGCAGGCCGGCTACGAGTGCGACGAGGCGTCGAGCAGCGCGGATGCGACAGCCCTGCTCGCGACCTGTGATGCCTACGAGGCTGCCCTGTGCGACATCCGCATGCCCGGGGAGTCGGGGCTTGACCTCGCCCGCCGCCTCGTGGCCGACCACCCGGATATCGCCATCGTGATGATGACGGGTCAGGACGACCCAAGGATAGCGAGCACCGCATTCGAGATCGGGGCCTTCGGCTATGTCACGAAGCCGTTCACGTCGAACGAGATACTCATCGCCCTGTCGGGGGCGTTGCGACGCCGTGAGTTGGAGCACCTGCGAACCGCTCGGAACCGGAGTGGAGGACGCGAGATCACGAGGTCGCGTGCCTTGACGGGTCTCGTGAACGAAATCGAGTGTCAAGGCGATGCCGAGGCGATGGACTCGGTCGAGATGATCGAGAGGCTCTCGAGGGCGGTGTCGCTTCGTGACGAGGAGACAGGACGCCATATTGAGCGCATGAGCAGGTACGCCGCCTGCCTCGCCGTGCGCGTCGGATTCTCCGGCTTGACTCCAGAGGAATTCCGGTTGGCGGCTGCCCTGCACGACGTCGGCAAGATCGGTGTCGCCGACACCATCCTCCTCAAGCCAAGTTGGCTCGAACCGGATGAACTCGCTGCCATGCGGCGTCATCCCACCATCGGCTACCGGCTGCTCGCGGGGTCTACCGGACCGGTGATGAAGGCAGCGGCGCAAATCGCCCTGAGTCACCATGAGTGGTGGGACGGAACTGGATACCCCCGTGGCCTCTGCGGGGAGGCCATTCCCGAAGAGGCGAGGATCGCCGCGGTGGCGGACGTGTTCGATGCGCTCACCAGCGAGCGCGTATACAAGCCACCCCTTTGCCTGGGCGAGGCGACTGAGATCATGATGTCGTTACGCGGAAGGCAGTTCGAACCCCGCCTGATCGATGCCTTCTTCGAGTGTCTCGATGAGATCCGGGCCATACGACTCCAATACCCGGACGAGGATCCGGAAGAGCGCGTCAGAGTCTTCATCGTCGACGACCACGAGATCTTCGTCGAGTCGCTCGGTCGACTCCTCGCCAGCCACTCCAACGTGCGCCTCGTTGGCAGCGCCCGCACGTCGGCGGAGGCCGTTGAGGCCGTCCAGGCTTATGCGCCCGACGTCATCCTCATGGACTTCGATCTTCCCGACGGCAACGGCGTCGAGACGACGGAGACCATCAAGGCGATCATGCCCGACGTCAAGGTCGTGATGCTCACGAGCTGGAGCGATCATGAGACGCTTCTCCGGGCGGTGACGGCGGGCTGCTCGGGTTTCGTCAGTAAGGGCGAGTCTGGGGAGACGCTGATGGCGGCGATTGTTGCGGCACACCAAGGCGAGATCCCGGAGAAGTTCATAGAGCTGCGGGGGGTGCTGGGTCGACTCGGACGGACCAACCGTGGCATCGGCTCCGACCTCGGCCCAAGAGAGATCGAGGTGCTCGAGCTCATGGCCGCCGGCGCGACCAACAAGGTCCTGGCCTCTGAGCTCTGCATCAGCGTCAACACGGTCCGGAACCACGTTCAGAACATCTTCTACAAGCTCGACGCGCACTCGAAGCTGGAGGCCGTGGCCACGGCGATCCAGGAGGGGATCCTCGCCCGCACCGCCACAGGCCTGCACCGCCGTTGACCGAGATGGGCGGCTCTTCGCCGGGCCTGCGCCCGGAGCCGGCGTTGTCGCAAGGGTTGACGAGCCGGCCTGACTGATCCCCCTAGCGTCCGATGAGGGCTGAGGCACCGTCAATCACCGCGACTTCGGAGCACGTGGCGCAGCCTCGCGTCTTCATGGTTGTGCTCTGAGGGCCGATGGATGCGTCGCCTGCAGCCGTCGTCGCTCTGGGAGGAGCGTCAAGTCCGTGCCACTTGCTGAGGGAAAGGTCACGAGGGACGCGGCAACGGTCAGATCGAGAAGGTATTGCGACGCGCCACCGAGGCCACTCTCACTGATGCCAGCGAAGAGGCAGTAGACGATCAGAAACAGTGCCAACGCGCGGGTCGGACCCCGTGCCCGCGAGAGAGCCGTCAGCATCAGGATCAGGAGGATTGCGGCGACCAGCGCCTCTCCGAAGAGACCCTCGTCCTGATAGATCGATACCCAACTGCTGTCGATGGGCAGGCCGTTCATCGATGGCTCCGAGGAGCTGGTCACGCTGTCGTTTGAAAGGCCGCTCCCGAAGAGGACGTTGGTGGTCGGCCGAGGATTTGAGAGCACCGCAGACCACGCTTTGGTGCGGCCGGTGAGATCCGTGAGGCTCTGTCCGCTCTCTCCTCGCGCCAACCAGCTCGCCAGGAACGGCGAAGCCGGAAGTCCGAGTGCCACGACCACGACCAACACCGTCACGAACGTCCGGCGGACTCGTCGCCTGGAGAGGAACAGGCTGACCCCTGCAACGAGCAGGCCTGCGATCATCGCTGTGAGGGCCGTGCGCGTATGGGTGAGGATGAGAACGAGGAAAGCCGGCCCCGCCACCAGGAGGGCACGACGACGCGATACCAGGCGGCAGAGCCACAGCACCGTTGTGAGGCCGGTGAGCTCGGCGGCATAGTGCGCAACCTGGGGCGCCGGGATCGGCCAGATCGTGCCCACGAGGCGCCCAGCGGCCAGGGCGTGTCCGGGCGCGATGAAGAGCCCAAGAACGACGGAGGCCAGAACGATCACGAGCAGGCGCATCTGGCTGCGCAGCACGAGCAAGTCTCGTCTACCCCACCATGGAGTGAGGAGCCACAGTACGAAGAGAAACGCGATCAGGCGGAAGCTTCGATACGCGGTTCCCAGGCCGACGAGGCGAACGCTCATCGCCAGCGAGGTCACTGCGAGCAGGGTGTACAGACCGAGGAACCAGTTGGGCCTGATCCGCATCCGGGGATTGATGGTCAGCACCAAGACGAGGGCGACGAAGAGGGACCCCTGGGTCAGGAGCTGGCTGACCCTGTGCGGGATCGCCAGGAGAGAGCCCTGTGCGGGAGTGAGCGCGTTGAAGAAGAGCAAGGCCCAGATGACGGCCACCCGACGCAGGCGAGAGTCGTCTCGCGGGTCCACGCGATGGTTCCCCAAGGCTGCGGCGGACTCCACGAGGTGTCTACTTCGACGCTTCCGCTGATTCCAACGGAGTGAACCGATAGTCAACCGTACCGAGGGAACCGGAAGTCTCGTCTTGGGGATCTGAACCCAACAGGACGACTGAGCGCAGCGAGATGCCGGCCTCCCGCAACATTTGGCGGCTGACACCCATTCGGGTGAGGGTGACTCCGCGGGCGGGCAGGATCATGACCGCGTCCGTCACCCACGGGGCAAGGTGCTCCGCGCCGAAGGCAGCGTCGAGTGTGGCCAGCACCAGCAGGGCATCGGCGTCGTCGGGCGGTGGCTTCTCGGCCATCTGCGCCGGGTCCTCCGGTGCCACCAGCACCCTCACGGGAGGACCTCCCACGGCTCGGATCTGGAACGTCTCCATCGTTTGGGCTACCGGGGTGAGGCCGAGGATGGAGGCCAGGAGCCGGTCGTCGGCTGCATCGACCACCACCACCCGGTGCCCCTCGGCGGATAGGGCGAGCGCCAACGCTCCGACAGCCAGCGCCGCCGGCTCGGCGGCTCCCACCGTCACGACGGCCAGGGCCGACCCGGGTGCAGACTCGAGATGGCCGCGGAGCCGACGCTCGATCATGAGAAGCGACGGCGTCGGCTCTCTCAGCTGCCGAGACAAACGGCGCCTACGCATCAGACGAGGACTGCGGTAGCGCCCGACGCTCAGTTCCACGGGCGCCCCGAGAGTCGCTGCCACCGTAGAGCGGTCAAGTGGGCGCTCCGAGAGGAGCGAGCTGAAGATCAGCCCGGCGAGACCGAGCGCCACACCGACTATCAGGCCTGAGAGTGCATCCACGAGGAGAACCTTCTTCGTCGAGACCGGCACGAGTGCTGCCGGGTCGAGCACATGGCTGACGTGGTCGGCGGTCTGTTCGCTCAGCTGGGCCTGTTGAACCTGATCTTGCAGCTGCGACACCTGCGACTCGTCGGCGCTTCGCTGGTTGACCAGATCCGCGAGCTGATTGGTCGACTGCTGATTGGCCGCCGCCCCGGAGAGGTCGTTGATGGAATGATTCAGATTGCTGATCGCCGAATTGACGTCGGAGATCTGCGACTGAAGGTCGCGGACGAGCACGTTGGTCTGGAGGGCCAGCTCCCGGGCCTGGACGGTGAGAAACGCCTGTGCCACGGCCCTGGCGCCCGACACCGCGTCCATCTGGGATGTCCCGCCGAACTTGATCGACATGAGGTTGCCACTCACGGCGAGGCCGCTGTAGTGGGACAGCAACGCGTTCGGCGTCATGTGGAGGTGGCCCGCGGAGATCGCTTCCTCAGCCACCGCCTGCGTCTTCAGGAGGGACACGTCGTCCGCGACGGCCTGCGTCGGGTCGGAGCCAGCAGGTTGGGACAGATACAGGTCGGTCACTGCCGAGTACTTGTGGGGGATCACGAAGGGCAGGCTGGCGCCGACGATCAGACCGACGAACCCCGTCGCCAGCCAGACGCGCCGGCGGTGTCGTAACGTGGCCATCACGGAGCGCAACCCGATCATCGGGCCCAGGGCAACGTCCTCGTCAGGCACGGTCGTCTCCACTAGCCCTCCCTGCTCGAGAGGCGTTCCGGCGAGGCGTGTGCGTTGCCGGTGTGCGCCGCCAAGATGACCGGGTCGCCTTCGCCAGCATCGACGCGCGCACGGGATGGCAACAGGCGGAGCGTGTCATTGGCGACCAGGCCGCTTGTGTTGTCTGCCGGATCGGGGTTCACCACCACCACACCCTCCAGAGCGCATCCGGTGTCCACCGCCTCGAGCGCCAGATGAGCAAGCTCGTCCGCCGTGACAAAGTTCGACGAGATGGACAAGAGGTTCATTGTGTCGGGCGGAAAAGCAAGCTCTGACGTGCCGTCGAAGAGCACGAGTGAGACCAGGAGCTGGGGAGGATCGTCGGCGATGTGTTCCAATCCCACGGTGAACGGCAATCCTCGGCCCAGGGGTTCCGCGCCGGTAAAGGCTGCCCACAGGGGCACGAGCGAGCGGTCCCCGGGCTCGTCGGGATCCTCTGGCGCCAGCACAGTCGGTATGCCCGAGGCCGCAGCGTGCAGGGCCAATCGGGGCCCGGTCGTCAGGGCCGGTGAGTCGCCGGCGAACGAGATCACTCGGACTCGCTGAATCAGTCGCTGGCCTGCGCTGCTCCGTAGCGACTGCAGAACATTCCTGAGGGCCCACTCGTTGGTCGCACGTGGCTGACTGGCGAGGAGCTCTCGCCATGCAGAAGGACTCGCGCAGCCTGGTGCGTCGAGCGAAGCGATCACCGGGGCTCCAGCCGAGCGCGCGATCTCGTCTCGTAGGCGCAGCCGATGCCCGCGTTGGAAGCGCACGAGGACGAATATCGTTCCGCCCAACAGACCTATGACGAGGCCGACGAGACCCGCTTCGATGGGGAAGGCATAGGGGGATACCGGTTGTGGGGTGGCCTTCTGAAGGATTCGAGTCGTCTTCTCCGTCGCGCCACTCGCGAGCTGGGCGGATGCGATCTGGCTGGAGACGCTGTTGAGTTGTAGCGAGACCTGGTTCTGCTCACTTTGAAGTGAGCCCAGTAGGGCGACATCCTGTTCGCCGGCGCTCGACCCGGCACCTTCGGAGGTGATGCGGCCGGACACTGTGTTCATCTGGGCCTGCAGGTTCTTGATCTGCTTGGTGAGCTGGGCGGATTCGAGCTGCAGGGCGGACACTCCGGGTCCCGCAGAACTGGCCTCCAACTGGCCCATGTAGGCGACGTAGCTCGTCGCGACAGCATTGGCCAACTGCACGGCGTAAGTACTCTCGGGAGCCCGAGCTTGAATCTGCATGACCTGTTCACTGAGCGGCTCGATCGTGACGAGGTCCCTGACTCCAATTGCTCCCAGTCGTGGCGACACCTCGGCACCGGCCGCGGCCAGGACGGGTGTGCTGCCTGCGATGACGGCGTCAGTGTGGACGTCGCTCCCCGTCGCTCCGGAGTTGCCCGTCGTTCCCGAATTGCCTGTCGCACCCGAACCGGCGCCGATTGGCGGGAGGAGAACCAACGCAATCGCGGTCGGGTTGGCGGGCTTGACTGCGCCATACGCGGCTCCAGCCATTCCACACAGCGCGGCGACGATGATGATGAGCAACCGACGGCGCCAGACCTCGTGAAGCGATGAGCGCAGGCTGAGAGGTTGTTCGTTCACTGACGGTCGACCAAAGACTCGTTCTGGGCCAGTGCCGATTCAGTCTGGCCGGCACTGTGTACCGTGTCGGTGGTGACCAGGTAGGTGGCGATCTGCGCGCGGTTGCTCAAATCGAGCTTGCGATACAAGCGGCTCACGTAGTTGCGCACGGTCTTCTGACCGAGATGGAGCTGAGTGGCGATCTCAGCGTTGTTCGCACCTTGGGCCACCATCCTCAGGACGTCAGACTCTCGTTGAGTCAGATGGGTGGACGGCTCTTCGCCGAGAACCCAACGTGCGGCTTCGGCGCACAGAACCTGATCACCAAGATGCACTGACACCACCGCAGCCTTGATCGCTTCGGGGGACGTGTCCTTCAGGAGGATGCCGGTGGCACCCGCGATCATGGCTGGACGCACACGCCAATCAGCGTTCGAGGTCAAGACGATGGTCCTGGTAGTTGGGCACTCCGAAGCCAGCAACCGCACCAGGTCGATAGCGTCGGTCCGCGACAGCTGAAGATCGATCAGGACAACGTCGACCGAGGTGGCCTTGCAGAGTTCGAGGAACTCTGGCTCACCATCGGAGACAGCGATGACGTCCAGCCGATCGTCCTCGCTGAGCAGCCGACCCAAGCCAAGGCGGAAGAGTCGTTCGGCGGCAACGACGATGACGGAGATCTTTGCGCCGTTGACGAAAGAACCATCCGGCGAAGTGGCCGTTTCGAAGGGCTGAGGTGGGTCGTTGTTGAGCACTGGTTCGGTGTGATGGGGTCGGCGAGTTTGGATGAGGTGCCGATGGCTATACGGAGTCCCGAGTGGCACAGCAGATACGGCAGATTGATGACTTTTGCCCACCAGTGATGGAGACTGTCCCTGCGGCCGGGAGTGACGGCTCCCTGGCTGGATCTTGAGCGCCGCGCAGCCTGCGACGGGCTCCACGGGAACGCCGCGGTGCCACCCCGGGTGCCACCGCGGGGTTGTATCTGCGTGACGCCGTCCTGCTCTGTCATGTGCGGGGCGTTCGAATCAGAGGGCGCTTCGTCTCGACCCCCTACTCCAATGGCGTACACCCCCGATCGCGAGCCCCTCAGCACTCGCGGCAACCGAGACGGGTAGAGCAAATGTCTCTCTCCCGGCTCAGAGCGAGGTGGCGCGGCAGTACGGCCAGCCGCGCCTCCATCACCATGGTCGACCAGTGCGTGGCGGCGGCATCCAATTTTGCGGTCGGAGTGGTGGTCGCCCGAATCAGCGGACCCGCTGGCCTGGGAGCCTTCGCCCTGGCGTACACGTGTTGGATTCTCCTGACGACGATGCACCGGTCGTTGATCACCGATCCGATGGCGATCTTGGGCGATATGCGTGGGGAGCAGAGGGACGAGTTCGTCCGGCGGGGGTTTGCGGCAGACGTGACCCTCGGACTGACGGCGGCGTGCTTCTTCGCCGTTCTCGGCACGGTCCTCCTCCTGGTCGGGGAGCCGACGTTTGGGACTGGCATGCTGGCGGTGGCCCCGTGGATCGTCGTGCTCGACTTGCAGGACTACTGGCGATGGATCGGCTTCATGCAGGGGACGCCCAAGAAGTCTCTCCACAACGACCTCCTGTTCAACACCGTGCAGGCACTGGCGTTCGCCGTGGTGCTCCTCACGGGTCAGCACTCGGTGTTCGCGGTCGTCTCGGCATGGGGCCTGGGAGCTGCCGCTGCCGCCCTCTACGGTCTTCGGCAATTCTCCGTACGACCGTCGATTCACGGGGGGCTGGCCTTTCTCCGATCCCGTTGGGCCACGAGCAGGTGGTTGGCGAGCGAGCGCGCCGCCAGCTGGGGGGCGACCCAGCTCTATCTGATCGTGGCGGGCGCGCTGCTTGGACCCGCGGCATTCGGAGGTCTGAAGGCCGCTCAGGGGCTGGTGATCGGCCCGACGATCGTGGTCATCAATGCCGGTGGAAGCTTTGGCTTGCCCGAAGCGAGCCGCCAGCTCGATGAACGTGGCTGGAAGGGCATGGCGAAAGTCGCCCGCTTCGTCACGGGGGCAGGGGTCGTGGCGGCGACCGTCTGCGGCATCGCGGTCCTGGTGGCCGCGCCCGCGCTCCTCAGGCTGCTCTACGGACCCCAGTTCGTCACGTACGCCGCGAGCGCCCGGATCTTCGCCATCGCGATGGTGGTTTCCGCTTTCGCTGTTGGGCCGATTCTCACTCTGACCACCACACGCAGAGTCCGTCCGCTTTTCGTGGTGCAGCTGGCGAAGCTGGTTGTCTCCGTCGCTGCCGTGTGTGTGCTGACCGCCGCATACGGGGTCACTGGGGCTGCGGCCGCGAGCCTCCTCACGAGTGCCCTTGCCCTTGTCGCGGTGCTGGGCGTGCAGTCTGCAGTCCGTCGATCGATTGAGGAGACGGAACGGCCGTCACCCGGATATCTCCTGGCCGCGGCTGGACGACGGCTCGTGAAGAATGCTGAATACCTGCTCCTGCTGTCGCCGGCTCGTGACACGACGGACCGTCCTACGACGAGCAGCACACCCGAACAGCATCGCTAGTCAGGTGTGGGAGCCGATGAATCCGGTCAGTTGTTCACCACGAAGGTGGTGACCAGCGTCTTCAACGTCGCCGACGCTCTGCAGCGGATCGATAGACGTCCAGCGTCGCCTCGGCGATCGCCCCCCAGTTGAACTGTCGAGCCCTACGGAGCCCCTCAGTTCGCAACGTTGACGCGACGGGACCGGTGGCCGCGACGATGGCGCGTGCGATCGATCCGGGGTCGTGGGGATCTGCGAGCAGAGCCGCACCACCGGCGATCTCGGGCATCGAACTGACGTCGGAGGTGACAACAGGACAGGCGCAAGCCATCGCCTCGAGAATCGGCAGCCCGAAGGTCTCGTTGAACGAAGGGTACACGAGGAGATCGGCCGCCTGGTAGAAGCGAACGGTATCCTCGTTCTGCACCGCGCCGACGAAGACCACGTCCTCGGCGATACCGAGCTCGTCCACCAGCGCGTGCAGTTCGGCAGCGTACTTTTGGTCCCGCTCGGCTCCCAGGATGACGAGTTGACGACCTGAGAGCTCATCACGTGCCAGCCTCCAGGCACGCAGCAGGCCGTCGCAGTTCTTGTAGCGCCAGAGGGATGAGACGAAGAGCACGAACGGACGTGAGATTCCGAGCGAGGCGACGTGAGCGCGAGCGGCATCCCGACTGCCCGGTTTGAAGATGTCGTGGTCAACTGCTTCGTAAATCAGGCTGACCTTTCGGGGGTCCACATCGAGATACTGGTCGACCTCGGCCCGCAAGCTGTTGGAGTTGACGATGATCGCGTCGGCGAGCCGAACCGAGCGCTGATAGTTCAGGCGGCGGTAGGCCCGGGCGCCGACCGAGAGCGATTCCGGCGCCGTGAATGCGTGCATGGTCTTCATGTGGATCACGAGCGATCGCGTGGGATTCACGACGGGGGCGATGGCCGTGCTCAGGAGGTCGATGTGGCGGAGGGGGAGTCGGACCGGAGAAAAGAGATGCTCACTCGCCGTACGCAAGACCCGGTGCTCGTTCGACCAAGGGTAAGTCATGTGATGTACGGCATCCCCAGATTCGGGGAAATAGTGCCGCGCTGAGGGGCTCAGCATCAGATGGAGTTCTTCGCCCGGTAGAAGTCGGTTGGCCATCTCGGGCACAATGCGCGTCCAGCACCAGTGCGCTCCGGAGGGCTGCCGGGGGTCGTCCGTCAGCAGGTTCATGGCGATACGGAGGCGGTCACGGTTGTTGCCGCCCTCGCAGGGCGCAGTGCCGGTGACGGGGAGCCGGGTGGTTCCCGTGGGGGTGCTCATCAGAGGGTGCTCAGCGGCCGCGTCAGCGTACGGCGTGAGGATCCCTCGTCGCAGGGGCTGACCAGCTCAGCACCCGCCCGCTCGCGCAGCTCCACCACGGTGTATTGGAGCAGGCCAGGGCTCCCCAGATACCTCCCGTCCAACTCCGTTCCCGTCATCACGACTAGAGACGAAGTTCCAGGTCAAGAATGGAACTGCAGCACCGTCCGGTAGGTGTCGACGCCGGCCCCGCTGCACGCCCCCTCTCCAATGACGGCCCAGGTCGGCTGGTTCTCTCCGAAGCGCGGGGAATACCACCCGAGGATCGGGTCGGTGGCGCCCCTCGAGAGCGACCAGGAGGGGCCATTGGGCAGGAAGAGAGTGGCGTTCCTCGGGTGTGAGTCGTGGGACCAAGTGAGTTCGACGTCGTGTCCGACCATCCGGGCACGTATATCCGGGCCCAGGTGGAAGGCCATTCGGAAGCCGTGCCTACCCGTCGTCTCGAGGCGGTCGACGATCTCGAGTCGCCGAAGTTGGCTCGCGAGTCGCACTGACCGACGGTGACCCACAGCCGGGGTCAGGGCGCGATACCCGTCGTGTTCGGCCGTCCACGTGGTGACCTCCCCGTCCGCATTGGTCTCCAGATCTATCAGCCGACTGCGTGCGTGACGGGACCAGAGGAAGGGGCCACCCGGTGTGGACTGGTCTTGGCGGCCAACCTCGATCGTGTTGTGGGCCAGTGTCGACCGAAAGTAGCTGCGCCAGTGAGGCTCTCCGTGGTAGCAGTAGGTGCCGGGATCGGCGAGCACGTCAATGCCGTCGTATCGCACTTCGACCGCCAGCGCGTCGGCATGGGCATGGGCGGCGATCGACAGAAACCCGTGGGGGCCTGCATCGCAACGGCACCAGATCTCCTCGCCGTCCGAGGGCGAGCTTCGCATCAGGGTCAGGCCCGCATCGGTGTAGTGATTTGGTCGGCGCTCCAGGCGTTCCCCTGTCTGGCGATGCCCGGCCATTGAGCCCAACAGGGTGCTGATCACCGTGGGCCCGACCGAGGGCCACCATTCCGGCGCATCGAAGAGAGACTCGCCGATGGCGAGGAGGTCGGACGACCTCTCCGTGGTCGAGGCGTCGAGCACGAGAGCCCTCCCGTTGTCGCCGTCCCCCTGGCGCGGGGCGCGAAGATCGATATCCACGGTCGCCGCGACGACGTCGAACATGCGGTACAGCAACGTCCAGAGCTCCTCGGAGAGGGGGCGGCCGTCCCAGTCCGCCTCCGCGGCAGCAACAATCGCCAATTCGGTGACGAAGCCGTGGTAGTCGAAGGCCATCTCTCGATTGACGCCGCTCGGGAATGTGTTTCTCGTCAGCTCCTGCTCCAGAACCCGTGCGGCGTCCTCACCCCAGCGGGAGCTCTCTGCGAACCAGTCAAAGGCCGATGCCGCGACGAGAAGACCGGCGGCTTCGGCGATCACGTGATTGTTGGCCGACGATCCCCGGCTACGAAAGCTGGCCAGGTAGTGCTGGTGCCACCAGATTTGGGCACGTGCGACGTCGTTCTGCTCGAAGAGCGCGGTTGCGCCCACCCAACCGTCGAGCAGGCGACGCACCCAGACCCAGGAGATCAGTCGTACCCCGGCCTCAATGCCGCTCGTCCAGTGCACACCGGAGAGAAAGGGATTCTGAGCCCACCAGGAGCGGAGATGGGAAGCAGCGCGTTCCGCGTAGCGCTCGTCGCCGGAGAGAGCGAAGGCCGCGGCCAGCACCGTGAGGTGGTGCATCCGCGAGAGCTCCCAGATCTGCTTCACGTTTCCGGTGACGTCTTCGGAGCGGTGGTTGACGTTGAAGCAGTAGTCGACCTGGGGGGCGCGCCTTCCGGTTACCGGGTCGAAGAACCAGTCCGGGTCCTCCATGTCCTGCCGCACCGCCCCCAGAAGCTCCCACCGTCCAGCCAGCACCTCTTCAGCCGCTGCGATCAGCCGTTGGCGAGCCTCGCCCGGCAGAGCCTGCAGCACCTCTGCGGATGGAAAGGGTCGGAACGTGGCGTCCCGCGCAAAGTCCCAGGGTGCCGTGGTGCGTCTCGCGGAGCCGTGGGTCCACGACCGTGGTGGAACCTCGGGAAGTACTTGGCGGGAGGCCCACCGTTTGCGGCGAACGTGCTCTGAGACCCGCCATCCCACCTCGGAGGCAGACATCTTCGACAGTCGCCGGAGCCGCCATTCGAGCTCGACTGGGTTCATGGGGCCACCCCGTCCCCAGCATCCTGGGGCCGTTGTCGCGAGGTCATAGGAGCTGCGGCGCTCGTGTCACAACGCCGGTGGCCACAGCGAGGGTGGCGCGGGTCGTGGCGCTCAGCGAGTCCAGCGAGATGGGCATCGGCCCACCGGTGCGCACCGAGTCGAGGAAGGCGCCGATCTCGGTGCGCTGTCCCTTGTCGGGTGAGCCCAGCTGTCGGCGGACGCGAGCGCGCGAGCCCGACCAGACGGTAGCCCGCCTGAAATTGTCGAGTCGGGCCGTCCGCCCGCGGCTCGACGCTTCGAAGGTCTCCTTGGGGAAGCGTCGGTGCGCATTCGTCAGATAGGTGATTGTCGCCAGAGATCCGTTGTCGTAGCGAAGGCTCACCTGCACCTCCTCGGTATCGGCTCCAGCCATCGCCGTGACTTCCACGGGGTCACTGCCGATCCACCAACTCATCGTGTCCACGAAATGGCCACCTTCGCCCACGAAGCGAGAACCCTCGAGTCCGGCGTCCCGATACCAGCTGTCCGACCCCAGTCGTCCCGCGTTGACCAGGTACCGGGCGTTCGTCGGCTCAGAAGATTGGCCGAATCGTGACCGCATTTCCACAAGGAGGGGAGCAAAGCGACGATTGAACCCGACCATCACTCTGTCGTTTCCTGTCGCATCCACCGCGGCCAGGATGCGGCCGAGCTCATCTGCGGTCAGGGCCAGCGGCTTCTCGACGAAGACCGCCTTTCCCGCCTCGAGCGCGCGGCACGTGAGGTCGGCATGCGTGCTGTGCCGCGTCGCGATGAAGACAGCGTCGATCGCGTCATCCTCGAACACGGTCTCCGCGTCAGTGCTGGCGGCCACGAAGCCAAACTTCTTCTGCGCGTTGACTGCCGAGAGCGAGCGACGCGTGGCGACGTGGGCCAACTCGACCCCCGCTTGGTTCACGAGATGAGGAATGAGCATCGACGACGCATAATTCCCGGCACCGACGAAACCAATCCGAAGAATGCCGTCGGCAGGGCGCTGACGGCGGACTGGCGTGTGGTGCGAAGATCCGGTTGTCGATGGCCGACTCGACACCGTCTGGTCCTCGGCCGGAGCGCGACTCGGAACATCGAGATCCCCCTCGGCCGATGAGTCGTACTCGAACAGAAAGCCGACGCCCCGCAACGCGCCCGTCCCCAGTTGCTCGTAGACGCTCGGCGCGTCCTCGAGAGGGAAGATCCCGGCGATGAGCCCCTCGGGATCAACTTCCTTTCTGGCGAGGGCATTGACGAAGTAGTGAAGATTTCGTCGCTCCGTCCAACGCACGTAGCCCACCGGGTAGTCGATTCCGTCTATTTCGTATCTGGGGTCGTAACGGCCGGGTCCATACGAGCGGGAGAACCGAACGTCGAGTTCCTTCTCGTAGTAGTCGTTCCAAGGCAAATCGAGTCTGCATTTGCCGATGTCGACGACCGTGGCCCGGTCGCGTGCGAGGCGCGCTGCGAGCTCCACTGGTTGGTTGGAAGATCCTCCTGCAACCAGGAACAACCGATCGGCACCGAGGCCGCCCGAGGCCTTCAACAGCGCCTGCTCCGCCGCGGCGACACCATCCTCGTCCGGTGTCACGCTCAGCAGTGCACCCGCCTTCTCGGCCAACCGGCACCGGTCCTCGTCGGGATCGAATCCGACCACCTGGACTCCGGAGGCGACGAGCAGCTGGACCACCAACTGCCCGACCAGGCCCAGGCCGATGACACAAGCGGTCTCCCCGATCTGCACGTTGCCCTGACGGACGCCTTGCAGAGCGATCGAACCCACTGTGGCAAAGGCAGCCACTTGAGGCGAGACCCCGTCCGGCACCGCCACGCAGAGATTGGTCGGAACCCAGTTGAGCTCGGCATGCAGAGCGAACTCGTTGCCGGCGCATGCCACGAGTTGACCAACTGCGAATTCCTCAGCGCCTTCTCCCACTTCCACGACGACACCGGCCAGCGAATAGCCCAGCGGCGAGTACGAGTCCAGACGATTCATCGCCTTCTTGTAGGCGGTGAGAGGTCCCTGCTGCTGAACGGTGTCGAGTACCTTGCGTACCTGGTCAGGACGGGCGCGCGCCTTTCCGACGAGTGACATCTTGGATTCGCCCACCTTCATCAACTCGGTGCCCGTGGAGATCAGGGAGTAGAGGGTTCGCACGAGCACCCCGCCGCGGGCGCAGCCGGGCGCAGGTGCGTCTATGACGGCAAGCTCACCGGAGCGGTAGTTCTGCGCCACTTGCTTCATCGGTCGTTCGACTCCCTTCCTGGCATCGGGTCTACAGCCCTACTCCGGCCCGGCGGGTTTGGCGGTACCAGAATTCGAGCGTGAGCAACTGCCAAATCTGCTTGGACCGGTCCTCTCGGCCGGACCGGTGGTCTTCGACGAGTGCCGTCACGGCAGGCCTGTTGAGGAACCCGGTGCCCACGAGATCTCCCTCGAGTAGTGAATCGTCGATGACCTCTCGCAGGTCTCGTGTCACCCACGCTCGGAGTGGGGCGGAGAAGGAGGCCTTGGGCCGGTGCACGATCTCGTTCGGAAGCCAGGCCTCGGCGGCACGCTTCAATGCCACTTTGCCATTTCTTCCGGAGATCTTCTCCTTCCCGGCGAGGGAGAATGCAGCCCGGAAGACCATGGGATCGACGAACGGGACACGCACTTCGGTCGACGCGGCCATACTGGCCCGGTCGGTGTAGGCGAGGTTGAGGCCGGGGAGGAACAGTCGGCTATCCGCGAGGCACATGCGGTTGACCCGATCCGGTAGGAGGTTGTCCTCATAGACCTGAAGATGTTGGTCAATGACCTCGTGCACGTCGTGCTGGAGCTCGGGACTGAGGAGCGATGCCAGCTCGGAGGGCGCGTACAGGCTGTAGCTCCTTCGGAATGCCGACTCTTCGGGAAGCTCGGCGAACGTCGTGAACCGCTTGGCCCACCGGGCGTAGCGGAGGCCACGACCCCTGGCCGTCACCGGCAGGCGGTCTACGACACCGTTGACAGAGCGATGGGCGATGGACGGGAGCTTCCGATACCGGCCGGCCAAGAGGCAGGCCACGTGCTTGCGGTAACCCCCGAACAACTCATCAGCTCCCATCCCTGACAGAAGGACCTTCACTCCGGCCGCCCGGGCGCCCTCGGACATCAGGAGGGTGTTGATGGCCGCCGGATCGCCGGTGGGCTCGTCGAGGATATCGACCATCCTCGGCAGGAGGTCCACGACATCGGGCGTGAGCTCAATCTCGTGGAGATCAATGCCGTACTGTCGGGCGACCTTGCGAGCGAAGATGGCGTCGTCCGGCATGGCTTCGAGCCGCTGGTCCTGAGTCCGGAACGTAATCGTGTAGGCGTCGATCTGGGGATTCGCCCGCTTGGCCAGCACGGTCACGATGCTCGAGTCGAGGCCTCCGGACAGGAAGCTCGACACGGGCACGTCCGCAACGAGATGCGCATTCACCGAGTCTTCGATGACCTCGCCGAGATCGTAGTGAGTCTCCTGAGCTGCGGCAGCCTCTTCAACGATGTCCCAGTACCGCTCGACCCGATGTGTGCCATCCGGCCGGAACTCGGCCCAGGTTCCCGGCTGCAGCTTCTCGACCCCTTCCACTGAGCACATCTGGTCGGGAACCCAGTAGTAGAGCATGGAAGCGACCAGAGCCTGAGGACGCATTCGCAACTCAGCACCGAACGCGCTGACGAGTGCCTTCAGCTCGGAGGCGAACACGACACCGTCCTTGCGGCGAATGTAGTGCAGTGGCTTGATCCCGAACTGGTCACGGACCAGGTACAGAGAGCCGGTCGTTTGATCGAGAAGCGCAAATGCGAACATGCCACGAAACCGTCGCAAGCATTGCGGACCCCACCGTCGCCACGACTCGAGAACGACTTCAGTATCAGAGTTGGTGGTGAAGCTGGCCCCGCCTGCTACCAGCTCGGCTCTGATCTCGCGGTAATTGTACAACTCCCCGTTGTAACAGAGCACGAGCGGTTGCTTGGCCAGCGGTTGCTGACCCTGCTGGAGATCGATGATCGAAAGGCGACGATGCGCGAGGTGGACATCGACTCGCTCATCGCGAAAGGAGAACGAACCCTCCTCGTCCGGGCCGCGGTGGTGCAGGCACTGGCTCATCTTCTCGGTGGCGACGCAACCGTCTACCTGCTGGTAGGCGCCGGCAATACCGCACATGAGTCAAGCTCCGGCTGTCGCCGGAACGCCCCGTCGAGAGGCCGTCGTGAGCTGCTCGTAGACGCGCACGTAGTGCGGAGCCTGGTGATCCCATGCCAGCTCCTTCTCGACCCGATCTCTCCCCGTCGTGCCCATGGATCTCCGTCGAGGTTCGTCATCGATCAGGTCGACCAGCAGCTTTGCGAGCTCCCCGACATCGTTGGGCGTTGCGTAGACAGCGGCTTCGCCGGCCGAGATCCGGGTCTCACGCAGGTCGAAGGCGACAACTGGAACCGCAAAGGCCATGTACTCCATCGTCTTGTTCATTGTGGAGACATCGTTCAATGGATTCTTGGGGTCCGGCGAGATCCCCACGTCTGCAGTCGAAAGGATGGCGGCTACCTCTTCATCTGGAATGCGACCCGTGAATGTGACGAAGTCGGAGAGGTCGAGCTGGTCGCGCTGCGCCACGAGCTCATCGAAGCAGTCACCCGAGCCCATGAGGGTGAAACTGATGTCGTCGCGCCCCAATTGGTGCACGACCACGTCCGCCATGTCCAGGACGATGTCCACACCATCCTGCGGGCCCATCACGCCCAAGTAGGCAACCAGGTGGGGCCGGGAGCGTCGGAGACTGGGGTCTGCCGAGGTTCGACGGAGCCGGTTCAGATCGGGCCCCGTACGCACAACGGTCACGCACGCAGGGTCGACGCCGTCTCGCCCCACGACGATGTGTCGATAGGAGTCGTTCGTGGCGATCACGTGGTCCGCTGCCCGCATGGTGCATTGCTCCATGCGCCGAAGAGCCCGGTAGACGATCTGATGGCCGTTGGGAAACCGCGACTGGTACAGCTCTGGACAGAGATCGTGGTGGTCGAAGACGAAAGCAGACCTGTGAAGCATTCGGAAGAGGAGCCCGATCGGCCAGAAGAGATCGGGTGGATTGCAGCTCTGGACGGCCACGAAGCGACCGCGCAGGCTCGCCCTGAGGCTCAGGACGAGGGTGGCGAGGAACGAATAGAGGTATTCCAGTACGAAGGAGATACTTGATCCGCCGGGTGCATACGGCCGGTACTTGTACAGCTCCACGCCATTGACCTGTGCATACGACGGGTCGCCCGGTGCCTTTGGGCAGACCACGGCGACCGAGAACCCGGCGTCTATCAGCGACAGACACTCGAGCCACACCCGCCGGTCGAACGGAACCGACAGGTTCTGCACGAGAATGAGGACGCGTCCACGATTGCTCGGGGACTTGCTGCGTGCGGGTCGCTGTCGGGTTGTGGGCTGAGCCGTCGGGCGTTGGACCGTCTGGCCGCTTTCGGTCACCAGGCGAATCCTTCGTAACCCTGCAGAGCCTCGATCTCGCGTCCGAGCCGGCCGTCGAGGTCGATGATCCGGGGCGGGGGGTCCCCGAGCAGTGCGTCGATCACCTCGCTGGCCGAGCAGGAGACGAGCGCCACGTCGGCGCCGGCAATCGCCTCCTTGGGACCTTCGGTGAGAATGCGCCGGAGGTGCGGAAGCTTGGATTCCACGTACTGGCGGTTGGCGCCGACAAGAGACAAGGGATTGACCACGGGGTCGTGGATGCGGACCTCGTAGCCCTTGCCCAGCAGGGTCTCTGCCAGGTCGACGTAGGGGCTCTCACGGAGGTCATCGCTGCCCGCCTTGAAACTCAGCCCCAACAAGGCGACCCGATTACCGCCACCGGCAACGACTCGGTCGATGGCTTCGTCGATCGACAACCGGTTGCTTGCCAGTGCACCGGAGAGCAGTGGTATGTCGATGCTCTCGCTGCGCGCCAGATAGAGCAGGGAGCGAAGGTCCTTTGGAAGGCAGGAACCGCCGAACGCGAATCCCGGTCGCAGGTACTTGGGCGAGATGTTCAGACGGCTGTCTTCGCAGAAGAGGTCCATCACTTCTCGGCTGTCGACACCAAGGCGGCCGAAGACCCGTCCGAGTTCGTTTGCGAATGAGACCTTTGTCGCGTGGAAGGCATTACATGCGTACTTGAGCGCTTCGGCGGTGCGAGGGTGCACCGCGCGGATCGGGGAGTCGATGAAGGAGAAGAGCCGCGAAACCACATCGATGGCACGCAAATCCGATGTGCCGATCACTGTGTACGGAGGGGAGTAGAAGTCCGCGATTCCCGTGCCTTCCCGGAGAAACTCGGGACACATCGCGGCTCCGACGTCCAAATCTGAATCCTGGAAGGCGGCTTGAAGTATGGCCGTGACGTCCTCGACCGTTCCGGGCGGAACCGTGCTGCGGATCACGACAGTGTGGAAGGCTCGTGGCCTCATCGACGACTTCAGTGGTTGTATCAGGTCTTCCACGACCCGGTAGATGTACGCGAGGTTGGATTCCCCGCTCGTCGTAGACGGGGTGCCGACGCACAAGAGTGATGCGTCAGCACCCTCGAGCGCGTCCTGGGGGTGCACAGTGGCGTGAAGCCTCCCCGATGACACGGATTCGGCAAGGAGGGCGTCGAGACCCGGTTCGACGACCGGACTGTGCCCGGCCGAGACGGCTGCAACCTTCAATTCGTCCGGATCGACACCCCAGACATCGTGTCCGTTGGCGGCGAGACAGCCCGCCGTGACGGTGCCGACGTAGCCGAGGCCGAAGACAGCGACCTTCATGCGGCCATGGGGTTCGATGCGGAGAGTCCGCGAGATGATGGCGCCATATACCAAGACGAGCGGCTGGAAGCCCGGGAGATACACACAGGGTGCCTTGATCAGGCGTCCCTGCTCCGACGGCCCGAGACGTGATGGGAGATGGTTTACGCGGCCGGGAGCGCTCCCGAGATGCCGGGGGTGATGACGGTGCCGGTCTGACGTGGTTGTGGGAGGGGAATCACTGGCCGGTCAACCCGACATCCGTTCATTCGGTTCCATCTTGGCCATCGTTGGTCAGTAGGCGCGTGCCCGTCGACCGCTCGAGGTTTTGGGAGAACTGCGTGGCAGGTTGTCGAGGGACCACCCGGCACGCCGCGCCAAGGCGACTGCCGCCAGCTGGGAGTTGACGCCGAGCTTGTGCAGTATGGCCTTGATCTGTGAGCGGACCGTCGAGATTGACACGAATGCAGCTGTCGCGATCTCCTCCGCACAGTGGCCTTCCATGAGCTCGGCCAAGACGACCTGCTCGCGTTCGGTGAGAACGGCGAACATCTGCAGGACGGGGTCCGGCGGCCGCTGCGCCGAATCCGACATGGTCAATGACGTTCTCGACCCCTGTCCGTGCTGCGGCACGGAGCCCATTCGGAGGAGGCGATTGATCGTCCGGAAGAGCTGTTCGAAAGGTTCCCTCCCATCGATGAGCGCCGAGCTTCCGGCTCCCATCCAGGCGCTCTGTCGGTCTTCATCGTCTGCCGCGTCGATGACGCAGATCCGAGGAACCACTTGACGCAATCGGCCAATCAGGGCGGATCCGGAGGTGATGTCGAGGTGTCGGATATCCACGATCACGAGATTCGGGCGCCAACTGATGCCACGTGCGATCTCCGGCTCAAGGGGCGCGATGTGCCTCGTGGCAAATCCGTACGTCTCGAGGGCACTCGCCAGCGCACCGGCCAACAAATCGCTGCCGGCGACCAGGATCCGAGCCGGGATTCCCGAGGGTTCGGATCGCCTCTCGACTGCGCCGCTCATGACTCCCACCTACCCGTGGTGCACGGGCCCCTTCCGCCGGCCAGGCAGCGGGCGATCGCCACCACAGCCCTGTCCATGCCTGCATGCAGTGCCCCTGAAACCATGGTCGCCAAGCCCCCGCCTGTAGGAGGTATGAGGAAGATGACGGACCCTGTTGTCTCCACCCTCCTTTTCGGACTCATCATGCATCGCGAGGCACCGTCGCGAAATAGGGCCGATCGGACTGAACCTCCACAACATTCACACAAGTGGGACGCGGGGAAGCAGCTGTCACGGGTCTCTGAGCGCGCCGGAATGGTGCCCGTGAGAGGGTGGATGGCCTGATTCTTGTATAGCCCCGCCGCGGGCGCTTGTCCAGACGCTGTGCGCCCGGCTTCGACCCCGAGCATGTCGGGCCCGCGACGGTTCCCGGCCCGTCTCTGCTCGAGACGGGGCTACACCAGGTGTGGAGGAGAAGCCCCCCGGGTCCCCCGAGTTGCGGGCTGCACTCGAAAGCAGACGTGACCTTCCGACGCGGGCGGATCGGTGGTCGCGACGACCGTGGTGGCCGACCCCGAGTTCCTTTCCAGTACAGATCGCGTGGCGCGCCGGAGTGCGGCGAGAACACGGGCGCGATCAGGGTCGGACAGTTCGTCGAGGCTACCGACGTGATGGCGGGGTACCACCACCAGGCCCTGGAGCTCGGGACCGCTGATCACCAGGACGTCCTGATCGATGTCCACCGACACAGACGCGGAGCGACCCCGCGGATCGTCGTCCATGAGCCGCTGCACCATTGCACAAGTGCGGCATTCCCCCTCTTGGGTCATGTCCCGGTCGGTATATCGCGACAATCCATCGTCCTGACCCACGCTCTGCCCCCCCAATGGCGAATTTCCCCAGTGTGCACCTGCCGTTACCGGAGCGGCGGCGACTACCCATGATACGGCAACATCCCTCGAGCTGCTGAGACCCCATCAGGCGATGCTCGGGAACGTATCAGGACCGGAACGTCTCCCTCCGAAGAGGGACGCAACGGGAATCGACCATGACCTCACGGTGTCCGGACAGGCAACACGTTCCGGTCGTACGTGCCCTACGCAGTACTGCCCTAGACCCATTCCCGACGAATTGGTTCCCAGAGGAATAGGCGAATGGAACGAATGACGCGATTCAACATCTCGGCTGGGCGGTAGTTGCGTCGTGTCGTCTGAGCTGAGCACCGGCTGGTCAGCCACTTCGGTCGAACAGACGCTGACGCGCCTCCCCAAGCGACCGCCAGAAAGTGAGAGCGACGCACCCTCTCGTCCTATTGCGCCCGTCATCCCACATGTCGAGCGGGGTGTCGACCAGCAACCGTCGGTCGTTCGGAAGAAGAGCAGTGGGCTGAGGATTCGGCTGTTGACCGTCGACATCGTCGCCGTGGCCGGAACATGGCTGCTCCTGGGCACGATCAATATGCCGGACACCACCTGGGTCCGTCGATGGGGCGCCGCAATTGCNNCATGCAGCTGCTCGGGCTTTACCGCTCGCGGCTGTGTGTGCAGCGAGGCCAGCAGACAGTCCGGATCATCATCGCCGTCGCCGCCGGTGCAGTGTGCCTCGAGTTGCTCCGGGGGGATGCCGACCGAAGTTACGCTGCTGCCATCGTCGCAGCCGGATCCTGCGTCTTCGCGTTGTTGGCCCTACGCTGGATGTTCCTCCAATGGCTGCGCGCACAGCGGGCTCAGGGACGTTACAGCCGAGGCGTCGTCATGATCGGGACCAACGAGGACGCGGTGGCCGTGTGGACGATGCTGCATTCGCAGCCGGAGCTCGGGTACCAGGTGCGGGGGATCATCGGGAAGCCGCGACGCCGGGCAGATTGGGCGGGCCTGCCCAACAGCCGCACTCTCGGCCGGCTGCCGGACATCGCACGGCAGACCGATGCCACCGGAGTTCTGCTGGTCACCAACGCGCTCTCCGCCGCCGAGGTGCACGAAGTGATTGAGCTCAGTGCGGCGAACGGTCTGCATGTACAGGTGTGGCCGGGCTTCCAGGGGCTGGGCGCGCGGAGGGTTCGCCAATTCCCGATGAGCGGCGAAACGTTTCTTTACGTCGAACCGGGACGACGTCCGACATGGCAATTCGCAGCCAAACGGGGCGTCGATGTGCTCGGAGCTGCGTTTGGTCTGCTGATTGCATCACCCGTCCTGCTGCTGACTTGGATCGCCATCCGGCTCGACGACGGTGGGCCAGCCCTGTACCGCCAGGTCAGAGTGGGCTTGAACGAGCGACCGTTCGTGGTCTACAAGCTCCGCACCATGACACTCGACGCCGACATCGACGTCGACCCAGCCGTGATCAACGAACGTACGGATGGTCCTCTCTTCAAGGCAGCACACGATCCACGCGTGACCAGGGTCGGTACGTTCGTGCGCGCTCTGAGCATCGACGAGATTCCCCAGCTCTTCAACGTGCTCACGGGGACGATGAGCCTGGTGGGACCCCGTCCGGCCATGCCCCACGAGGTAGCCCAATTCGACCAGGATCTCTTGCGTCGGCACCGCGTCAAACCAGGCATCACAGGGCTCTGGCAGCTTGAAGCACGAGACAACCCCTCGTTCCACGCCTATCGCAGGCTCGACCTGCTGTATGTCGACAACTGCTCGTTCGGCCTCGATCTCTTCATCCTCCTGGCGACCGTGCCGATGGTGATCACCCACGCCATAGCCCACTGCCGTCGAGGCCGGGGGTCGGAACAGGCGCCCCTCGAAGCTTCGTAGGCGAGGCAGTCCCCCGATCCGCACACCGGGCCGCATCCGGGAGACACGCTCCCGCCGGCTCGCATCCGAGAGACGCGCTCCGGCCGGCTCGCGGCGCCGGCCCCATCCTTCCTGCTGTTGCCCCTGGTCGGACGGCACTCGGTCGGGGCGGATGTCGAGACTCGGGAGAGGTGGTCGTGGGCCGTGGGCCCATGACGGCGGCCGTCGTTGCCCAAGAAATGACCATCGTTCCCCAATAAAGGGGATGACGAGTCCCAAAATGTTCGGGACGATGCATCACGAACGACCGGTCGGGGTTGCACGGATGACCGGTTGAGCGGATTGATTGGTCGATGTGATCCCTGGCGAGGGATTAGGAGGCGGTTTGTGGTGACAATTGATCAACGATGGGTGGAGACTCGCCGCAGTGGTTCGGCGAAATCGCCGGCCGACGATGCGGAGCTCATTGAGGTCGTCGCTCAGGCTCGCGCCGGCGCGAATGCGGCGTGGGAGACCCTGATCGAGCGATTCGGCGGCTTGGTGATTGCCATCGCCCGACGGTGCCGGCTGAGTGATGCCGACGTTGCGGAGGTGTCGCAAACGACCTGGTTACGCCTCGTTGAGAACCTGGACCGTATCGAGCAACCCGAGCGTCTCGGGGGGTGGCTGGCGACGACCTCGCGTCGGGAGAGCCTGAGGATCGCCACCCGCCGCGCCGTGGTCTCCCCCAGCGAGGCGGTCTACCTCATGGTCGACGACGAGGCCGATCCTCTCGATGCTGCTCTCTTGAGGGAGGAACAGGCACGAGCGATACGACTCGCAGCCGAACGGCTGTCGCCGCATTGCCGGCGCCTCCTTGGCGTGCTGATGAGTGATGACGATCTGCCGTACAAGGCCATCGCTGAGCAGCTGAACATGCCGATTGGAAGCATTGGGCCAACGAGGGGCCGCTGTCTCGAGCACCTCCGTCAGATATTGGCCGAGATGGAAATGAGCCAGATTTCCCTTCACGGTTAGTGGGCACCGGATGCCGGTCATCCAACAGACGTCGAAACAGGTCTCGGATGAGCAGGGGCTCCAGATGTATGACGAGCGGGGCCCGTCACTCTGGGACGCCAAGTCGTCGACCGAGAGTCCTTACAACCCGTGACGGAGCTGTGGGATGCCTGGGGAGTTCGCCTGCACTCGTCGACGGTTCGGCCGTTAGGAGTGGGTCGCCGAGGCGACCGTGCTGCTGCGCTCTGACGCGCGGAGTGCCTCCGCGTCTACCCATCTGCCACCCGAGCGTTCGACCTCGGGAAATGACCTCCTGACCTCGGTCAACAGGTCCGGTACGAAGAGCAGCACTGCGTGTGGGGGGTGCGTGGCGAGCTCCGCCGGACCGATGATGGGAATGTCCGTGCCCGGCATGCGGAGCCCGTGTTTGGCTGGCGACGTATCGACGATTGCGGACATGAGCCCCCTGTCCACTCCGGCCCCACAGAGGAGCGACACCGCACGCGATGCGGCGCCGTAGCCCAGGACGCTCCTTCCCGCTGCCCGTTGTGCAACGAGCCAATCGCGCAATCCCCGGGTGTGGGATTCGGCCTGGTCCTGCAGGCTCTCCACGACTTCCGGGTCACGAACTCCTGCCCGGGCATCCTCGGACAAGAGCGCATCCACCGACCCGTCGCGTGCGACTCGTGTATCGGGCTCCCGGCTGGCTGCCAGGAGCACCGTGCCGCCGTAGAGGTCGAAATGCCACGCCGTCCGAGCACTGAAACCGTTGGCCTCCAACATGCCCACGAGAACGCTCGTCGAGTAGTACGCAAAATGACCGTGCCGGAGAGCGTTCCACTGGCCCAGGCTGACGATCGTGTTCAGCGAGTGGTACTGCAGCAAGAGGACGCCCCCGGCGGCGACGTGGGACACCCGCTCGGCCAGGGCGGCGGACTGGTCGGGATCGTGCATCATGCCGAAGGAGTCGATGACCACGTCAGCAGACTCCGCACCTGGGGGCACCGGGTCGACGCCTCGGTCGGCCAGTAGGCCCAGCCACGAGCCACCATGGGGACTGGGGAACTCCGCCGCCCGGCACCGGCCGGCGAGCCACCCCGCTGCGGCAAGACGCTCAACTGCGTCGGCAGCCTGTGCCACGAGCGCCTCGGGCTCAACGCCTCGAGGCTCTTCGGCGGCGATGGGTTCGCCGACCAGCTGGGCCAGGCCACATGACGAGCACAGCCACATCTGCAGCGGGTAGCCCGGGTCCGGGCCCGGGTCGTCGGACTCCGGAAAATGGTCGCACGCGGGCTGTCTGCCCAGATCGAGCACCAAGTGACCCGATCGACCGGAGCACGAACGACAGGTGGGACCACCCACGGGGGTCCCCTGCCGATCCGTGTGCCGGCCAGCCTGTTCTCGCGTCATCGCACCGCGTCAGCCATAGGGACCCCATCCATCGTGGAACTGAGCGACGCCCCGTACGCCTGATACGGCGGCTCAGTGTGGGATCGAGCCTCCCGCCTGCGTCGCAGCGCCCGTGCGGCGGGGAATGGACCCTTCTCCCTGGTCCCACCGGCGGCGTATCAGGCGGAGGATCCGCATCTCTTTTCCTTCGTTCGCTATCGGCCAGATCGAGGTGTCATGTCGTCCCAGTGTGTCTGCCGCTTGTGCGGTGAGCGTCTCACTCACACATTCGTCGATCTGGGCATGTCTCCGCTGTGTGAGAGCTACGTGCCCGCGGATGCGCTCGAGCAACCCGAGATCTTCTACCCACTGCACGTTCGTCAATGCTCCTCCTGCCTCCTCGTGCAGTTGCCGGCGTACGTCTCGGGGGAGGACATCTTCTCCGACTATGCCTACTTCTCGTCGTATTCGGACTCCTGGGTCGCTCACGCCAAGAGGTTCGCGGACTCAATGATCGACGAGCTCGGCCTCACGGCCGATGGACTGGTCACCGAGGTGGCGAGCAACGACGGCTACCTCCTGCAGCACTTCATGGCGCGGGGGGTCCCCGTGTTGGGCGTAGAGCCGGCCAAGAACGTGGCTGAAGTGGCCCAATCGCGTGGCATACCTACGGTGGTGCAGTTCCTCGGAGGGACGACTGGTAGCGATATTGCCGAACACCGGGGCCGTGCCGATCTGGTCGTCGCCAACAACGTGTTCGCCCACGTCCCCGACATTCGGGACTTCGCGGCAGGCCTGCGAGCACTCGTGAAGGACACGGGTCTGGTCACCCTCGAGTTCCCTCATCTCCTTCGCCTGATGCAACGCCGTCAGTTCGACACGATCTATCACGAGCACTACTCGTACCTCTCTCTCTTGACTGCCTCCAGGGCACTTGCAACGGCAGGCCTCCAGGTGGTCGACGTGGAGGAGCTCGAAACGCATGGGGGTTCACTCCGGGTCCATGCACGTCCCGAAGAGCACTCGACCGAGCCCAGCGAGCGAGTGAAGATCCTTCTCGACGAGGAGGATCTTCACGGCCTGCACACTCTGGCCGGTCATGCTGGATTCGCCCGGGAGGTCCTGAAGATCAAGAGCGACCTGCTCGACTTCCTGATCAGCGCGGCGAGCGAAGGCCGGTCGGTGGCGGGGTACGGCGCACCTGGCAAGGGGAACACACTGCTCAACCATTGCGGCATCCGTGAGGATCTTCTGCAGTACACGGTGGATCGCAGTCCGTTCAAGCAAGGGAAGTTCCTTCCCGGCACGCACATCCCCATTTACGCGCCCGACCGTCTGGCCGAGACTCAGCCGGACTACATCCTTGTCCTGCCCTGGAACCTGAGGGAGGAAATCAGTCAGCAACTCGCCTACGTCCAATCGTGGGGAGCCCGGCTGGTCTTTCCGATTCCGGATCTCGACGTCGTCTAACGGAGGTGTGAATCGTGAAAGTCGTTCTCTTCTGCGGTGGTCTCGGAATGAGGATGCGCGACGGCGTCACGACCGGGCCCAAGCCCATGGCCCTGGTCGGGGAGCGCCCGCTGCTCTGGCACGTGATGCGGTACTACGCCCATTTCGGGCATACCGATTTCGTCCTGTGCCTCGGATACGGCGCCTCTGCCGTGAAGGATTTCTTCCTCAACTATGACGAGACCCGCTCCAACGACTTCGTACTGGAGGGGGGAGCTCGAGACCTGAAGCTGTTCAGGACCGACATCTCGGACTGGCGGATCACCTTCGTGGACACCGGCTTGAACTCGCCAATCGGAGAGCGGTTGCGCCGGGTGCGTCGCCACCTCGACGACGAACCGATGTTCATGGCGAACTACGCCGATGTCCTCACAGATGCTCCGTTGCCCGACATGATCGAACGCTTCGATGCGAGCAACGCCGTGGCCAGTTTGTTGGCCGTCCCACCCCAGTCCTCCCACCACGCCGTGGATATCGGCGACGACGGTCTGATCCTCGGGGTGNNCTACTTCGTCTTCCGGCAGGAGATCTTCGACGAGCTGGAGGAGGACGAGGACCTCGTCGAGGACGCGCTGGTCCGGCTGGTACGTCGGGGTCGGGTCATTGCCTACCCGTACAAGGGGTACTGGTCACCCGCCGACACCGTGAAGGAACGGATACAGCTCGACGAGCGGTACCAGCACGCCGACTGCCCGTGGATGATCTGGGACCCGGAGCGTTCCGGACTGCCAGCCCGGAGCTTCGTCGACAGCGCCGACCGCATGGGCGCGCAGAGCGCTTCGTCGGCGTCCCTGCCGGCGGAAGGCTGACCACGGTCGTGCTCCCCCTGCATCTCAAGATGCCGATGGAACGGCCTCTGTCGGTCTTGGCGATCGGAGCCCATCCGGATGACATCGAGATCGGAGCGGGAGGAACCCTGCTGACACTCGCCGAGTCCCGACCCGGTCTGCGTGCTCGCTATGTGGTGCTCACCGGAACTGAAGAACGTCATGCCGAAGCTCGTCACGCCGCGGCCGCCTTCCTCCCTGGGGCCGATCTCACCGTCGATCTGCACCGCCTGCCGGAAGGTCGGCTTCCCGCAGTGTGGGATCGCGTGAAGGACATCCTGGAGGAAGTGGCGTACACCTGGGCACCTGACCTCATCTTCGCACCTTCTTGCAACGATGCTCATCAGGATCACCGGACGATTGGTGAGGTGTTGCCGACAGTCTTTCGAGATCAGCTCTCCTTGTCGTACGAGATCCCGAAGTGGGACGGCGACCTCGGACGCCCGTCGATCTATTTTCCCCTCACGCCCGACGTGGCGCGCCGCAAGGTCGAGAGGCTGCACAAGTGTTTCCCGTCCCAGGCCAGCCGCGACTGGTGGGACGACGAGGTCTTCCTGGGTTTGGCCCGGCTGCGCGGCATGGAGTCCCGAGCGGCTTACTCGGAGGCCTTCACCTGCACCAAATCCGTGATTGCGCCGCTGTTGCTCACCCAAACCGCGTCGGCAGGACAAGAAGCGGAGTTGCGCGCCGTCGCACCCGTGGGGTTTGGAGTATGACCATCTTCGTCGACCCCGAAGAACCAGCGCCGATCCTGCGGCAAAGAATCTACGACGGGAACCTGGTCGTCCTCACGAACCTGGCGTCGGTCTCGCGGCTCGTCGACTACACACGGGAGCAACTCGGAGAACTCTTCGATCCCTACGATCCCGAACATGCCCACGAGCACATTGACAAGGTGGACATGGCACAGCTGCTCGGTTCCTGGAAGCCGCGCTTCATCCATTCCCCCAGGGCGAAGGAACTGGTCTGCAGTATCATCAGTGAGGCCGGCTTCAGTCCTGAAGGGACGCACTACGACGTCCCCAAACCCCGCACATCGTTTCCCGTGGGTCACCTGACCACCGGGATCGCGTACGCTTTTCCGTGGCACCGTGACGTCTGGTACGGAGCACCGGCGCAGCAGCTCAATTGGTGGCTTCCCGTGTTCGATGTTCGCGATGACAATTCCATGCGCTTCGATCTTCAGGCATTCAAGCGAGCGGTGAACAACAGCTCCAATGAGTTCGACTACTACCGGAACAACATCGACCGCCTGAAAACAGCCTCTCAGATCTCGGGCGAACGGCAGGTCCGGCCAGCGGCGTTGAACTACACACCGGTCGACGAGCTCGTGGTGGCGCCGGCGCCGGGCGCCGTCATGCTGTTCTCGGGGGCTCAGCTCCATGCTTCGATCCCGAACACGTCGGGGAGAGCACGCTTCAGCGTCGATTTCCGGACGGTCGACGTGGCGGAGCTCAATGCGGGCCGTGGTGCTCCGATGGTGGACGCCCATTGCACGGGCACCGCAATTCGGGACTTCCGCAGGGTCGCGGATG
>PMPX01000207.1 GCA_003169235.1 Acidimicrobiaceae bacterium | reverse complement strand
CGCCGAAGCCGACCACGACGACGTCGGCGGTGTCGTCCCAGCTCGTGATCTCGGACGCCTCGCACGGCGTCACGTCGTCGGGCTCGCGCACTCCGTCCTCCCCGCGGTGTCGCCGAGACGGTAGCCGGTGCCGCCGGCCCGCCCCTACCCTGCACTCCATGCCGCAGCCGCCGGACGCGCCGGACTCCCCGGCGCCACCGCCGGTCCTGGAACGCCTCGCGCCGGGCGGGGACGCGACGTTGGCCTACCGGCTCGTGCCCGGCGTCACCACCTGGCGGCTCACCTCCCCGGGCGGGGCGGTCCGCTTCGCCAAGGTCGACACCGAGGGGCGCTTCCCCACGCTGCGCGCCGAGTGCGAGCGAATGGTCTGGGCCGCCCCCTACCTCCCGGTCCCCACGGTGGTGACGCTCGACCGGGACGGCGGCACCACGACCCTCCTCACCGAGGCGCTGCCCGGTCACGACGGCACGGACCCGGTGCGGCGAAACGACGTCGGTGCCCTGGTGGCCGCCCTCGGGCGCGGGCTGCGGGCCTTCCACGAGGCCGGCGGCGAGGAGTGGTGCCCCTTCCGCTTCGACATGGCGCGCGCGCTGGACCACGTGGCGCGCCGGGTCGCTGCCGATGACGTCGATCCCGCGGGCTTCCACGACGAGCACCGCCACCTGAGCCCGGCCGGTGCCCTGGCCGAGCTGGCAGCCACCGCCCCCGTCGGCGAGGACCTCGTCGTCTGCCACGGCGACTACTGCCCGCCCAACGTGCTGCTGTGCGACGGCGTGGTGACCGGCTACGTCGATCTGGGCGAGCTGGGGGTGGCCGATCGCTGGTGGGACGTCGCCGTGGGGGGCTGGAGCACCTGTTGGAACTTCGGAGAGCAGTTCGAGCCGACGTTCTACGAGGGCTACGGCATCACGCCCGACCCGGAGCGCATCCGTTTCTTCCGGCTCCTCTACGACCTCGTGTCCTGACCCGTGTCCGGCGGCGAGCTCCCGGCCCGGGAGGTCAGCCGCTGCGCCCTGGTGAACACCGCGTCGAACATCGGCACGGTCAACGTGCCGGTGAACGTGTTCTGCTGGCTCGGATGGTACGAGCCGAGCAGGGTCAGCCCGCCCGGGAGCGGGCTCTCTGCGAGGTGCCCGAAGGCCGGGCGCGGCCGGAGGCCGAACTGCGACGACAGGGCCTGCCAGGCGACCTGCCCGAGCGCGATCACGACGGCGGCGTCGCGCAGCAGGGAGAGCTCGCGCTCCAGATACGGCGCGCAGGCCGCCCGCTCGGCCGGTTCCGGCTTGTTCCCGGGGGGCGCGCAGTGCACGGCGGCGGTGATGTACGCGCCCGTGAGGGTCAGGCCGTCGTCGCGTGACGTGCTGGTGGGCTGGTTGGCGAACCCGGCCCGGTGCAACGCGGCGAAGAGCCAGTCACCGGACCGGTCCCCGGTGAACATCCGGCCGGTGCGGTTGGCGCCGTGCGCCGCAGGCGCCAGGCCCACGATGACCAGGGCGGCGTGCGGGTCACCGAAGCCGGGGACGCCGCGGCCCCAGTACACCTGCCCGGTGTAGGAGGCCCGTCCGGTCCGGGCCACCTCCTCACGCCAGCTCACCAGACGCGGGCAGCGGCGGCAGGCCGCCACCTCCCGTTGCACCTCGGCCAAGGAGTCCCGCTCGGCCCGGTTGGACACCACGGCGCAGAGCCTACGATGGGCTGCCGTGCCGCCGTCAGCCCGAACCGCCTCGACCCGACCCGCGTCCCGTCGCAGCCGGAAGGTTCCCCCGGCGTGCGCCGTGCTGCTCGTGCGCGATGGCACCACCCCCACCACCGGCAAGATGCTCCCCGGTCGCGCCGGCGGGCTCCACCTGTCCGAGAAGGGGCGGGCGCAGGCGGAGGGGGCGGCCGAGCGGATCGCCGCCCTGACCAAGGCGCCCCGCGCCGTCTACGCCTCGCCACTCGAGCGGACCCGGGAGACCGCGGCCCCCATCGCCAAGGCGCTCGGCCTGCGGGTGCGGACGGCCCCGGGCCTCGTCGAGGTCGACGTGGGTGACTGGACCGAGAAACCCTTGGCTCGGCTGTACCGGGCCAAGGAGTGGCCCACCGTGCAGCGCTGGCCCGGCGGCTTCCGGTTCCCCGGTGGAGAGTCGTTCGCCGAAATGTCGGTCCGGTCGATGGACGCGGTGCTCGCCCTCGTGGCGGACCATCCCGGTGAGACGATCGTCGCCGTCTCACACGCCGATCCGATCAAGGCCATCGTCGCCGCGGCGGCGGGGGTCCCCCTCGACCTGATGCAGCGCATCACGATTTCGCCCTGTTCCATCTCGGCGATCCTCTTCGGCGCGGGTGGCCCGGTCGTACTGTGCGTGAACTCGACCGGGACGCTGGAGGAGCTGGCGCCGTCGTGAGGACGCGACCGCGGTGACCGACGACTTCGACTTCGACGCGCCCGACCACTGCACGGTCGGGGTGATCGGAGAGGTGGGCCACCGGCTCTTCCTCTTCTACTGCCGTCAGGGGCTGACCGAGACCACCGTCAAGGTGGAGAAGCAGCAGGTCGCCGTCCTCGCCGGCTACCTGGGCCGCATCGTCAAGGAGCTGGGCCGCCCCGGCCACCTGCCCGAGGATCTCGACTTCTACGGCACCGAGGAATTCGAATGGGTCGTGGGCACCATCGGCGTCTCCTACGACGAGGAGCTCGACCGCGTCATCGTCGTCCTCGAGGAGATCGACGTGGAGGACGAGGACGAGGACGAGGACGAGGTGGAGGTGGAGGAGGACGGGCACGTGCTGCGGGTGGCCCTGACGCGCGAGCAGGCCGCCGCCTTCGCCATCCACGCCACCCGCCTGGTGGAGTCCGGCCGGCCGCCCTGCCCGCTCTGCGCGCTCCCGCTGGATCCGGCCGGGCACAACTGCCCGCGCACCAACGGGCACCGGCCTCCGGCTTCCTGACGGACGTGTCCGACGCCGCGGTCGAGCACGTCCTCACCGAGGGTGACATGGAGGTGCACGGGCGGATCGCGGGCAGCTCGAACGCCACGCTGCTCGTGACCTGCCGCCTCGGCGACGAAGAGCTCCTGGCCGTCTACAAGCCACACAAGGGGGAGCGACCGCTCTGGGACTTCCCCGGAGGGCTCTTCCGGCGCGAGGTGGCCGCCTACGTGCTCTCCGAGCACCTGGGCTGGGGTCTGGTCCCCGAGACGGTGGAGCGCGACGAGGGCCCCTTCGGGCCCGGGTCCGTCCAGCGGTTCGTCCACGAGGACGGCGCCTCGCACTACTTCACCCTGCGCGACGAGCCGAGGTGGCACCCCGTGCTGATGCGCCTGTGCGCGTTCGACGTGGTGGCGAACAACGCCGACCGCAAGAGCGGCCACGTCCTCCTCGCCGAAGACCGGCTCTGGGCCATCGACAACGGCCTGTGCTTCAACACGGACGACAAGTTGCGCACCGTGATCTGGGACTTTGGCGGGGCGCCCCTGGAGGCCGAGGTCGAAGAGGACCTGGCGCGGCTGGCCCACGACGGGGCCCCGCCGGCGCTGTGCGAGCTCATTGAGCCCGCGGAGGTGGCGGCCACGCTCGACCGGGCGGCCTGGCTGCTCAGCCTGCGCTCCCTGCCCGAGCTGGTCGACGACGGCGGCTGGCCGCCGTACCCCTGGCCCCTGGTGTGAGCGCCGGGGCGTCGCGGTGGCCGGCCCCTGGACGTGGCCCCTGAATGTGCCCCCTAAATGTGGTAGCCGAGCGTCTGCAGCTCGGCGATCACCTGCTGCGCCACGACCTGCCCCCCGCCCGGCGTGAGGTGCGTGCCGTCGGGTTCCCTCACGTTGACGACCTGCCCGGCCGCATTGGTGACGAAGGCGGTGTAGCCACCCTGCGCCGTCCCCAGTGACTTGTCGGTGCTGACGTAGGTCACGGGCGGGTGTGCTTTGACGGCCTGTTGCTGGACCACGGCGTTCACGTCGGACATCTGCGCGCTCAGCCCCGCGCTCTGCATCGGTGGCATGCCCACCCAGACGACGGTGGCCCCCCCGCTCCCGGCGATCTGCATGAACTGGGCCACCCGCTGGGCGTACAGGGTGTTCCACTGCGGCGACGTGTACGGCACGTCCGGCGGCCCGAGGAAGTCCTGGGCGTCGTTCGCCCCGATCATGACCACCACGACCTGGGGTTGCGTCGACCTGATGTCCGCCGTCAGCTCCGCCGGCCAGTTGAAGTAGTCGGGCCGGGTCAGGCCCGTGCTGACGCGGCCGTCGAGCGCCGCGTTGACGATGCCGGTCCCGGCCAGGTCCGACTGCAGCGGGCCTCCCACGTCGAGCCCGATGGAGTCACCGACGATCAGGACCCGCAGGGGGGCGGCCGCGGTCGGGAGCTTCGGGTTGGGCGGCACCGTCGTCGGCGGGGGGGCGCCACCACTGCCGTGCGCCGGCTTGGGCCCCGGCCGGGTCCCGCCCCGCGGCGGGGGCGGCGGACCGGACGACGTGAGCCCGACGGACCCGCTGGACAGGCCGTTGCCCCTCCCCGTCACCGACACGATGTGCGAGAGCCCGAGCGCCCGGCTCAGGGCCGCCACGGGGCCCACCACGTCGAGGCTGACCGTGCGACGCGTGCCGACGGGCGAGACCTGGGCGTTGTGCTGCAGCGTCGGCGCGAACAGGAGGAACCACACGGCGAACGCACCGGCGCCCAGCGCGAGCACCCGGGTCCACGGTGCCCGCACCCGGCCGTCGGGCGGCGGCGACAGCTCGGCGTGCGGGTGGGACTGCCATTCGGACTTCGACTCCCACTGCACCTGGTGGGGCGGAATACGGGCGTCCGTCATCAGAAGCGGTAGTAGATGAAGGGCGCGACGCCGACCGGACCGAACGTGGTGATGCCGAGGAGGGCGATGCCGAGCAGGCCGACCTGGACGGCGGCGCGCTGGCGGGAGAAGGCGGCCTGGAGGCGACCCACGCTGAGAGTGGGCACGAATTGAGACGCGATCGTGCCGAGGATCGTGACGACGAGCAACGGCGTCACCAGGGGGGACGCCTGGCCCCAGCCCTTGAGGACCCGTCCGAGCACGGCGAAGGCCTGCGCCATGCCCGAGGAGTTGAAGAAGACCCAGCCCAGGCAGACGAACTGGAAGGTGAGGAAGCGCTGCACCCAGATCCGCACGGGGCCGTCGGCCACCGGCGGCAGCCCCCGACGCACGCGGCTGGTTCGACGCAGGTGCCCGAAGCTCTGCCCGAGCCCCTGGAGCGCTCCCCAGGCCACGAACGTCCAGGCGGCGCCGTGCCAGAGGCCGCCGAGCACCATCGTGATCATGATGTTGCGGACGGTCTGTCCCTGACCGCCCCTACTGCCGCCGAGCGGGATGTAGAGGTAGTCCCGCAGCCACCGCGAGAGTGTCATGTGCCAGCGCCGCCAGAAGTCCTGCAGGTCGCGCGCGGTGTAGGGCGCGTCGAAGTTCTGCGGGAAGCGGAACCCGAGGAGCAGCGCGAGCCCGATGGCGATGTCGGTGTAGCCGCTGAAGTCGCAATAGATCTGCACCGCGTACCCCCACGCCGCGAAGATGGCCTCGGGGGCGGAGTGCTGGCTGGGTGAGGTGAAGACGGGCGTCACGATCGCGCTCGAGACGTACGAGGAGATGACGACCTTCTTGAACAGCCCGGCCAGGATCAGCCAGAAGGCCCGCGAGTAGTCGACCGCGTCCGGATCGCGGCGCCGGCGGATCTGGGGCAGCAGCTCCGTCCCCCGCACGATCGGTCCGGCCAGGAGATGGGGGAAGAACGAGAGGTAGAGCGCGAAGTCCAGTGGCTTGGCCGGCTCGAGCTCGCGGCGGTAGACGTCGACCACGTAGCTGATGGCCATGAAGGTGAAGAACGAGATGCCGACCGGCAGGGTCACCGTGATGAGGGGGATGGGGCGCCCGAGGCCGATGGCATGGGTGACGTTGTCGACGTTGACGGCGATGAAGCCGAAGTACTTGAACCACGCCAGCAGTCCGAGCAGGAGCGCGAGGGTGACCCAGAGGATCGCCTTGCGCGTCGTGCCCGTGGCCGGGTGGACCAGACGCCCGCCGGTGGAGGCGATGGCGGTGGCTGCGGCCAGGAGGAAGATGAAGCGCCAGTCCCACCAGGCGTAGAAGACGTAGCTGGCCAGCACCATGAATGCCTTCCACGCCCCGGCGTGCGGGGTGAGGAGCCACTGCACCGTGAACACGACGGCGAAGAAGATGGCGAAGTC
>PMPX01000155.1:6467-6633 GCA_003169235.1 Acidimicrobiaceae bacterium | reverse complement strand
GGCGAGAAGAACTGGCCCGAGGTCCCCTTCGCCAAGCTCTCGTGGTCGTCCATGGCGCAGACGCTGGCGGAGCTCGCCGTGGACCTGCTCGGACCGGTCGGCGTGCTGGCCCGGGGCGGCCCCGACGCGGTCGACCGCGGCAAGTGGACCCGCCTCTACGCCTTCC
>PMPX01000155.1:0-6445 GCA_003169235.1 Acidimicrobiaceae bacterium | reverse complement strand
CACCGCCGCATGAGCACCGCCGCATGAGCACCGCCGCCGACCCCCGCGCCACCTGCATCATCGGCGCCGCCCGCCACACCTGGCACCCCTTCGACGTCGGGATCGCCAGCGAGCCCGCGCCCGAGCCGCTCGACATGTGGGAGCGCACGGCCCGCGACGCGGCCGACGACGCCGGCACCGGTGACGGCGGCGCCATCCTCCACGCGCTCGAGAGCATCGACGTCGTGTACTCGCAGTCCTGGCAGTACGACGACGCGGTGGCGCGGCTGGCCGAGCGGCTGGGCGCGGCGCCGCGGCGGCGGCACTACTCGGGCATCGGCGGCTCGGTCCCCCACGTGCGCGCCACCGAGGCAGCCAAGGAGATCCGGGCAGGCAACCTCGACCTGGCGCTGCTCACCGGCGCGGAGGCACTGGCCACCGTCCGCCGCCTGAAGAAGGCCGGCGAGCGGCCGCAGTGGTCGTTCAAGCCGGCCGAGAAGCGGCCCTTCCCGATGGACATGGACTTCGACCCGTCCGAGATCAGCCACTCGGTCTTCGAGGCCTACCTCACCTTCGCCCTCTTCGACAACGCCCGCCGGGCGCACAACGGGTCGGGGCTCGACGAGCACCGCGCCACGCTCGGCCGGGTCATGGCGCCCATGACCGAGGTCGCGGCGCGGAGCCCGCACGCGTGGTTCCCCGTGGCGCGCTCCGCCACCGAGATCGTGACGGCGACCGCGGACAACCGCATGGTGGCCTACCCGTACACCAAGCTCATGACGGCGATCATGGACGTCGACATGGCGGCCTCCCTGGTGCTGGCCAGCGCGGAGAAGGCCGATGCGCTGGGGGTGCCCGAGCAGCGGCGGGTCTACCTGCGGGGCTGGGGCTACGCGGAGGACCCGGTGCACGTGGCCGGGCATCCCGAGCTGTGGCGCTCCCCCGCCATGGCCGCCGCCGCCGGGGCCGCGCTGGCGGGTGCGGGCATCGGTGCCGACGACATCGCGCACCTCGACCTCTACTCCTGCTTCGCCAGTTCCGTCTGCTTCGCGCTCGACGCCCTCGGGATCGGCCTCGACGACGCCCGCGCCGGCGCGGTGACCCAGACCGGCGGCCTGCCGTACCACGGCGGCCCGGGCTCCAACTACATGACCCACTCCCTGGCGGCCATGGCCGAGACGCTACGCGACGACCCCGGCTCCTACGGCGTGGTGAGCGGCGTAGGCATGCACATGCAGAAGCACGCCTACGGCGTGTGGTCGACCGACCCCGGCGCGGGCGTGGTGGCCGACCGCGCGCCGTACGTAGCCGACGCCGAGTCGGTGGGGATCGTCACCTCACCCGAGGGCGACGCCACCGTCGCCACCTACTCGGTGCTGCACGGGCGCGACGGCGAGCCGGAGCGGGCACTGCTCGTCTGCGACCTCCCCGGCGGCGGGCGCTGCTACGCCGTGCTGGACGGGGGCCCCGACGTGCTGCGCGCCGCCGAGGTCGATGAGCTGGTCGGGCGGCGCGTGACGCTGACGCCGCAGGACCAGCTCAACGTCGCCCGGCTGGGCTGACCGGAGCGCGCCGACCGGAGCGCACTGACCGGAGCGCCACAGCCGCTCCGGAAATCCTCAATGGGGATAGCGTGTCCCGCCTGCCCCAGGGAGGACGCCGAGGAGCCCGATGACCACCGACCAACGGCACGGTGCGTGCGCCACACCCGAAGCGCAGACGACGCAGAGCCAGCGTGAGTGGATCCTCGCGGCCGTCCTCTTCGGACTGCTGTTGGTCGAGGGAATCCGTGAGGGGGGTTTCTGGCCCTCCGACAGCCTCTTCGTCGCCATCGTCTCCATCGTGGTGCTCGTGGTCGGCATGGTGCTCGTGCCGCCCGACCGCCGCTCCATGCTGCTCGTCGGCAGCGTCGTGCTCCTGGCCCTGTGGTGGCTCGTCCGCGCGCTCACCGCGGAGACGATCCGGAGCTTCCTGCCTCTCGGCGCCAGCATGCTGGCCTTCCCCGCCGCGTTCGTCGCGGTGCGCCCACTGGTCGGCCGCGCGCGCGACGTGGCCGCTCTCGCCGTGGCCTGCCTCGGAGCCACGGGCGCGCTGGTCGGCTTCGCCGGCCTGGTCTGGCGTTGGTACCCGATGGCCATACCCACGCAGGCGCTCTGGCGGATCTCGTCGACGCTGACCTACTCCGATGCGGCCGGGCTCGTCCTCGGCGTGTGCCTCCTGGTGGCGCTCGGCGTGAACCTGTGCCCCCCGCTGGTCCGGGTCACCGTCTGCCTGTGTGCCGGCGGGCTGCTGGCCACCCAGAGCCGCGGTGCCTACCTGGCCGTCGTCTGCGCCTGCCTGCTCGTGCCCTGGCGCCGCTATGTCCGCTTCGCCGTGCCCCTGATCGCCGGGATCGCACTCGGCGTGGCGGCCATCGCGTCCTCGCCCGACACCTCGGCCGTCCCCTGGCTGGCCGTGGTGGTGGTCGCGGCCGCGGCCGTCTCCGCCTCGCCCTGGCGTGACGACGGGCGGTGGTGGGACTGGTGGGACTCCCGGGCCTTCAGGGCCACCCGGGACTCCCGAGTCGTCCTGGCCGTCATCGCCGTCGGCCTGGTCGTGGCCGCCGTGGCCGCCGTGGCCGTCCTGCACCACGAGATCGGCGTCCGCGCCCTGGCCCCGAGCGACCAGGACCGCTCCAGCGAGTGGTCGGCCGCGCTCCATCAGTGGAGATCAGAGCCACTTTGGGGGGTCGGGCCCGACCGGCTGCTGACCTTCCGCGCCGCGGACGGCACCTACGCCCACTTCGCCCACAACGAGTACCTCCAGGTCGCCGCCGACGCCGGTGCGGTCGGCCTGGCCCTCCTGGTTCTCACGGGCTTTGCCACGACCCGCGTGGCGCGGCGCTCCGATGTGCTCTCTTCCTGCGCCACATCCGCCTTGGTGTGTTGGGCGGTCGCCGGCGCCTTCGACTTCGACTGGCATCTCCCCTTCGTCGGACTGCTGGGTGGCGTCTGCGTCGGCCTCGCGGCCAGGAGGGACGCGCTGACGTGAGGAAGCTGGTGGCCGGACTCGACGGCTGCCGTGCGGGGTGGGTGATGGCGACGGTGCCGGCGGCGGGGCCGACGGCGGGACCCACGGCGGGCGCGACGGCGGGACCCACGGCGGGCGCGGGCGAGGGCGCCGGCCCGGGCGACCTCCGCATCGAGCTGGTCACCGACCTCGGGACGGTGGTCCGTCAGCTCGAGGAGGGACGGCTCACCGCAGCGGCCATCGACATCCCGATCGGGCTCGCGCCCGACGCTCCACGCCCGGTGGACGCCGAGGCGCGGCGCAGCCTGGGCCCACGGAAGTCATCGGTGTTCCCCGCGCCGGTGCGGCCCGTGCTCGCGGCACAGTCGTACGCCGACGCCTGCGCCATCTCCCGGGCGGCGTGCGGGCGCGCCATCTCGCGCCAGCTCTTCAACATCCTCGGCAAGATCCGGGAGGTCGACGCGCTCCAGTCGCCCTCCCTCCAGGACCGGCTCTTCGAGATGCACCCCGAGCTCTCCTTCACCCATCTCGCCGGTGCGCCCATGCGGTTCCACAAGGCCACCGAGGAGGGCCGACGGGAGCGCCTCGACGCACTGCGGCGCGAGTTCGGGGACCTCGGCGACGTCGCCAGGACGCGACCACGTGGGTCGCAGCCCGACGACGTGCTCGACGCCGTCGTGGGCGCATGGACCGCGCGGCGTTACGTGGCGCGGACCCACATCCGGCTCGGCGGGGAGCTGGACCAGCGGGGGCTGCGGATGGAGATCATCGCCTGAACGCCCGGCGCCAGACGGACGGCCCTACCCAGACGGGGCTACGCGGACGGGGCTACGCGGCCCGGCGGAAGTCCAGGAAGTCCGACACCGCCAGGAGGCGCAGCACGGCGCGGAAGGGCTGGGGGATGTGCTGGCGGTGCTCGTCGGTCACGACCTCGGGGTCGGTCAGCTCGTACTGCCGGCGCCGGGTGACCAGGCGCACCGCGCCGTGGGAGAGGGCGTTCTGCACCCACTCGGAGTCCCGGCCGTAGGTGAGGGCGATCCGGAACCCGTCCTTGGTCCGGAACACGTTGACCGGTGTCCGGTAGACGGTCCTGGTCCGGCGTCCGACGTGGATCACGATCCCCATGCCCGGCAGCACCCCCGCCAGGTGGATGGAGACCTTGTTCGTCACCGCCCGGTTGAAGCGCGCCACCCGCCGGCCGAGACGCGGGGCGTGCGGTGCGACAGAGGGTCCGGACCGTGGCTTGGCCGAGTGGGCGCTCATACCAACGTCAGCCCCCCGTCGACGGCCAGGACCTGCCCCGTGATGTAGCTCGCCTCGTCGGAGAGCAGGAACACCGCGGCCGACGCCACCTCCCACGCCGTGCCCTGGCGGCCGAGCGGCACCGGCGAGCGCGTGCGCGACGGCCGCCCGGCGGAAGCGGCGCGCCCGAGCGGCGTGTCGATCAACCCGGGGGCCAGCACGTTGGCCCGGATGCCGCGGCGGGCGCCCTCCACGGCGACGTGGCGGTTGAGGCCGATGAGCCCCGCCTTGGAGGCGTCGTAGGCAGGGATGCGGCTGCCGGGCCGGAGGCCGGCCACCGAGCCCATGAAGACGATCGACGCGCCGTCGGGAAGCGTGACGAGGGCACGGCGCACCAGCATGAAGTGGGAGCGCAGGTTGATGGCGAACGTGCGGTCCCAGTCGTCGGCCGACGTCCCGGCGACGCCCATGCCGAACCCGGTGCCCACGTTGAGCACCAACCCGTCGGGGGCGAGGCCGGGATCCTCGGACACCGCCAGCCGGCACCCCTCCTCGGTCGTGACGTCGGCCACGACGATCGCCGCCTTGCCACCTTCCTCGGTGATGATGCGCCAGGTGGCCTCGACCGCGGCTTCGTCTCGGTCCACGCAGACGACCGACGCCCCCTCCCGGGCGGCCCGCACGGCGATGGCCCGGCCGTTGCCCACGGGCGCCTCGGGGTCGCGGGAGGGCTGGGTGCCCGCGCCCACGACGGTGATGCACCGGCCCTGCAGGAGCGGGCTCATCGGGCTGCTCGCACCGTCGCCGCCCCTTCAGTCCGCCGGGCCGTCCGCCGGGCCGCCCGGCACGCGGCGCGCCAGCGCCTCGGCCCGGGGTTCGAGCTGAATCCGCAACGAGCGCAGCACGGTGGACAGCATCAGGTAGTGCGCGATCAGCATCAGGAGCTCGATGAGCTCGCTCTCGTCCAGCTGCGCATCGAGCGCGCCCCAGGTCGCGTCGCCGACCGCCCCGTCGTCCGCGGTCTCGTCGACGGCCTGCAGCGCGGCCCGCTCCAGGGGGGACCACGAGACCGCCGACAGCTCGCCGGCACTGCCGCCGAGGGCGGCCAGCTCGGCCGGCGTGACGCCCTCCCCCTCCGCGATCCCGATGTGCTGAGCCCACTCGTAGCGTCCGTCGAAGCGGCAGGCGGTGCGCAGGATCACGAGCTCGCGCAGCCGCCCGGGGAGGCGCCCGGAGAGCAGCGCGCCGCCGAAGGCGAGCCAGCGGCGGAACAGCTCCGGGTTGGCCCGGCCGAGGGTGGTGAAGATGTGCATCGGCTCGTCCGTCCCGCCGGGCGACTGCTCGAGCAACCGGATCAGGCGCTCGTCCCACTCGCCGGCGGCCAGCGGCGGGAGGCGTGGTCCGGGCGCAGCTGCGGTCATTTCCGCATCGTAGGCACGCAGGCGGGGCGGGGTCTCGAGGATCCGCGGTGCAGGGCCCGACCCAGGCTCAGGGCCAGGCGCAGGGCCAGGCNNCAGTCGCAGGGCCAGTCGCAGGGTCAGCGCAGCGGCCGGAACCCCATGGGCGGCGGATCGGCGCCCGGCAACCGCCGGATCTGGGCGTCGGGCCGGCGCACCTCGTCGAGGATGCCGTACTCGACCGCCTCGGCGGCGCTCAGGAACCGGCCGCGCTCGAAGTCCTCCTCGACGTCGCCCGCCCGCCGGCCCACGGCGCCCGCCACCCGCTCGCAGAAGCGGTGCCGCTCGCTCGCCCGCAGCTCGGCCCACTGGGCCATGTTGCGCACGTGGGCCTCCATGGAGGTGGCGGGCTCGTGGAGCGAGAACCGGGTGCTCGGCATGGCGGCGCGGTGCGCGCACACGGCCACGACCCCGATTGCGCCGGCCCCCACCTGCCCGAGGCACAGCGCCCGCACCGGCACGCCCATCAGCTCGATCACGTCCATCACGGTCAGCGCGGGGCCGAGCGCGGCCTCGCCGCAGTCGACGCGCAGGGTGACGGGATCGTCGCCCTCCGCATCGAGCGTCATGAGCTCGGCCGACACGCGGGTGACCGACAGGTCGTCGAGCGGCCCGTGCAGCAGCACCACCCGCTCGGCCAGGAGCCGGCGAGTCAGCGTCTCGGAGAGGGACTCGGACCTCTCGAAACCCGGGTCCTGCTCACCCATGCCCGTCACCCACCACCCATGCCCGGTCACCCATCCTCGTCACCCATCCTC
>PMPX01000303.1 GCA_003169235.1 Acidimicrobiaceae bacterium | reverse complement strand
ACCGGCCCCGTGCCGGCCTGGTACGTGAGCGAGGCCAGGCCCGATCCGGCGTCGGACGCGCTGATGCTCAAAGTGGTGCCTCCGCTCGTCCACCCGTTCCCCGAATGCGGCGCGCTGACCGACGTCGAGATGGTCGGTGCCGTGGTGTCGATCTGCACCACTTGGCTGATCTGGTTGCCGGTATCCGACGCCGTGATGAGGTGCGTCCCGTCGCCGGTCACCGTGAACGACCCCTGGCCGTTGGAGCCGAGGCCGACCGCCTGCGACGCGCCTCCGTCCACCTGGTACGTCACGGTGGCCCCGGGGGCTCCCGTGAAGGTCACGTCGACCGGGCCGCTGTAGAAGCCGTCCACCTCGGTGTCGTTGCCCACCGGGGACAACGAGGCGCTCAAGCCGGTGCCCAGCCCGGTGCTCTGCACCTGGCTCTCCTGGACCTGGTTGAACTCGACGCCCTTGTCGGAGTCCATCGCGACGTTGCCGTCCCCATCGACCGCCTGGACGATGTAGGTGATCTTTCCGCTGGCCGGAGCCGGGGCCCCGCCGGTCCAGACGCCGTCGGCGCCCTGGACCAGATTGACCGACGCCCAGGTGCCGGGGTTGGAGGTGTCGGTGAACAGGGCGAGCACCTCTTTGACCGGGCTGCCACCGGGGGCCGGGGTGGTCACCACGTTGAAGGCGGCCGTGGTGTTGTTCACCACGATGCCCGTGGCCTCGTCAATGGTCGGTGGTGTGAAGTTGGTGTCGGACGGCGGCGTGTACTCCACGCTGGCGGCGACGTTGGTGAAGAGCCGCTGGTTGCCCGTCCCTGGGTTGTTGGGATCGGGGATGAACTGCCCGGTGATGAGGTCGACCGCCTGATGGGTCACCGGCGTACCCGTCGCGCTGAACAGTTGGTAGGTCGCTACCCGCTGGAGCGTGGCCGGGAAGGAGGTCTCGTACTGGGAGATCTGGTTCTCCGGTCCGGAGGCATCGCTGTCCGCCTCCGCGATCGAGGGCGTGAAGTCACCGACGTCGGTCGAGGTCAGTCCGGTGATGAGCGCGCCGTGCGCCACGGATGCGAGCTGGCCGTTGGCGCCCGGGTTGGTGACATCGATGCTGCTCAGCGGCTCGATGGGGAATCCGGCCGTGGTCTGCTCCAACGTCGAGTTGTTGACCTCGTAGTAGGTCCCACCCTCAGGCGGCGTGACTGTGCCGAGTTGATCGGGATTGCTGCCGAGGCTCTGGCTGAGACTGATCGACGCCGTCTGCAGGCCGGTGACCGGGTCCTGGCCGAGCGACAGCTGCGGGGTCGCCGACGCCGAGTTGGTGCTCGGGTGGGCCAAACCGCTCAGCGTGTAGTTGGGCATGCCGTAGTACGTCGACTCCATGTCAGCCTTGAGGTCGTAGGGATCGAGCACGCCCGACTGCGCCGCGTAGAGCTGCTTGGCCTCGGACAGCGCGTCACCGATGGAGACCGAGCCGTTCAGGCTCTGAGCGAAGAGGCCCATGAGCTTGGCCGAGTACGAGATGTACTGGTCGTTGGCATAGCCGTAGCCGGTGTTGCCGACCCAGACGGCGCCCTCGTCGGCGAACGTCGAGGCCCACGAGTCCACCCCGCCGGACACGGCGTTGGAGATCTCGTTGGTCGGGATCTCGAGGCCCGAGTGGCAGCCCAATGAGAACAGGAGCCGCTCCTGGGTGATCTCGTTCCCGGCATCGGCCGCGCGCACGTCCGTGGTATCGAGAATCTGGGAACTGTTCCCGGTCTCATCGCCATTGGCCGACAGGAGGCGGCTGAAGTCGAAGTGCCCGTTGAAGGAGACGATATCCGGCGCATTGCTCGCGTTGGTCGGAGTACCACCGTCGACGGCATTCAGGAGGTCCGACGTCGTCCATGAGTTGCTGATCAACTTCGTCACATTGGCGGCACCCAGCGGACCGCTCAGCGACGCCGCGATCGCATTGGCCCCCTGGGTCACGAAGTCGTAACCGGTGGAGAGCGCGGACGTGGCGTTGAGCTGGCCATTGCTGTTCTGGAACCGCGACAACGTGTTGTCGATCTGCGTCGGTGTCTCGACGAGACGGCCGATGGCCAGTGACGGCGTGTAGAGGGTCTGGCCGCCCACGCCGAGCGGGTCCGGCGACGCGTAGGGGTCGTCGCTCAGGAAGTAGCCCTCGCTCAGCGCCGACGACAGCTGGTCGCTGATACCGGGGAAGGTGCTGGCGGCGTAGTCGGCCTCGTTGTCCGAGACCGTCGTGTCGGGCACCCGGCCCATGGGGATCTGGTCGTCCGCGCCGACGATGACGATGTTGGCGACGGTCGGGTAGGCGTCTTCGAGGCTGCGCACGGTGGCGCTGATGTCGCTGACCACCTTGTTGGCCGCCTGGACCGAACAGGGGCTGGCGTCCCAGGCGCTGTAGTCGGCGGCCGTCTGCGAGTTCCCCTCGACGGGCACGACTGCGCCCACCATGCCGCCGGCGCCGCTGTTGATGGTTGACGTCAGCTGCGACAGCACGTCGTTGACGCCGGGCTGGCCGGCACCGGCCGACGACTGCCCGTAGGCGTCGTAGAGACGATCGGGGTCGACGAGGAACAACGTATTGACATTGGCCGGTGGGGCCTGGAGGGACCATCCCGCCGAGGCGCTCCAGGTCTCCGTGAGCGGCTGACCGGCGGCTGGCACGGCGACGTTCTGATTCAGGGTGTCCTTGCCATTGCTGTAGGTGCTCGGCACCGAGCACGACGGCGAGGCCGTCGTCTCGACCAGCTCGGATCGCAGGGCGTAGGGGGCCGTCGTGCTGTAGGCCCCGTTGTACCCGCTGATCTGGACGAGGTAGGTGCCGCCCGTGAGCGACGGCGTCGTGATCTCCTCTGGCGTCAGGCCGCGATTGGCCGAGATCGCCTCCACAGGCAGCGTGGCGAGAAGCGGCAGGGTGCCGGGGTCCGGTGCGTCCTGCTGGCCGGTGGAGGACTGGTCCGCCGGTGGCGTTTCCGTGACTCCGGACGTGACCTGCGTCGGATTGCTCGAGAGCTCAGTCGTCGGTGGGCCGTAGAGGACCATGTCGTAGTCGGCCGGGAGGTCGGACAGGTCGAGGGAGAGCGCGTCACCCGCCGGCACGTTGATGTCCCAGTAGGCCGAGACGTTCGGGGCCGAAAGGAAGGATACGTTCAACGAATCGGGCTGCAATGTCGACGGAGTGGTCGCCGACCCGTTGCCTGCGAAGGGGTCCGTGATGTTGATGGAGGAGGCGGCGGACTGAGATCCCCCGTCAGGGATCGAGACAGTCACGCTCACTGGCTGGCTGCCGAGGACCTCGTTCGGACGGACCTCGACCGAGAAGGTGTCGCTGCCCGTGGAGTTCCCCGGGGTCGCAGTCAATGTGCTGCCCGACGCGGTCGGGTCCGGAGAGGGCTGGCCGTCGAAGGTGGCGGAGCCCGGCACCAATGAGAAGCCGGATGGGACCGTGAGGACCTCGGTGAGAGCCGTGGGGCCGTTGGCCACGACCGTGGTCGCGGTCAGCGTCACCTCACCCCCACCGGTGGATGCCGCGCCCAGGCCGGGCGTGCCCAGGTTCACGTCCTGCCAGGGGTAGGTCGACGCCGGCACGAGACCCGCCAGGAGGTCGCCGAAGAACAGGCCGTTGAGAGCGGACGGGTCGCTGGAGGAGATGGCGTCGATCAGCTGGCTGATCGTGGTGCCGGAGTCGATCTGCTCGGCGCCCAGGAGGTCGGCGAGCGTCGTGGTGTCGCTGTACCCGTTGGTGAGAGCCTCCTCGATCTCGGCCACGGTGGTAGAGGCGTCGTAGCCGGAGACGTCGGAGAGCACCGCAGTCGGCAGAATGGCCCCGTCGCCCTGCGCTTCGGCCAACGTGTCGCCGGCGCAGTTGTCGGGCGTGAGGGAACAGTTGACGATGCTGGTCGCGTTGGGGAGCGTGCTGAGCGGGATCTGGCCCAGCGGGATCGGTCCCGTGGTGCCATCCGTGAGCGAAATGTCTTCCGACATGTCGATGTCCGAAAGTGGAATGGCGCCCATCGCGATGGAGGCGGTGTTCACCTCGTCGATGGGGAGGGTGGCGAACTTGAGGGTGGCCAGCTTGAGTGTGGCGAATTTGAGGGTGGCGAACTTGAGGGTGCCCAGGCCGGTGTCGTTGAGGTCGGTTCCTGCCAGCGAGAGCCCGCCCACGGGTGACGCGTCGACCGTCGCCGATTCGAGGGGAACGCTGTCGAGTGGGATGGAGGCGAGGGGTACGCCCGAGATCCCGAGGGAGAGCACGGTGACGTTGGCTGCGTCGGCTGTGTCCGTGTCGCTCGTGATGCCGAAGTCGCTGCAGGGCCAGTGCACGCTGCTCAGGTCGTTGCACCAGTCCGTGAGCGTCTGACCCTGGTTGACGGTGCCGTCCGAGTTCAGGTCGGCGCTGCTGAGCGGGATGTCGTCGATGGAGGTCCCACCCAGTGCGTAGGCCGCGACGGGGAGCGCGCCGAGCGACGACCCGCTGACGTCGATGTCGGAGAGGGGCAGCGCGTTCAGACGGGCGGCCGGATTCGAGCCATCCGGCAGGTCCGAGCCACTCGTGGTGAGGACGTCCTCCAGGCTGACCGATTGGAGGGGGAAGCCCGCGTACTGCGAGCCGGCGAGGATGCCCTGCCAGTCGGTGCAGGTCGACGCCGCACAGCCGTCGGGATAGGTCACGCCGATGTTGGAGAGCAGGTCCTCGGACAGTGGGGCGACCTGTTGCGAACCGAGTGTGAGCGTGGCGAACTTGAGGGTGGCCAGCTTGAGGGTGGCGAACTTGAGGGTGGCCAGCTTGAGCGTCGCGAATTTCAGCGTCGCGAACTTGAGCGTCGCCATCTTCGTCGAGGCGATCGCCGCGTTGGGGCTGCCGCTCAACCCGGTCGAACTCGTGCCCGTGGCCGAGGTCTGCTGCGTGACCGTCGGCAGGCTCCCGTTGTTGTCCAGGCCGATCGTGCCGATGCCGGCCGGCGTGCTCGTGCTCCCCGCCGACGGGTTCGACGTCGCGGTGGCGCTCAGTGACACCGAGGTGAGCGATGCCGGGGTCGCGTTCGTCCCGTGGTCCGTGGCGGTCGCCGGGTCGCCGTCGTTCGAGGAGACGGTAACCGAGCTGTTCAACGACGTGTTCGCAGCGATGTCCGTGGCGACGGTGGCCGGCAACGTCACCGGTGGCAGGGTCGTCCCCGGGGTAACGGGGTACTGTCCGGTATAGGTGCAGCTGACGGTCTCCCCGGTGACGGTTTGCCCGGGAGGGATCTGCTGGGCGGGGGAGCACGTCCACCCGTCGCCCGTCGCCGATCCGGGCGTCACTGCGGACGGGAGCGTCGCCGTCATGGTGATCGGGTCGCTCTCGTTGCCCCCGGCGGAGGTCACGCCTGCCTGCAACGTGTAGTCGACCGAGCCGCCGGCCTGAAGCTGCCCGTTGTCGCTGTCCGTGATCGCCGCGCTGAGCACGGGGACCTGTTGCAGGGTCGACACCGAGACGTTCGAGACTTCGTGGTAGTCCGTGACACCCCCGGTCGACCCCACCCAGCCGAAGCCGAGCTGGTAGGGGATCCCCGTCGTCGGATTGATCCAGTCCGACGACGGGTACAGACCGCTCGGGATGCCCCCGTTCGTGGTGCTGGGCAGCGGGCCGGAGTAGAACTTGGGCGATCCGCCGATCGGGACCCACGCCACCCCGTAGGCGCCGGCGGGCACGGAGTCCGACGCGAACTGCGTACCGCTCATGGTCATGGCCGACGAGGTGGTGTTGATCACGACCTCGACCGGCACCGTCGATTCGCTCCGGCTCGTGCCGTCCAGGTTCTGGGTCGTCCCCGGGTACGCACTGGCCGAGCTGTCGACGAGACAGTATCCAGCGGTGCCGTTGCCCGGGCCCCGCACGACCACCTGCCCGGCGTTGGCCCCCGCCCACGAAGGATCGGTGCACCCCGAGCCGTCGAAGCTGGGGTTGGAGTAGTTGCCGTAGACGTCCAGCCCGACACCGAGATAGCCGTTGGCGAGTCCGTCCTCCCCGGTGAACCCGGCCCCGGCCGAGTAGCCGAGGTCGCCCCCGGGCTGGCCGATCTGCGTCGGGGCGACGGGATCGGCCGGATTCTCTGCGGCGATCACGAAGCTGATCCCGTCGGCACCGCCACCGCCGTACTGGTTGGTGTCGAAAGTGGCGTCCAGGCCGTTGCTGGACGGAACGCTGACACTGGTGAGGGCGCCGCCCTCTTGCTGGGTTGCGGTGTCGGTCAGCTGGAGCACGCCGCCGGCGGTCGGGTCGGCGACCGATGCGGAGCAGTCCGGGATCGGTGCCTGCGACGTGTCGGTGCCCCCCGTGAGGCACGCCGAGTTGGCGGAGGCCTCCGGCCCGGGAGGCGTCACCCACGAGGTGGGCGAATTCACGTTCGCGTTGGTGAAGGGCTCGGAGATGACCAGCGTCTCCGCGGCGCCGGCAGGCGAGCCCACCGACACCGACGCCAGGCTCCCGATCAGCGGTGCGAGGGCCATGGCCCCGACCAACAGCACCCGCCTCACACGACGGCCGGCCAGCCGCCCCGCGCTGCGCCGCACGCCCCTGGACCGGTTCGCTCGTACCGCTCCACCTCGGGTGCTCGACATGTGTCCCCTTCCTTCGTGTTCCCCTGCGTGCACGAAGGAGCAATAACCGTCAGACGCCGCCCAGCCGGAGGTTCTCCACCCCTTGTGTACTGCTCTTTCTACATGCAAGCGAACTCTTGTTGCATTTGTGTGACGCGCCGGTAAACCCCAGGAGAATGTGTCACCGGCCCTGACGGGCGGCCGCCGGTACGTCTGGCGACGGACCTCGCCATGGGTTGCACCAGGTCAAGCACCCGATTTCGGAACTGGCACCTCCTCGGGATGTGAACTGAGACCGGCCGAACCGGGCGCCACGGCGGTGCAATGTCGTTGCCATCTACCGGGTGCATAGTGGCTGCTCCCCATGCGACACGAGGTGGCGCGGCGCTGGATCCGGAGGAAGCGGCTCGTGGTCACGACCCTTGGACGTCAAGCAACGGTCGACCTGCTGCAAATGGTCGATCAATTCGGGAGCTGCACCAGAGAGCAGCTCCACGAGGTGGCTCGTTTGGCGGAGCGTGTCCGGGTCTCCGAGGGCGAAGTCCTGGCCCGGGAGGGCCGGATCGGCCGCGAGTTCTTCCTCATCCTCTCGGGCTCGGTGGGGGTCACCCAGAGAGGGGGGCGGGTCAACACCCTCGGCGCCGGCGACTTCTTTGGCGAGCTCGCCGCCATCAACCCCGGGCCGCGCAACGCCACGGTCACCGCACTCACCGACCTCGACGTGCTGATCATCGGACCTCGCGAATTCGCTGCGATGGCCGACATACCGGGATTTCGGGACGCGCTGTTGAGGAGCATGGCCAGGAGGTTGCGCGCCCTCGATGCCCGCCTTGCAGCGCTCGCCAACCGAGAGCCCGCTGGCGACCTGCGGGCGGCACGATCGCAGTGACCTTCGGCTCTTCCACCGTTGACCCTCCCGGCAGCGCGCCCACCGGGCTGCGATCGCGTACGGTGAGAAGGTTCGGAACCGGCGTGAGAACAGGGAGGCAGTGATGGCGGTGGACACCGACGGCACCAGGCCCGCCGAGCCTGGTGGCCTGCAGGGGGTCCCGTGGTTCTCGGCCTGCACCGAGGACCAGTTGCGCCAGGTTGCCCACATCGCGGAGCGCCTACACATTCAGGCGGGCGAGGTCATCCTGCGTGAGGGGCGTCTCGGCCGTGAGCTGTTCGTCATCCTCGAGGGCACCGCGACGGTGACCCGGGCCGGGCGCATCGTCAACGTCCGGCACACCGGCGACTATTTCGGGGAGCTGGCCGCCATCGAGGCCGTGCCGCGCAGCGCGACGGTGACCGCGACGACCGATCTCGATGTCCTGATCATCGGACCCCGCGAGTTCGAGGCGATGATGGAGATCCCGGGGTTCCGCAACGCGCTGCTCACCGGCATGAGCCGACGCATCCGCGAGGCCGACGACCGGCTGGCCGCCTACCAGGATCGTGAGGACCAGTCCGGGACCTTGCGGTGGACCGAGGACGGCAACACCGGGTCCTGATCCCCGGGTCTCAACCCGGCTCGGCTGCCATCCGCGCCAGGCGATGGAGCCCCATGCGCAACGCCGACTCCTCGGCACTCCTGAGCAGCACGGCCACTCGCTCCGCATCGCCTCGACCGCGCCGGCGGAGCGTCCGGGCCAGCTCCACCTCGGCCGCCGCGACGAAGGGTGCCGACCGCATCCGCCGGGCGAGCCGCAGGGCGGCCTCGAAGTGCACCTCGGCGAGGGCCAGGTCGTCCGCGGCCGCGGCGAGCAGCCCGAGATACTGGTCGGCCGGCCCGAGACACGCCGCGGCCGGACCGCGGACGACGATGGCCGTGCCCGCGTACGGGCGCATCACCTCGTAGACGCGGAGGGCGATGTCACGTGCCGCGATCCCGATGGTGCCGCACGCCGCGGCGACGAAGGCGATCGACACGCCTTCGCTCGGGTCATGGGCGATGTGCTCCCATCCGAGCTTCGAGAGGGCGTGCAATTGGGCGAGCGCCTCTTCCGTCTTGCCAACTTCGGCGCAGACCAGGGCCAGTCCCGCCCAGACCGTCGAGTAGTCCGCCGGTGCGTCGTCGATCACGGTGGTGAAGGTGTCCACCACCGACGCCAGCTCGTCGCGCTGCCACCAGGTCCACGCCATGAGGACCCCGTAGAAGCTGAGTGCCAACTCGTTGTGCCCCTTGGCCGCCTCCAGCGCCCGCTGTCCCAGCGATTCACCGGACTCGAAGTCACCGGCGACGAAGGCCATCATGGCGGCGAGGTTGTACTCGTACGAAACCTCGAGGGGATGGACCGGCCCGGCACCACGCGAGGCGAACCGGACGATCTCGTCGTGGACGGCGTCCACGTCGCCCTGCGCCAGCAATTCGCGGTTGCACCACATGTGCCCGTGCAGCGCCAGCAGCTCGTCCCCCACGTCGTCCGCGATCTCGCCCAGCTCGATCCCGATGGCCAGGCGCTCCGGCGCCGGCTCGATGCCCCAGAGCGCGTGCATCCGCGCATTGAGCGCGTACCCGAGGGCGCTCCGGTCGCCGAGCCGCCGGGCCATGGCCACCGCCTCCGTACTGAGTGCGAGGGCGTGGTCGAGCATTTCGGGCGCCGGCACTCGGGCGGAGTAGACGGTGACCAGTCCGAGCCGGGCCGTCACCATGGCCCGGAGGTGGGAATCCTCCGGCGGCAGCACGGCGCCTGCCTCCTCGAGCAGGTGCACCTGGTTCTCGTTGGCCCCCACGATGCCCAGATAGCTCAATGGGCCGGCACGCAGCGCGGCGGAGGCCAGGCGCTCGGCGTCGCCCATGGAGCGTGCCAGCGAGGCGGCTCTCTCGAAGTTCTCGTCGGCGCGCACTGTGTCACCGGCTCTGTTCTGCGCCTCCGCCAGGGCCATCAGTGCGTCGCACCGCAGGGCCTGGTCGTGCGGGCCGAACTGCTCGGCGACTTCGAGACTGCGGTTGAAGTGACCCACGGCCTCCTCGAAGGCGAGGAGGCGCAGTGCCTGTTCACCAGCCGCCATGCAGTAGTGAATGGCCTTGTCCCCATCACCCAGTGCGGCCCCCATGGAGTAGTGCAGCGCCAGCTCGTTGACATAGCCGTCGAGCGCGTCGGCGTGCGCCGCTTCCGTTGCGACGGCGATCTGATGGTGGTAGCGCGCTCGTCTGCCGCGCAGGAGCTCGCCGTAGATCGCGTCGCGCACCAGGGCATGTGTGAACGCGTAGCGGTCGTGGACGTCGTCTCCGACTCGGCGGAGCAAGCGGGACTCCTCGGCACGGTCGAAGGCATCGAGCCCCCGGCTGGGCGAGAGTCCGGCCGCCTCGGCCACGATGCCCGCCTCCAACTGGGCGCCAGCCACCGCGGCCGCCTGCAGGAGGTAGATCACGTCCTCGGGCAGCCGTGACACGCGCCGGGCCACCAGCTCGCGGATCGCCTCGGGAGGGTTCAGATCGGGCGGCACGGGCGTGTCCCCTTCACCTCCGTGCTCGTCGGCGCGGTAGCGCAGCTGCCGCAGCATCTCGTCGAGGAACAACGGGTTGCCGTCGGTCAACCGGCACAGCTGCGGGACGACGTCCGAGGGGAGCCCCGGCCAATTCTGAGCCAGTTCCTCCACCGCCCCGGGGCTGAGCCCCTGCAGGTGGACCGTCTCGACGGGATGGATCGATCGGAAGTCGGCCAGCATGGAGCGCAACCGATGGTCCGGCTGCACCTCGGTGTCGTTGTAGATCCCGATGATCCCGAACCTGTCGTCGTCGATGCTCCGCAGCACATGGCGCAGCAGCAACAGCGTCGGCT
>PMPX01000192.1 GCA_003169235.1 Acidimicrobiaceae bacterium | reverse complement strand
ATGCCGACGATCGGCTTGTTCAGTGTCATGCCGCCCGTCGACCCGTAGAACGGCGCGCCACCGAAGCTGAAGATCCCGCCGTCGGACGCCACCAGCCAATACGCGGTCACCGGGGTGGTCGCCGCCGCGGCCTCCGGCGCGCTCGTGGTGACCGCGGCTGTCAGGACGGCCAACAGCGGCAGCGCAGTCACCAACAGGGCGAGGATCAGGCGGCGGATCAACTTCTCAGGAACTCGGCCACGCGGAAGGCCAGGTCGAGCGACTGCCGGGCGTTCAGCCTCGGGTCGCAGGTCGTGGTGTACCGGGCCGCGAGGTCGCCCTCGAGGATCTCCTCGGCGCCCCCGAGGCACTCGGTGACGTCGTCGCCCGTCAGCTCGACGTGCACGCCGCCCGGCCAGGTGCCCTCGTCACGGTGCACGGCGAAGAAGGAGCGCAGCTCAGAGAGGATGTCGTCGAAGCGCCGGGTCTTGCGGCCGCCCTCACTGGCGAAGGTGTTCCCGTGCATCGGGTCGCAGGCCCACACGACGGGGTGCCCCTCGGCTTCCACCGCCCGGAGCACCGGTGGGAGCAGCTCGGTGATCCGGTCGGCCCCGAATCTCGTGATCAGCGTGAGGCGGCCCGGCAGGCGATCGGGGTTGAGGCGTTCGCAGAGGGCGACCACCTCCTCGGGGGAGCAGCTCGGGCCGACCTTGCACCCGACCGGGTTGTTGATCCCCGAGGCGAACTCGATGTGCGCCCCGTCGAGCTGCCGGGTCCGGTCGCCGACCCAGATCATGTGGGCCGAGCAGTCGTACCAGTCGCCCGTGAGCGAGTCGACGCGCGTCAGGCACTCTTCGTACGGCAGGATCAGCGCCTCGTGGCTCGTGAAGAAGTCGACGTGGTGCAGGCCTTCCTCCGCGCCGAGGTCGATGCCGCAGGCCGCCATGAAGCGCAGGGCCCGGTCGATCTCCGACGCGATGCGCTCGTAGCGCTGCCCCTCCGCGGACGACGCCACGAACTGCTGGTTCCACAGGTGCACCTGTGAAAGGTCAGCGAAGCCACCCTTCGTGAAGGCGCGGAGCAGGTTCAGCGTGGACGCCGACTGTTGGTAGGCGGCCACGAGCCGTTCTGGGTCGGGGGTGCGCGCCTCGCCCTCGAACGCCTCGTCGTTGACCATGTGCCCGCGGAAGACCGGCAGCTCCACGTCGCCGATGCGCTCCGTGCCCGACGTGCGAGGCTTGGCGAACTGGCCGGCGATGCGGCCCACCTTCACCACCGGCACCCCGGCGGCGTAGGTGAGGGCGACGGCCATCTGCAGGATGATCTTCAACTTGTCGCGGATGGAGTCGGCGGTGAAGTCGGCGAAGGACTCCGCGCAGTCACCCGCCTGCAGCAAGAAGGCCTCGCCGTTGGCCACCTCGGCGAGCTGCGCGGTCAAGAGGCGCGCCTCGCCGGCGAACACCAGCGGGGGCAGGGTCGAGAGCCGCGCCTCGGCCTGCTTGAGCGCGTCCGCGTCCGGCCAGTCCGGTTGCTGTGCTGCGGGGAACTTCCGCCAGGACGCGGCGCTCCAGCGGGAGGTCTCGGGGCGGCTCGTCATCGCACCAGGTTAACGCCGTAGGATCGCCGCCCATGGCCGCCTTCCGGTTCGCCCTGCAGGCCTCGAATGCCGCATCCCCCGTGCAGTGGCGTGACCTGGCGCGCAAGGCCGAGGACCTCGGCTACTCGACGCTCTACGTGCCCGATCACCTGGACGACGAGTGGGCGCCCATGATCGCCCTGGCCGTCGCGGCCGAGGCGACCACCACGCTGCGTGTCGGGACGCTGGTCCTCGACAACGACTTCCGCCATCCCGTCGTCCTGGCCAAGGAGGCGGCGACCCTCGACGTGGTGACCGGCGGCCGCTTCGAGCTCGGCATGGGCGCCGGCTGGAAGACGACCGACTACGAGCAGTCGGGGATCCCGATGGAGCGCCCGTCGGTGCGCGTCGCCCGCCTCGCCGAGAGCCTCGAGATCATGCGCGCCATGTGGCGGACCGGTGGCGCCACCTTCGCCGGCGAGCACTACCGGGTCACGGAGGCCCAGGGCTTCCCGACCCCGGTCACCCCGGGCGGCCCGCCGCTCCTCATCGGCGGTGGCGGCAAGCGGATCCTGACGCTGGCCGGCCGGTACGCCGACACGGTGAGCGTCGTGCCGAGCCTGACCGCCGGCTACGTGGGCCCCGAGGTGGCCGCCGAATCCGTCGTCGAGAAGTACACGGACCGGGTGCGGTGGGCCAGGGAGGCGGCCGGAGCGCGCGCCGGAGACCTCGAGTTCCAGTGCTGGACCGCGACGGTGCAGGTCGTCGACAACGCGGACGAGATGGTCGCGTCGCTGGCGCCGTTGTTCAACCTGACGCCCGAGCAGCTGCGCGCCGCTCCGGTGGCGCTGATCGGCTCCGTGCCGGAGATCGCCGAGACCCTGCGCCAGCGGCGGGAGGTGCTCGGCTTCAGCAACATCGTCGTGCACGAGGCCGAGATGGACGCGCTCGCACCGGTGATCGCCGACCTTGCCGGCACCTGAACCCCCCACCCGCATCGGCATCTTCGGCGGGACCTTCGATCCACCGCACGCCGGGCACGTGGCGGCGGCGCTGGCGGTGACGGAGCAGCTGGCGCTCGACCGGCTGCTCCTGGTCGTGGCCAACGACCCGTGGCAGAAGACCGGGCGGCGGGCGATCTCGCCCGCCGAGGACCGGTACGCGCTCACCCGGGCGCTCGCCGAGGAGGTCCCCGGCGCCGAGGCCAGCCGGCTGGAGATCGACCGGGGCGGCCCCAGCTACTCGGTGGACACGGCCGAAGAGGTCCTGGCCGGCGCCGGCGGTCCCGCCGAGCTCTTCCTGGTCGTGGGGACGGACCTGGTGCCCGAGCTCGGGTCCTGGCACCGCCACGAGGCCCTGGCGGACCTGGTGACGCTGGCCGTCGTCTCCCGTCCCACCGGCCCCGTCCCGGTCGTCCCCCCCGGTTGGCGGGTGGCGTGGGTCGACGGTCCCCGGGTCGCCCTCTCCAGTTCCGAGGTGCGTGAGCTGCTGGCCTCCGGGGCTTCGGTCGACGGCCTGGTCCCCGAAGGGGTGATCCGTTGCATCCGACGCCGGGGTATGTACGCTGTGCCCTAGATGAGTGCCATGTCGGCCGGGTGGACGGAAGTGTCGGAGAGTCCACGTGTGGGCGCGTCCCCGGCAGTGGCGCAGCGTCGCGCCGAGCGCCGGGCGGAGCAGAAGCTGGCCCGGCGAACCCGTCAGCGCTGGGCGATCGTCGGGTGCTCCATCCTCGGGGCCACCTTCGGGCTCACGGTGGGGATCCTGGACGTGCTCCATTGAGCCGAGGGTTGGACGTGCACGTCCAGCTGCCGCCGGCCGCCGCCACGGCCGCCGAGTCGGCCGACGCCAAGCTGGGGCGGGACACCGTCGTCCTGGCGATGGAGGAGCTCTTCGGGGTGGTCGACGCGTTCGTGATCACCAGTGCGCAGAACACCCGGCACGTGCGCACCCTGGTCGAGGAGATCGAGCGGGGGGTCAAGGAGGCCCATGGCGTCGCTCCCCTCCGCGTCGAGGGACTCCAGGACGCCACCTGGGTGCTCATGGACTACGGCGACTTCATCGCCCACGTGTTCCTCCAGGAGACGCGGGACTACTACGACCTGGAGCACCTCTGGTCCGCTGCGCCACGCGTCCCCTGGCGCAGCGACGTCGAGGACGCGGGCTGAGGCTCCGCCTCAGGTCCCGGCGGCGAGGAACTCAATGAGGTAGACGGGTCCCGCGACCTGTGAGCCGTTGGCGATCGGGACGCTGGTGCGTTGCCCCTCGATCTCGAAGATGATCCCGGTCCCGTAGCCGTTCTCGGTGGCCACGGTGGCGACGATCTGGGCCACGGCGAGCTCCGTGGAGGTGCCCGTGATCTCCCCGAACGCGCTGTTCATGTTCACCGTCACCACGCCGCCTTGCGTCGAGGTGCCCAGGAGCGTCACGTCGCTCGGGATGGCGGAGAAGACGCCGCCGGCGGCCTCCGCGATGGTCGGACCGGCCAGCATCGTGTTGATGATGGAGCTCAACGGCGCCGGTGCGGCGACCACCCGCGGCTCGGACTGCAATTGGCTGGTCGAGTTGAGGAAGAACACAGTGACCGGCACGAGCGACGACGGCTTGGGCAGCGTGGTCGTCGTGGTGGGCAGGTGAGGGTCGAGGAGCTTGAACGGCACCTTCGAGGCGGCGATGGAGCTGGGCGCGCTCTGCGTCGGGATGGAGCAGCCCGCGGCGAGGAAGGCCGCGGCGAGCACCGCCGTCGCCGCGGCCACACCGCGCCGACGCGTCACGCCGCGCCCCCCGGCCCGTCGTCCCCGTCGGCGTCGCCGTCGGGGAGCACAGGGAGCACCAGGACGAAGCGGGCCCCGCCGGCGGGGGAGGTGTCGACGCGGACGTCTCCGTGCATGACGTGCATGTGCTCGGCCACGAGGGCCAGACCCAGGCCGGTGCCCGTCCCCGTGCCGCGCCGGCCCGACGCCGAGCCGCGGTAGAACCGCTCGAACACCTTGGTGCGCTCCTGGGGGCTGATGCCCGGCCCGGCGTCGTCGACCGTCACCTCGACCTGCCCCGCCTCGCCCGGCGCGACGGCGATCTCGGTGACCCCGCCGCCGTAGTGGGAGGCGTTCTCCATCAGGTTGACCATGACCCGCTCGAACCGCCGCTTGTCGACGCCGACCCGCCACGAGTGCACGGCGGGATCGATGTGCACGTCGGGTGGCGCCCCGTGGCCGTGGCCGTCCATGTGCCCGAAGCCCGCCACCACGGAGCGCCGTACGAGCTCGGACACGTTCACCTCCTCGAGGAAGACGTCGACCGAGCCGGCGTCCGCCCGCGACATCTCGAGCAGGTCGCCGACCAT
>PMPX01000217.1 GCA_003169235.1 Acidimicrobiaceae bacterium | reverse complement strand
TGACCGGCAGCGACTCCCACCCGCGCACGGTCGAGGTGTGCGCCTGCACGGCGTTGTCCCAGTCGACCTCCCAGCTCGGTGCGCGCTTGAGGACCTCTTCCAGCGCGATCCTGCCCTCCAGCCGGGCCAGGTGGCTCCCGAGGCAGAAGTGGATGCCGTACCCGAAGGCCAAGTGCTGCTGCTGCGTGCGATGGATGTCGAAGAGGTCGGGATCATCGAACTTGCGCTCGTCCCGGTTGGCGGCGCCGTTCATCAAGAGCAGCACGCTCCCCTCGGGCACCTTCGCCCCGTAGTGCACCACGTCGCGCGTCACGTAGCGGGCCTGGACCGGTGAAGGAGACTCGAAGCGCAGCAGTTCCTCAATGGCGCCGGGGACGAGGCCCGGGTCTTCGGCCAGCTCGCGCCGCTGGTCGGGATGCTCCGCCAGCACCTTCCCGGACCAACCGATGAGACGGGTGGTGGTCTCGTTGCCGGCGGCCGCGAGGAGTCCGATGTAGTTGAGGATCTCGTCTCGCGACAGCCTCCGCAGGGTTCCGGTGGCGTCCTCGAACTCGGCGTTCAGCAGGTCGGTCATGAGGTCGTCGGAGGGATGGTCGGCCCGCCAGTCGATGTACTCGGCATAGCGGCTGCCGTCCATGACGCCGAGCCCCTGCCGGTCGGCGTTCGGCGCCGTCCCTTCCTCCAGCCGCATACCCTCGTCGATCTCGTCACGGAGCGCCTCCTGGTCGTCCTCGGGGATCCCGAGCAGCATGCCGATGACCCGCATCGGCATCTCCGACGCCAGGTCGTGGATGAAGTCGAACCTGCCCTCCGCCATGACGGGGTCCAGCGCGCGGGCGCAGAACCTCCGCACCTGCGGCTCGATCTCGGCCATCCGCTTCGGCGTGAAGACCCGGCTGAGGAGGCTCCGGTGCACGTCGTGTGCGGGAGGGTCCTCGAACAGGATGATGCCCGGCGGGATCTCCATGCCGCTCCTGATGAGCTCGAGCACCGACCCTTTGCCCGAGATGTACGTCTGCCAGTCCGTGATGCAGCCGCGGACGTCGTCGAACCGGCTCAGCGCGTAGAAGTCGTGCGTGTCGTTGTAGTAGAGCGGCGCCTCGTCGCGCAGCCGCTGCCACACCGGGTACGGGTCCGCATCGATGTCGAAGTCGTACGGGTCGTAGTAGAGCTCGTGTTCGGAGGACGTCGTGCTCATGCCCATCGGCCTCTCTGCGAGAACGCGTTGATCAGCTGGCCGGCCCGTTGGGGAACTGCAGCAGCGACCCGGCGTCGACCCGTATCTGCTGTCCCGTGATGTAACGGGACTCGTCGCTGGCCAGGAACAGGGCCAGGTTCGCGATGTCCTCCGGCTCCACGTAGGGGATGGGCATGGCCTGGAAGAAGGTGAAGGCGGGCTCGGCGTCCTCGCGGGTGGGGCTCTCGAGATCGGGGCGGAAGATCTTGTAGAGCCCCTCGTTGTGGAGTAGATGGGTGTTGCAGTTCGTCGGATGGATCGTGTTCACCCGGATGAACCGGGACGCCAGGTGCCGCGCCATCTGCTCGCTGTACCCGACGAGGGTCTTCTTGGACCACCCGTACCCCTCGCCGCCGGGACCCATGACCGGGTTGTCGGTGGTGCCGGGCATCAGGCCGGCGGTGGACCCGGTCACGATGATGGAGCCCCCGTCGGCGATGTGAGGGAGGGCGACGGCGACCGTGTTCATCACGCCCAGCAGATCGACGTCCGTTGCGTCGACGAAGTCGGAGGGCTGCGGATCACCCAGGGCCATGGGGAGGATGCCGGCGTTGGCCACGACGATGTCGAGCCGACCGAGGTCGGTGATCCCCGCCTCGAGCGCGTCGCGCAGCTCGGAGCGCTCACGCACGTCGGCCTGCCGGGCCACGATGCGGCGGCCGAGCTCCTTCACCGCGCGCTCGGTCTCGGCGAGGTCCTCGGGCGTCGAGAGCGGATAGTTGTTCGATTCGATCTGGCGGCAGATGTCGACGGCGACGATGTCGGCCCCCTCCTGCGCCATGCGGATGGCGTGCGCCCGCCCCTGCCCCCGCGCCGCTCCGGTGATGAATGCGACCTTGCCCTCTACGCGTCCAGCCATGTGATCCTCCTCGTGTCAGGAATTGCCAGTGTGCATGTGTCGATGATCAGAAGCTGCGGCAGTACACCGTGTCCATCTTCTGGGTGCGGGGCCGGGTGACGATGAAGACGTGCACGTCGCCCACGGCGGCCACCTCCTGTCCGCCGTTGCGGCCGTAGGCCTGCGACATCAGGCCCGTCCGGGTCCACAGGTCGATCGCGGCCGCACCGTGCTCGGGGTCCCACTCCCAGTCCGTCGACCCGCCGCCGGCACCGTTGGTCCCGCCTTGGATCACGGTGGTGACCCGGATGTCGTCGTCACGGACCTCCTGGGCCAGCACGAGGGCGAAGGCCTCGAGCGCGGCCTTCGTGGCCACGTACATCGACAACATGGGGAAGGGGTGCAGCGTGGACTCGCTGGACGTGTTGACGATGTCGCCACCGCCGGCGGCGCGTAGGAGGGGGATGGCCGCCCGGCAGGTGTGCACCGGGCCGGCGAAGTTGGTGGCGATCTGCTGTTGAATGTCGAGATCGCTGAGGAGCTCGACGCGGCAGGGCCGGTACACGGCGGCGTTGTTCACCAGGACGTCGACCCGGCCGAAGCGCTCGCCGATCTCGTCGAAGGCGCGTGTGACGCTGTGCGGATCGCCGACGTCGGTCACGATGGGGACGGCCCCGGCGCCGATATCCGGTGCCAGCTTCTCCAGACGTTCACCGCCCCGGGCCAGCATCACCACGGACGCGCCCTCCTCGCCGAAGCGCCGGGCGACGCCGAGACCCGAGCCGCTCGACGCGCCGGTGACGACCGCGACCTTTCCCTCGAGCGCCCCCATCCGGATCCCGTTCAACCCCAGACCAGGTTCTTGACCTCGGTGAAGTCCTCGATCCCGTGGTGGCCCCATTCGCGTCCGAGCCCCGACTGCTTGTAGCCCCCGAACGCACCGCTCTGGCCGATGCCCTTCGGATGGGCCCCCCACCCGGGGCCCTGGCCGTCACCGGGACCGACGTCGGGCAGTGGATCGGTGCCAACCCGCTGCGTCGTGACCAGGCCGGCGCGGATCCGGCGGGCGACGTTGAAGGCCCGGGAGTCCGACGTCGAGACCACGCCGCCGCCGAGGCCGTAAATGGTGTCGTTGGCCAGCCGGACCGCGTCCTCGTCGTCGCCCGAGTAGGGCACGACGGTGAGCACGGGGCCGAAGATCTCCTCCTGCGCGATCCGGAGTTCGTTGCTGCTCACGAAGACCGTGGGCTCGTAGTAGAAGCCCTTGTCGAAGCCCTCCGGTCGCTTGCCCCCGCAGAGGAGCTCGGCGCCCTGCTCCAGTCCCGATGCCACGTAGCCCTCCACCCGCTCGCGCTGCTGCTCGCGGATGAGGGGCCCGAGGACGGTGCTCTCGCTGCGCGGGTCGCCGATCGTGATCAGCGGCCGCATGGCGTCCAACCCCTCCTTGTAGGCGTCCAGCAGCCGCTCGGGGAGCAGCACCCGCGTGTGCAGCACGCATCCCTGCCCGCAGTGCATCAGCACCTGCCCGAACCCGATGGAGCGGGCGTAGTCCTCGCCCACGTCGCCCAGGACGACCGTGGCGCTCTTGCCGCCGAGCTCCAACTGGACACGCTTCACCGTCGCCGCGGCCGACGCCATGATCCGGCGCCCGGTGGCCGTGGAGCCGGTGAAGGTCACCATGTCCACCATGGGGTTCGACGTCAGCTCGTCGCCCACCTCACCGTGGCCGGTGATCACGTTGAGCACACCGGGCGGAATCCCGGCCTCGGCCGCGACCTCGGCGATCAGCATGGCGTCGAGCGGTGTCCAGGGGTGGGGCTTGAGGACGACCGTGCAGCCGGCGGCCAGCGCCGGGGCGACCTTCACCACGTTGAGCATGAAGGGGAAGTTGAACGGGGTGATGGCGGCGACCACCCCGATCGGCTCCCGGACGAGGGCGTTGCCGCTCATTCCGGTCGGGGCCCCGGTCGGCGGACCGTTCTCGACCCAGGGAAAGGAGTGCTCGGTGATCGCCGCGTTGGAGCGCAGCATGCCGATGGAGCCGGCTCCCTGCACGGCGTCGGTCAAGAATCCCGTGGAGCCGGTCTCGGCGATGATCAGCTCGCGCAGGTCGCCGGCCCGCGCCTCGAGGATCTCGGCCATCGCCGTCAAGCGGGCGGCCCGGTCCGAGGGCTTCATGTAGGGCCACGGACCCTCGTCGAAGGCCCGCCGGGCTGCCTCGATGGCACGCACGGCGGTCTTCGTCGTCGCCTCGGGCACCGAGCCGATGACCTCCTCGGTCGCAGGGTCGATGACGTCGATCGATCCCTCCGCCCCCTCGGAGGTCCAGGCACCGTCAATGAACAGCTCGTAGTTCCAGGTCATCTCATCGTCTCCGTCGTTGGCTCCATGTGCTTCCCCTGGCCGACTCGACCGAGTGCCCCAAGGGGGCGCAGCTCGGTGATGGCGCCCCAATCGTGCCCTACCCGGCGCACAATTTCCTCCACGGGCCTTCGAGGCCCGGAGGGACGGCGTTGCAGAAGTGAACGGGCGCCATCAGGCGGGCGACGACCGGGGGAAATTGAAGACCCGCCGGGCATTGTCCTCCGCGATCTTGCGGGCGTCATCGTCGGGAACGTCGAAGAGGACGTCGGCCAGCTTCTTGCGGGAGGCGGGGAAGTTGCTGTCGCTGTGGGGATAGTCGCCCTCGAACATGATGTTGTCGACGCCGATCAGGTCCCGCTCCTCAATGCCGGCGTTGTCGGCGATGAAGCACCCGAAGATGTGGCCGCGGAACAGGTCGGAGGGCCGCACGTCGGGGTTGACGCCCGTGTACCAGCGGTGCCGCTCCCAGGTGTAGTCGACCCGCTCCAGGACGTAGGGCATCCACCCGATGCCACCCTCCGACAGCGCCACGCGCAGTCGCGGGAAATGGTGGAAGACCGGCGACAACAGGAGGTCGACGGTGGTGAACTGCGAGTTCATCCCGAAGAGGGCGATGGCGACCGCGAAGTTGGCGTCGGGCGCGGTCACCGGTGCGCCGCCGGTGCCGAAGTGCAGGCACAGCGGGAGGTCGGCGGCCTGGGCCGCCGCGAGGAAGGGGTCCCAGTGGTCGCTGTGGTACGAGGGAAGGCCCAGGCGGTGGGGTGCCTCAATGAAGGTGACGGCCTTGGCGCCCTTGGCGGCGGTGCGCTCCACCTCGGCCACCGATGCGGGGACGTCCCAGAACGGGACCATCACCATCGGGATGAACCGGTCCGGTGCGACCGCAGCCCACTCGTCGAGGATGAAGTCGTTCCAGGCCACGACGCACGCCGTGGCCAGGTCCTTGTCCTCCGCCGCGAACAGCGTGCCCCCGGCGAAGCCGGGAAAGGACGGGAAGCACATCTGGGCATGGACGCCGTCCGTGTCCATGTCCGCCAGGCGGGCGGTGACGTCGTAGCAACCGGGCAGCATCTCGTCGAAGCTGACGGGATCGACCCCGAAGTCCTTGGGGTCCTTGCCGGCGACGGCGTTGAGCCCGATGGTGGGGATGATCCTGTCTTCGAACTTCCAGACCTGCTTGCCGCCGTCCACCTCGACGATGTGGGGTCCGGCCTCGAGGTGCTTGGACGGCAGCCGGTCGAGCCACACGCGCTCGTGCTCGATCACGTGGTCGTCGACAGAGATCAGCTGGACGTCGTCACGCAGCATTCCGGAACCCCCCGGGAACAGCGATCCCTCTGACGGGAAGAATCGTCATCTTCTGACAATCTACGCCTGAGGGTTCGGTCTGGCAAGGGCCTCCTTCCCGCTCGGAGAAGCCGCCAGCCGGTCAGGGCGGTCCGCCGCGATTCCGGCGGTTCAGGTCGGGCACGGCCGCCTCCGCCGCATCGAGGATCTCGGGGAGCGTGAGGCCGGAGCGGCCCCACAGCTCGATCACCGCCATCTCGACTCCCACGACCACGCCGGCCAGCAGGCGTGGGATGGGATCGTCCGAGCCGACCGCACCCGTGGACTTCGCGCAGTACGACGTCACGGCCTCGGTGAGCACGTGCACCCGCTCACCCCGGACGCGGGCGTGGATCTCGGGCGCGTCAGCGGCGGCGCGGCGCCAGAGCGTGAGCAACCGGACGTCCGGCGGGCTCTGCAGCGAGTGCGCGCGCACCAGTTGCCAGACGCTCTCCAGCGGCTCCGGGCTCGGCTCCAGCCGGGCTATCAATTCGACCAGGTCCTGGGCGCCACGGCGGGTGAAGCCGAGGAGGAAGTCCTCCTTGGAGGGGAAGTAACGGAACAGCGTCCGCGCCGAGACGCCGGCGGCCTCGGCGATCTCGTCCACCGTGACCTCCTTGAACCCCCGCTGGGCGAAGAGCTCCCACGCGATCTGCTCGTACTTCGCCTGCAGGAGGTTGCGCCGCCGACTCCACCCGGACTCCTCCCCGTCGCTCACCATCTGAAGTGTCGCGCACGACGGCGGGATCGCCGAGGAGCAGGGCTACCGGGTCAGCAGGATGCAGCCGGCGATCGGGCCGCCGCCGTTGGAAGCCACGGCCACGTCACGCCGCTGGACCTGACGCTCCCCCGCTTCCCCTCGCAATTGCAGGCAGGCCTCGTGGAGAACCCAGTAGCCGTGCATGCGGCCCGCCGAGAGCTGGCCGCCGTAGGTGTTGAGCGGAAGCTGCCCGTCGAGAGCGATGCGTGCGGCCCCCTCGACGAACGGCCCCGCCTCGCCGTCCCCGCAGAAACCGAGGGCCTCCAGCCAGGCGAAGGTGAGGAACGTGAAGCCGTCGTACAGCTCCGCGAGGTCGACGTCGTCCGGCTTCAGATCGGTGCGACTCCACATCTCCGCCGCCGCGTCGGTCGACGCCATCTTGGGATAGTCGGGCCGCTGGTCCCAGCCGCCGAACCCGTCCGAGCCGCCGCACGCCGCCACCCGCACGGGATGGTCGCAATCGGCTGCGGCATCGGCGGTCGACACCACGAAGGCCACGGAGCCGTCGACCGGGACGTCGCAGTCGAGCAGCCCGAAGGGGTCGGAGATCAACCGAGCCGACAGGTAGTCGTCCATGGTCAGCGGGTCGCGGTAGGCCGCCCGGGGATTCAACGCCGCGTTCCTGCGGCTGTTGAGGGCCAACCAGCCCAGCTGCTCCTTCGTCGTGCCGTACAGGTGCATGTGACGCCGGGCGTGGAGGGCAAGCCAGTTGGCCGCGGAGTAGGCGTGGGCGGCGAGCAGGCGCGGCACGTCACCCATCACCGTCCCTCGCTCCTCCGCCGGCCGGGCCACCCGTGGCGCGGTCGCCTCCCCGGCCGCCCCGGCCGCCCCGGCCGCCCCGGCCGCCCCGGCCGCGGGCATCACCGACCCGCCCATCATTTTGACGGTGCGGTACACGAGCACGTGCCGGGCCTCGCCGCGGCCCACCGCGCCGAAGGCCTCGACCACCGGGCTCAGCAGTCCCCAACGCCCCATGCCGCCACCCGTCCACGAATGCTCAATGCCGAAGTGGGCGGCGGCGTCCGGTATGGGTGTGTCGCCCATCGTCGCGATGCCGTCGATGTCGGCCGGGGTGAGCCCGGCGTCCGCGATGGCCACGGCGGAGGACTCCGCGGTCAGGTCCAGACCGGCAATTCCGGTCTTGCGGCCGATGCGCGACATGCCGATCCCGGAGATGACCGCGCCCTGTTCGACGATGTCGCTCACGCGCCGAACCCTACAGTGGGCCCATGACAGAGGTCGCGCCCCGCATCACGCCGCCGCTCGACGAGTTGAACCGTCCGTTCTGGACCGGCGGTGCGTCGGGCGTCCTCCAGATCACCCGGTGCCGGTCCTGCCGGCGATGGGTCTTCCCGCTCTCGGCCACGTGTCCCGACTGCGGCGGACCGACCGCCTACGAGGCAACGAGCGGGAAGGGGTCGGTCTTCACGCACACCACCAACGCGCACCCCTACAACCCGGCCGTCCCCCTGCCCTACAACATCTCGATCGTCGAGCTGGTGGAGCAGCCGGGCCTGCGATTCATCACCAACGTCGTCGACTGCCCGCCCGAAGACGTCCACGTCGGCCTGCCGGTGCACGTGCAGTTCGAACAGCACGGAGAGGTGTTCGTGCCGGTCTTCGTGCCCGACGGGAACGTCAGGCCTGCCAGCTGAGCTGGAGGCGGTCGATGCTGTAGAGGCCGCCACCATGCTCGGTGATCTCGACGCCGTCGGTCAGGCGATAGTCGGGTATGCGCCGGTGCCACTCCTCGAGCGCCACCCGTAGCTCCCGCCGGGCGAGGTGCGAGCCGAGGCACCGGTGCGGCCCGGCGCCGAACGCGATGTGGTTGTTCTGCGCCCGATCGAAGAGCACCGTGCCGGCGTCCTCGAATTGGGCGGGGTCGCGGGTGGCACCGCTCAGCGGGACGAAGACCATGTCCCCTTTCTTGAGGGGACAGCCGTGGAAGTCCGTGTCCGCCATGACCTTGCGGGAGGGGGCCACGAAGGAGAAGTAGCGGAGGAACTCCTCGACGGCGGCGGGGATCACCGCCGGGTCCTGGACGATCCGGGAGCGGTCGTCGGGATGTCCGGCGAGGTGCCAGAACGAGTACCCGAGCTGGATCGACACCGTGTCGAGGCCGGCCATGAACATGAGGAGGCACCACGACAGAAGGTCCTCCATCGGGATCGGCTGCCCTTGAATCCTCCATTCCAGCGAGCCAGAGAGGAGATCCTCGCCTGGGTGGGCGCGCTTCTCCTCAATGAGCTCGGCGAAGTACCCCATGACGGCCATCATCGCCTCCATGCCCTGCGTGTGCTCCGGATCGTCCCCGGCCGAGGGGTGCAGGATCTGGTGCTCCCATTCGAGGAACTGCTCCAGACCGTCGAGCGGAAGCCCCATGAGCTCCATGAAGATCGTCGTCGGGTAGCGCCAGGCGAAGTCGCGCAGGAAGTCACAGTGGCCGGTGTCGGCAAATCCCTCGATGAGCGACACGCAGCGCCGCCTGACCTTGTCCTCCAACCGCTCCATCGCCTTGGGGGTGAAGTGCGGCGCCAGCAGCTGACGCCACGTCGTGTGCTCGGGGGGATCGAGCATCTCGGGGATCCACTTGTACGGAGGGTCGGGGTCCTGCACGGTCACCACCGAGCTCGAGAAGACGTCCGGATGCTGCAGCGCCTCGCGGATCATCTCGGCGTTGGTGAACGTCCAGAACCCGTTCCCGAACGTGCTGCGCATGAAGGGATGCTCGGCGCGCAGCGCATCGATCCCCTCGGCGGCGGACAGGACGGGACCGACGGTGGCGTTGTCGTACTCCCTGACCGGATACGGGCACGCTCCTCCGTCCTGGGCCGTGCGCACTTCGGTCATCGAACCGCCTCCCCAATTCAGTACACTCTGTTGCCCCCAGTATTCACCCGTCCACCGGTGCACGTCCAGGGGCATTGCCTAGGGTGAACGCGTGAGCGAGCCCGACACCACCGCGTTGTTGTTCATCGAGTGCCAACGCGGCGTCGTGGGCGACCTGTCCGTGCTCCCCGCTCTGGCCGAGTCAGCCCGGCCGGTCCTGGTGGCCATGGGCCGCCTCGCCGCGGGCGCCCGGCAGGCCGGCGTCCAGGTGGTCCACCTGACCTACCTGCCGCTGGCGGGAGGGCGGTCGGCCAGCCGGCGCTCCCCGCTCATGCGGGCCACGGCCTCGAACGCCACGTGGGACGAATCGCATCCCGCCATGGAGATCGTCCCCGAAATCGGTGTCGGGCCCGACGACCTCGTGCTGCCACGGCACCAGGGCATCTCCCCCGTGCACCGCACCGAGACCCTGGCCGTCTTGCGCAACATGGGGATCGCAGAGGTCGTCGTGGCCGGAGTCTCGACGAACCTGGCCATCCCGCTCGCCGCCGCCGGCGCCGCCGACGAGGACTTCGCCGTCACCATCCCCACGGACGGATGCATCGGCACGCCCGACGAGCACCACGCCTCCATGGTGGAGCACAGCCTCGCCTACGTCGCCCGCCTGGTCACCGTGGACGAGCTCCTGGGCGAATGGTCCGCCTGAGGCCCCGCCAGACGCGCCGCCAACGACGACGACGTGCGTCCGGGTCTCAGCC
>PMPX01000262.1 GCA_003169235.1 Acidimicrobiaceae bacterium | reverse complement strand
TCGTCGAGCGCACCGGCATCCGCCCCGTGGTCGACGCGGACCTGCGCGAGGTCTTCCTGGGTGAGTGGGAGGGGGGCCACCTGCGTCAGAAGGCCGCCGACGGGGACCCCACCTTCGAGCGGGTGCTCCGCGAGCAGCGCTGGGACGTCGTCCCGGGCGCCGAGTCACGCGAGGTGTTCGGAGGTCGTCTGCGGCGCGCCATCGAGCGCATCGCCGGGGCCCATCCCGGGGGACGGGTCATCGTCTTCGGCCACGGCGCCGCCATCGGGGAGATTCTCGCCCAGGCCGCCGACTCGGCAGCCTTCGCGTTCATCAACGCGGACAACACGTCGATCTCGCGGCTGGTCGTGACCCCCGAGCGCTGGATCGTGCGGGGCTACAACGACACCGCCCACCTGGCAGGCTGAACCCCATGGCATCCATCGTGCTGGTCCATGGCGCGTTCAACGAGCTGTGGGGACCCAACGAGCTCAAGGCGCGCTGGCTGCCGGCCGTGCGCGACGGGTTGTGGCACCACGGGGTGGACCTCGACGGTGACGATGTCGAGGTCTGCTTCTACGGCGACCTCTTCCGCCGCCATCCGGGCAGCGACGAGGAGCGTCGGCTGGAGCAGTCCCGGGCCGGGGTGGCGGAGGCGCTCTCGGACCTGCAGGGCGCGGACACCCTCGCCGCGCTCGGCCAGGCGGCCAGTGAGGCGACGTTCGACCGCACCGTCGACATGGTGAACGTGATGCTGACCGAGACGGACCTGCGTGACCGCCTCCGCGATCGCATTGAGTCCGTGGTGGCCGACGACACCCGCGTGCTCGTGGCGCACTCCTTCGGGACCGTCCTGTCGTACACGGCCCTGTGCAACCATCCGGACTGGCCGATCCGGACTTTCGTGACCCTCGGCTCCCCGCTGGCCGCGCCCATGCTCTTCGAAACCCTCGAGCCGAAGCCCGTCGACGGGCAGGGGGCATGGCCCGGCTCGGTCGAGCGGTGGGTCAACGTCCGGGCGGTGGGCGACCATGCGGCGGCGGCCTCGCTCGTCGAGAGGTTCGGGGACCGCGTGGAGGAGATCGTCATCGACAACGGGCACCGGGCGCACGCGCCCGAGCCCTACCTCAACGCCTCGGCGACCGGCGCCGCCATCGCCGACGCCCTGACGTAGCTCAGGGGTTGCCGACGTCGGGGTTGCCGACCCCTCCGGCCGGCTCCGGAGCCGGTGCCCCGCCGGTGTAGGCGAGGGCCGACTGGTGGACGTAGTCGAGCAGCTCGGGCGGTGCGCGGTCCAACCCCTTGTGGTCGTACCACGTGGTCGCGGCGAACCCCACCACCAGCCAGAAGACCAGCCCGATCGTCGTCATCACGAGGCCGCGGGTGAGGCCGGCGTTCCCGGCCGCGCCGAAGTAGAGGATGGCGCGGACGGCATCGAGGATCTGGCGCAACGGCTCGAAGTTGGCGACGAAGCGCAGCGCGGAGGGCAGCGCCTCCAACGGGATGGTCCCACCCGACGACGCCAACGCCAGGTAGACGAAGATGAGCAGAGCGATCATCTGACCGAGGGCGCCCAGGCCGGCGAACAGCGCGAGCGTACCGAGGGCGACGACGATCCCGGCGAAGGACGTGAAGAGCCAGAGCTCGCCGACGAAGGGCGCGTCCATGTGGAGCAGACCCACGGCGACCAGGAGCAACACGCCGGTCAATACGGGCACGATCACGACGGCCACGACCCACTTCGACAGCAGCGTGTGCCATCGACTGATGGCGACGGGCATCCGCTGGCTCCACTTCGGGCCGATCTCGGTGGTCCCGTACCCCAGCGCGGCATCGACCGTGGTGTTGATCAGGATGGCACCGAGGAAGCCGCACATGATCGCCAGGAGCGAGATGTAGAACGCGCTCAACCCGAGCGCCGAATTCGGCGGCACCGGGTCGAAGGCACTCGTGGCGACGGTGAGAGGGTTCGCCGCGCTCACTCCGGCCCCCGGGGTGCGTCCGAGCTTGGCCGCCTCCTCGGTGAGCTGGTGGCCCACCTCCAACGACGCGGCATGCAGGCCCGGCTCCGCCACCCCGGTCGCCAGCTCCACTCCGATCGACCCCGAGCGCGGGTTCGTCAACAGCCGCACCGTCGGCTTCCCTCCCGGTGACGTGGAGGCGGGAGTCAGCCCGTAGGCCGACAGCAGCGACGCGGTGAAGCCCGGGGGGATCACGATGGTGGCGTAGGCGTCGTTGCTGCGCATCTGGCTCTCGGCCTGCGCCAGGCTCACCGCGTGCAGCGAGAGCCGGCTGGAGACGGCGGTGGAGTGCTGCAGCCCCGATACCACCTGGGCGCCGATGTCGACGTGCTGGCCCAGCACGGTGGCGCCCTGGTCCTCGTCGGCGAGCGCCACCGGGAGTCCGCTCAGATGGCCCACCGGGTTCACCACCGACCCGATGTAGAACAGCGTCATCAAGAAGACGAGCACCGAGGCCACGGCGAGTGGCGTGACCCAGACGGCGCGCACCCGGAGCAGGTCCCCCGCCCGCAGCCTCGGTGCCGCATGGATAACGGTGGTGTCGCCGCGCTGACTGTCGACCTCTCGCCCTGGAGAACTCACGGCTGGCCCCTTCCCGCTCGCACGCGTGCGGGCACGCCAGCGTGATGGTAGTCAGCAGTGCTCCCCGAAGCGGGGTGCGTCAGGCCCGGCCCCCGGCGGCCCTGGACGGACGGATATCCGAGATGACCGCCGGCTCGGGACGCTCCTGGAGCGCCGCCTCGACCACCTGGGTGATCTCGGAGCCCACGAGCTCGTCCCGCTCCAACAAGGCATCGCGCAACGCCTCGACGACCTCGGGGTGGGCGGCGACGATGGCCGTCGCGGCATCGCACGAGCCCATCAGCAGCTTGTCGAGCTCGGCCCGGGCCTCCTTGTCGCCGAGCACCTTGTCGACGAGGCCTCCCTCCAGGTAGCCGTTGCCGGCGGCCGCCACGGAGATCAGGGACGTGCCCATGCCGCAGGCGCCGATCATCTGGGCGCCGATGGTGGTGGCGGCGGCCAGGTCGGAGGCCGGGCCGGTCGACACCTCGTCGAACCAGTGCTCCTCGGCCACCATGCCGCCCATGGCGATCTGCAGCAGCGCGTGCAGCTCCTCGCTGCTCTTGGTGAAGCGCTCCTCGGTGTCGGAGTGCTGGAGGAGGCCGAGCGAGTCGCGCCGCTTGACGATGGAGAGCACGTCGAGCTGCCGGGTCTGGCCGACGAAGTAGGCGACGGTGGCGTGGCCCGCCTCGTGGGTGGCCACCCGCTCCCGCTCGTCGGGCGTGTAGATGGTCTCGTCCGTCACGCCGAGCTCGACCAGCATCTTGGCCTCGGCCACGTCGGACATCGTCATGGCGGAGCGACCGTGGGTGAGCGCGATCACCAGCGACTCGTCCATGAGGCGCTCCAGCGAGGCCGGTGAGTACCCGAACGTCATGCCGGCCACCACGTCGACGGCACCGTGCTCGTCCAGGTCGGCGGCGTGCGCCTTCTTGCCGAGGTAATAGGCGATGATGTCGGCCCGGGCGCGGCGTCCCGGCAGGCCGAAGTAGATGGTGCGGTCGAAGCGGCCGGGCCGGATGAGCGCCGGGTCGAGGTCGTCCTTGCGGTTGGTGGCGCCGACGACCAGCACGTTGGCGGGGACCACCGCCGGCTTGTGCAGCTTGCTGCCGTCGGGCAGGTAGCGGTTCAGCACGTCGATCCACGCCGAGGCGAAGCGCTGCCCCCGCGTCGGCGTGTCGAACGACTGGAGCTGCACGAGGAGCTCGTTGACGACGCCCGAGACGCCCTCGGTGCCACCGCTGCCGCCCATGCCTCTCCGGGTGGCGCCGATGGCGTCGATCTCCTCGATGAAGCCGATGGCGCCGCCCTCCTTGCGGGCGTGCTTGCGCAGCTGCTTGAAGAACGAGCGGATCTTGCGGTTGGTCTGGCCGTAGTACATCGACTGGAAGGCCGACGCGGAGACGAAGAGGAAGGGGACGTTGGCCTCCTTGGCCATCGCCTTCGCCACGAACGTCTTGCCGGTGCCGGGGGGTCCTTCGAAGAGGATGCCGCGCCGCGCCGAGCCACCCATGGTGTCGCGGAACGTCTGGTGGGCGAGGAACAGGTTGATGGAGCGAACGACCTCGGCCTTGATGCCGTCGATGCCCACCAGATCCTCCAGGCCCACAGCGGTCTCGCCGGGTCGGATGAGCGTGTGGGGTGAGCGCCCGGCTCCGAGGAACGGCGCGGCCATGACCGCCCCGAGCATCAGGACGATGATGATGATGGGCAGCGCGCCACCCAGCCAGTGCGGCAGGTGGACGGAGGGGAAGATGCCGTGCCCGGTCATCTCACGGATGACGACCCAGCCCAGGGCCAACGCCGTGAAGGCCACCAGGCGGCGCAGACGGGTCAGGCGGCGGCGCTCGCGGGTCCGGGCCACGTCCGCGCTGCCGAGGACGGAGTCACCCACGATCCCGGCGACGGCATCACCGGCGCGGTTCGCAGCAGTGCCGGGACGCGTCGCACCTGGGACCGTATCGGCGGGCCGATTCATGACCAAACTCCGTTCATCCCCCAATGGACGCTTCTAATCTAGAGACTCCCACAGTGCATGTGGGCCTGCGAAGTGTCAAAAGTCATGAATTGCAGGAATTTGACTGCCTCGGGGTCTGGACCCCGTACCCATCGTGGGAGATGCGGGTCAGTTCCGTCAGGGCCCGAAACGGGGGTGAAGTCGGCCGGCGGGTATGGCTCCCAGAACTATCAACGATCCTATTTATAGTTTTGAGACATCTCCCGTGCTCCCGGGCGACCTGCACGCCCCGAGACCGGCACCCGGCACCCGGCACCCGGAGCGTGCAGGGGCTTTTGGCGGCACCTGGCGGAGCAGGGTTGAATGTGACGCGCCGTCAGATCAGCCGGCGCGAGCGACCGGGGAGCACACATGGCCGAGACCACCCAGCGCAACGAGCACCAACTCCTCATCGGGGGCAAGTGGATCGACGCGTCAGACGGGACCTACGAGATCGTCAACCCCGCTACCGAGGAGATCGTCGGGCGGGCCCCCAACGCCAGCGCGGACGATGCCCTGGCTGCCGCCGCCGCCGCCAAGGAGGCCCAGCCGGGGTGGGCGGCCTGGTCGGCCGACGAGCGCGGCGCGCTCATGCGCGAGGCCGCCGCGGCCATCCGGGCCAAGTCCTCGGAGCTGCTGCCGCTCGTGATCGCCGAGACCGGCGCGACGGCGACCGTCGGCTCGCGCATGCAGGTCCCGGTGGCAGCGGACCGCTTCGAGCGCTACGCCCGCGACCCCCGGGGCGTGCTGCAGACGCCGCTGCTCCCCCAGCCCGCGCAGGCGACGCCCCTGGCGCCGGGCGGGATCATCGGCGGCATGGTCAACCGCCAGGCCCTGGGCGTCGTCGCGTGCATCACGTCGTACAACTTCCCGATGGTGAACATGGCGGGCAAGGTGGCGCCGGCGCTGGCGGCCGGCAACACCGTCGTCGTGAAGCCGGCCCCTCAGGACCCGCTCGCCATCGTGGAGCTCGTGCGCATCCTCAACGACGTCGGCTTCCCTCCCGGCGTCGTCAACCTGGTCAACGGTAACGGCCCGGCCTCCTCCGCCGCGCTGGTCGACGCCGACGAGGTGGACTGCGTCAGCTTCACCGGGTCGACCCAGGTCGGGGTCACGATCGCCGAGAGGGCGGCGCGCACCATGAAGCGCACGCTGCTCGAGCTCGGCGGGAAGGGTGCGTGCGTCGTCTTCGAGGACGCGGACGTGAAGGGGGCTATCGGCTGCATCGGCTCGACCTGGTCGTTCCACTCCGGGCAGATCTGCACGGCGCCGACGCGCGCCGTGGTGCACCGCAGCCTGTTCGACCAGGTTCGCGACGGCCTGGTGCAGATGGCCGGGTACCTCAAGGTCGGTGATCCCACCGACACCGCCACCATCATCGGGCCGGTGATCTCGGCGGCGCAGCGGGGGCGCATTGAGGCGCACATTCAGACGGCCAAGGAGGACGGTGGCGAAGTCGTCCTCGGTGGCGAGCGGCCCGCCGACCTCCCGACCGGCTTCTACGTGGCCCCCACGCTCATCACGGGCGACAACACCATGCGGGTGGCCCGCCAGGAGATCTTCGGCCCGGTCATCACCATGATCCCCTTCGACGACGAGGAGGAGGGCATCGCCATCGCCAACGACACCGAGTTCGGGCTCTACGACTACGTCTTCTCCAAGGACGGTGCCCGTGCGCTCCGGGTGGCCAAGCGGCTGCAGGCCGGGCACGTCGGCATCAACACGGCCCAGCGCAACCACGACGCGCCCTTCGGCGGCTTCAAGATG
>PMPX01000088.1 GCA_003169235.1 Acidimicrobiaceae bacterium | reverse complement strand
ATGTCCTTGGCGAAGACGTTGTACCCGCCGGCCATGGCGCCGCCCGTGTCACCGTGATGGCACTGGATCGACGCGAACAGGACCAATTGCCCGTCGTCGTCGAAGACGGGGCTGAACACGTTGAAGTCGGGGAGATGGCCGCCACCGTGGTAGGGGTCGTTGGCCACGAGCACGTCGCCCGGATGGAGGTCGTCGCCGAAGAAGTCGATGGCCAGGCGCACCGGCAGGGTCGAGGACAGCATGAATTGGGGGATGCCGACGGACAGCGCGGCCAACCGCCCGTTCTGGTCGAGGATCGTCGCGTTGCGCTCGTTCGACTGGTTGAGGATCGGTGTGGTGGCCGTACGCGAGACATAGGTGGCCATCTCGAACGAGACGGTCTCCATGGCGGAGCGGATCACCGACGCCGTGACGCTGTCGGTGCCTGGAACTGAGGTCATTGGCGGGCCCCCCCGATTGGATGTGACGTCGGTGTCGAGTGACCGGATCTCGGCTGCCACCTGCTGTGACCTGCGGCGAACCGTGCCGAAGCTACCAGCATCGTTCCGGAGCAAGCGTGCCGCGCGCCGCGTCGCACCGCTGGGAGACGGGAGGGCACACGGAGGCGCCGGAAGGTGGCCTCAGATCCACTGATTGACCGACCAGCCATTTGATGCCATATTCTGACATTAAATACGGAAGCGTGGGGGCCCGCAAGTGACCAGCAGCATGACGGACGTCTATTACGACCCGTACAGCGTCGAGATCAACACCGACCCGTACCCGGTGTACCGCAGGCTGCGCGAAGAGGCACCGCTCTACTACAACGACAGCCACGATTTCTACGCGCTGAGCCGGTACGGGGACGTGGAGCGTGGGCTGCTCAATGCGCAGACCTACATCTCGGGGAAAGGCGGGATCATCGAGCTCATCCGGGCGAACATCGAGATGCCGCCCGGGATCCTCATCTTCGAGGACCCGCCGACGCACACGATCCACCGGCGCCTGCTCTCCCGGGCCTTCACCTCCAGGCGGGTGGCGGAGCTGGAGCCGAAGATCCGGGAATTCTGCGCACGCAGCCTGGACCCGCTCGTCGGCGGAGACCGGTTCGACTTCATCGCCGACCTCGGCGCCCAGATGCCCATGCGCACGATCGGGATGCTGCTGGGCATTCCCGAGGCGGATCAGGAAGCCGTCCGCGACCACGTCGACGCCAACCTCCGCACCAGGGAAGGCGAGCCGATGCAGGTCAAGGAGAACTTCGTCACCGGCGAGATGTTCGGCGACTACATCGACTGGCGGGCGGAGCACCCCTCGGACGACATCATGACGGAGCTCCTCAACGCGGAGTTCGAGGACGAAACGGGAACCCGGCGGCACCTCACTCGTGCCGAGCTGCTCACCTACATCGAAGTGGTCGCGGGTGCCGGCAACGAGACGACGACGCGCCTCATCGGCTGGACCGGCAAGGTCCTCGCGGACCACCCGGATCAGCGGGCAGAGCTCGTGGCCGACCCCTCCCTCATTCCCGCCGCCATCGAAGAGCTGCTCCGCTTCGAGTCACCCGCGCCGCACGTGGGCCGCTACGTGGTGCGGGACGAGGTCGAAGTGCACGGCCAGACGGTGCCGGCCGGGAGCATCATGCTCTTCCTCCTGGGTTCGGCCAACCGGGACGACCGGCGCTACCCCAACGGCGACGAGTACGACATCCACCGCACCGTTGATCGGCACCTCACGTTCGGCAACGGCATTCACCTGTGCCTGGGCTCGGCGCTGGCGCGACTAGAGGGTCGCGTCGCCCTGGAGGAAGTGCTGAAGCGGTTCCCCACCTGGGACGTGGACCTGGCAAACGCCCGGCTCTCCCCCACGTCCACCGTGCGCGGCTGGGAGACCCTGCCAGCATCGCTGACGTAGCGCCGACCTTGCGACGTCACCAGATGACGTTGCCCGACCAGAACCCCGACGCCGCGACGTTCACGTATGCACCCTCGGCGAGCCTGCGTTGTTCGTCGTCGAGGTAGAGGGTCGCCGACCTGACACTGGTTCCCACGTCAGTGCCCTCTCGGCTCGGAGTGACTGCGCCGTCACCCCGGAAACAGATCTTCAGCAACTCACGAAAGGAGGTCCGCTCCGAGTCGAAGGTGATCTCGATCGCTTCGGAACGGGACCGACGGGTCACGTCGGGGCCCACCCCCCCACGGTCCACGCGTGTGCCGAGCACCCCGGGGNNGAGCACCCCTGGGTGCTTCAGGATCACATCCCGCCTGTCCCAGAAGCAGCCACCGGCAACGACGATCTTCTCGGTCATACCGTCTCCCCGACGGCGAGCTTCTCGAGCACTGCGATTCGCTCCTCAATCGGAGGATGCGTGTCATAGAGGCGGTGGTACCACGACTCGTGATGCCGGATCGGGTCGTCGATGCACATGGCGGCCGTCGCGTGGTTCATCGTCTTGAAGGGCTTGTCGTTCGCTTGCAGCTTCTTGAGCGCGTGCAACAACCCCACCGGGTTACGCGTCAACTCCACGCCACTGGCGTCAGCCAACGACTCCCGACGTCGTGAGAGCGCCAGGCGAACGAGCGGACCGAAGACGAACCCGACAACGGCGAGGAGCGTCGCGGCGGCAACGAGCACGATCAACAACTGGTTGCCCCCGCCCTCGTCACCTTCCCCGATGCTGCCCCAGAACGCGGTCCGCCAGAGGATGCTCGACAGGAGCGCGGCCAACCCGATCAGCGTGCCCACGATCAGGAGAAGGCGGATGTCATGGTTCTTGATGTGGCTCATCTCGTGGCCGATCACGCCCTCGAGCTCTTCCCGGTCCATGATGGCAAGCAGGCCCGTGGTGAAGGTGATGGCGGCCTTCTCGGGACTCACACCGGTGGCGAAGGCATTCGGGGACGGATCGTCGATCACGTAGACCTTTGGTGTCGGTATTCCCTCGCCGATCGCCAGTGCGGCCACCAGGTCGTTCAGCTGCTGGTACGCCGATCCGTCCGCAGGCTTCGCCCCCGACGTGCGGAGCACCAGTCTGGCTCCGGCCGTCAACGAGTACAGGATTGCCAGGGCAGCCAGCACGGCGCAGATCACTACCCCCACCACGACCGGCGTCCAGCTCGCACCGGAGGCCGGCGGCGTCGAAGCGAGCCCGTTCACCGGAGGACGGGTGATCGACCTGAAGAGGAGCCCGAGCGCTGCCCCGATGACGAGCCAGAACGCCAAGAAGAGACCGATGAAGAGGACGCTTCGTCGCTTGTTGCTGGCGATCTCGCTGTACACGTGTCTCCTCCCTGATCTGCCGGGGTGTGGTCAGGCCAGCGGAGCCGGGTTCTCCGCCTCGGGCGAGGTCTGCCCCGACGTGATCGCCCCACCGCCCGCCGCTCCGGAACTCGAGAAGCTGAGCTGAGGCACCGCACGGTCGTCGTCTTGGGCCGCGAAGAACTCCGCCGGCTCGAAGTGGAACAAGGCCGCGATCAGGCTGCGCGGGAACGTCTGCAATCCGGTGTTGTAGTCCCTGGCACTGGTGTTGTAGTACCGCCTGGCGTACTCGATCTTGTCCTCGGTGGAGGTGAGCGCCTCTTGGAGCTGGAGAAAGCTCTCGACGGCCCGCAGCTGGGGGTAGTTCTCGGCCACCGCGAACAACGAGCGAAGGGCTCCGGACAGCGCGTTCTCGGCGGACGCGACCTTCTCCGGGTCACCGGTCGCCCCGGCCGACACCGCGTCCGAGCGGGCCTGCGTGACCGCTTCGAATGTCCCCTTCTCGTGGGCTGCGTACCCCTGCACGGTCGAGACGAGGTTCGGGACGAGATCGTGGCGGCGCTTGAGCTCGACATCGATCTGAGACCATGCCTCGCGCGTTCGGTTGCGCCTCTTGATGAGGCCGTTGAACGCTGCCCACGCCCCAACGAGGAGCAGTGCAACGACGGCGACGATGATGACGATGAGCTCAAACATTGTGCTCCTCCTCGCTCCAGTTGGAGCATCGAATCTCTTGTGTGCACCTACGGTGTCGCTTCGTGCCTTCGTTGCTCGGCACCTGACCGAGCCACCACCACCCAGTGTGCGGATCCGGGTCATTCGTCGCACCCGTGCAACGCACTGGTCCGGGGCAGCGGTTGGCAGGTGCGTCGCTCGCTCCAGCCAACCAGCAGATGACCCTGACGCCGCGCGCCGCGCCGATCACACGACAAGGAGCACAATGATCGCGACGACCGCAAGCACCTCGGCACCGATACCCACCACAGCGATGGCACGACGCCATCCGGTCTGCCCGGTCGCCCGCCTCCACTGACGTCCCACGATGTTCAGGGGCCACGGGCCAAGCCAGTCATCGCGTTGTTGTGTTCGAGAGGTCGTCATCGTCGGGCTCCTTCTGTGCGTTCGGGCACCGTTCGATGCCTCCACCCAACGCTCGCGCCGAGGTTGACACCGTCGAACCCGTGGTGGTCCCTGGTGAGACACTGGTGCCGGCACTGGCTCCGCGGCCACCCTGGCGCGCGGAGGTTCAGACCTGGACCAGAAGATCCGTGGACACGGCGGAACCTGCGGCACGAGACTGGCCATCGCGAAAGAGGGCCTCGGCCAGAGCTCCCAAGGCGTCGAGCGCCGAGACGCGATACCGCGCGGCCGTCTCCGTGGCCCATTCGGCGAACGCGGCGTCCTCGAGCAGCACTCCAAGCCGAGCTGAATCGATGCATGGTCCCGGATATCCCGCTCCCGAAGCAGCCTGGATTCGAGCTCCGGAGTCCACCACTTCCCCATTGAACGGGGCTCCATGGACATCGCCGACCCACGGTTCTCCCAGTGCCGGCACTTCTACGGTAAGCGTCATTGTCACTCCTCATGGGACGGGCACATTCGGTTCCGACCTGGATCCGACTCGCCTGATGTCGTCGCTCACCAGCACCCTCGCACTCGATCCCCGCACTCGAACCCGTGGACTTCCCTGGTCCCCTGAGAAGAGGCACGGGGCTCAGTCGTGACCCCACGACACCGGCCACCTGGCGACGACGCCCCAAAGCGACGACGAGTCGCCTCGGCAGATCCGAACCGACGCGAGTGAGTGACCGAACCGGGTCAGAGGGAGCGTCAGGCGCATGACGCGCGCTGCAACGTCTCGATCATCGGCTCAGAGGCTGCTGTTCCCTCTCAGAGTGCGGCCCCTTGCCTTGTCCCGAGCCCACGACCATTCGGGCTCGCTGCAGGCTCCTCGTGGCCCCTCGGCTCAGGCTGAACGAGGGCCGCTGCATATGCCTCCGCCGAGTCGAGGGTCTCGGCCTTCAACAAGGCTTGGGCCAGTCCGTCCAACTGGTCCCGGTGATCGGCCAGCAGCGTCTTCACTGCGGCGTGGGCATCTTCGATGAGTCGATGCACTTCCTCGTCGACGATCCAATGCGTGTGCGAAGACGGTGCGCTGGAGCCGGGCACGGTGGGTCCGGCCTCATCGCTCGGGAGCACGGCGATCGGTCCGAGCTTCTCGCTCATCCCCCACCGCCCCACCATCTGCCTGGCGATCTGGGTGAGCTGCTCGATGTCCGACTCGGCCCCGGTGGTGACGTTGCCGTACACGATCTCCTCGGCGACGCGGCCGCCCAGTGCGACCTTGATGCGAGCTTCCAGCTCTTCACGGGAATAGGACACCCGGTCCCCGTCAGGAGTCGCGAGCGTCACTCCGAGGGCTTGCCCTCTCGGGATTATCGACACCTTCCGCACGGGATCCGCAACCGGCGTCAGCATTCCCACCAGCGCGTGCCCGGATTCGTGGAATGCGGTCCGCTCCTTGTCGGCCGGGCTCAGGACCACCCCCCGTGGCGCGCCGAGGAGGACCTTCTCGAGGGACTCGGTGAAGTCCGACATCTGCACCTTCTCATGGGCGTTCTTTCCGGCGAGCAGGGCCGCCTCGTTCACCAGGTTCGCGAGATCGGCGCCGACCATCCCCGGGGTGGACGCGGCGATTGAGCCCAGGTCGACGTCACTGGCCAGGGGCGTCGACCGCGTGTGAGCCTGAAGGATCTTCTCCCGCCCGGCGCGATCGGGGGGCTGTACCGCCACCCTCCGGTCGAAACGACCGGGCCGGAGAAGAGCCGGGTCCAGAACCTCTGGTCGGTTGGTGGCGCTCAACACGACCACTGCCTCGGTCGGATCGAACCCGTCCATTTCGGTCAGGATCTGATCGAGGGTCTGCTCGCGTTCGTCGTTGGCCCCGGTGAGGCCCCCCGAACCTTGACGAGCACGACCGATGGCGTCGAGCTCGTCGATGAAGATGATCGCCGGCGCAGCCTCCTTGGCCTTCGCGAAGAGGTCCCGCACCCGCGCGGCCCCCACACCCACGATGGCCTCTATGAACTCGGACGCGGCGATGGAGAAGAACGCGGCGTGTGCCTCGCCGGCAACCGCTCGGGCCAGAAGAGTCTTGCCGGTACCGGGTGGGCCGAAGAGGAGCACGCCGTGAGGCATGCGCCCGCCGAGTCGGGAATAGCGATCGGGAGTTCGCAGGAAGTCGACGATGTCCGTGAGCTCCGCCTTTGCATCGTCGATTCCGGCAACGTCATCGAACGTGACGGTGATCTTCTGGGGATCGATCCGTCGTGCCCGCGAGCGCCCGAAGCTTCCGAGTGCCCCCGCCCCCGAACCGGCGGACATACGACGTGCCAGCAAGAGAAAGAGCCCAACGAGCAGGATCGTCGGCCCGAAGCCGATCAGCAGCTCCTGGAGCAGTGACGTGCTCGTCGCGGTCGACTGCGCGTTGACCTGCACACCTTTCGACTGCAGCAGCTCTGTCAGCGCTGAGCTGCTCCAAAAGGAGGGTACTTGGGTCGAGAACAGCGTCGTCGGTGTGGCCCCGTGGTCGCCGACGGGGTACCGCACCTTGCGGGCGAAGGTGCCCTGAATGGTGTCCCCGGTCGACGAGATGGACTTGACCGCGCCGGCTTGGACCTCACCGAGAAAATAGGGACTGAACGGCACATTCACACGCGGCTGTCCTGCTGGCTGCGACATCAGGAAGGCGGTCCAGTTCAATGCCAGAAGCACCAGCACGACGACCCAGAAGCCATAGTGCCGATGCGGTGGCCGTCGCCGCTGCTCCTCGGGCATTCCCCGCCCATCGGGTGCTGGCGACACCTTCCACCCCCGCGTGTCGCGGGGAATCGGCGGCGGCGGCACCTCGTTCTGCCCGCTTGGCCCGGAACTCAATTCGGACTGGGCGCCGACCCTGCTCGCGGCCGCGATTGATCCTGAAGTTGCTGTCTCCGTCGACATCACGACCTGGCTCCTTGCGCGGGTTCCGTCACACTCCAACGTCGCGCCATGGGGATCCACCTTGCGCCCGTGCAATGCCCTGGTCCGTGAGGGCGGGAGCCCGGCACGGCGGTGATCCCGGTCAACGGCGCCTTGGCGGCCGTGGCGGTGGGTTGTGCGCTCCGAGAGGGGGTGGGCCGTCACTGGACGGGTCAGAGGACGGGGGGTATTGCGATTGTCACCCAGGTCAGACAGGTTTTCGCCAGTCCTCAGGTCCGACGACGGTCACCCCTTCAGCTGGGCAAAAGCTTCCCAATCAGCCATTGCAACGGAAGTAGGCCAGCCCTAAATTTCAGCCATGCCTGAAAGGCCAGGGCTCCGGCTGCGGGGTCGTCGGACCGAGTGCGAGGCATTGGGCCGCGCCATTACTGAGGCCAAGGCGGGCAACAGCCAGGTCCTGGTGGTGCGTGGCGAGGCCGGGGTGGGGAAGACGGCGCTCTTGGAGTACCTGCTGGACAGCGCATCAGGGTGTCGCATCGCGCGCGTCGTGGGTGATGAATCCGAGATGGAACTGGCGTTCGCGGGGTTGCAGCAGTTCTGCGCTCCCATGATGGATCACCTCGGCCGGCTGCCCGAACCCCAGCGCGACGCGCTGTCGACGGCCTTCGGCCTCAGCGCCGGAGAACCACCCGACCGCTTCCTCGTCGGGTTGGCGGTGCTGAGCCTGCTCGCCGACGTGGCCGAAGAGCGGCCCTTGGTCTGCTTGGTCGACGATGCCCAGTGGATCGATCGCGTTTCGGCGCAGACACTCGCCTTCGTGGCTCGCCGCCTCTTGGCGGAGCGAATTGCGCTGGTCTTCGCCGTGCGTGAGTCCAGCGAGAGCGACGAATTCGTCGGGCTGCCAGAGCTCGCGGTCCGGGGCCTGAACGACTTCGACGCTCGAGCGCTGTTGGATTCGGTGTTGAAGAGTCCGGTCGATGGTCCGGTGCGCGACCGTTTCGTGGCCGAAACTCGAGGGAATCCCCTCGCATTGCTGGAGCTGTCACTCGAGCTCACTCCGGCCGAGATTGCGGGCGGATTCGGACTGCCGGATGCGAGGCCGCTCTCGAGCCGCATTGAGGAGGGCTTTGCCCGACGGCTCCGACCGCTTCCTGCGGAGACCCGCAGGCTTCTCCTCGCTGCCGCGGCCGAACCCATCGGGGACGTGACGTTGCTGTGGCGTGCCGCCGATCGACTCGGCATCGGAACCGAGGCGGCATCTGTCGCCGAGGAAGCCGGGTTGATCGAAATCGGTACCCGAGTCCGGTTCCGCCACCCCCTGGTGCGTTCGGCCTCCTACCGATCGGAGTCGCATCAGGACAGGCAGGAGGTCCATCGGGCTCTCGCCGACGTCACGGATCCCGACGTGGATCCCGACCGTCGAGCGTGGCATCTCGCCCATGCGACCCAGGGGCCCGACGAGGACGTCGCCTCCGAGCTGGAACGCTCAGCAGGCAGGGCACAGACGCGTGGTGGACTGGCCGCTGCTGCTGCCTTCCTGCAGGAAGCGACCCGACTGACCCTCGACCCGGACCGCCGCACGGAGCGCGCGCTCGTCGCGGCAAGAGCCAAGCACGAGGCCGGCGATCCTGATGCGGCCCTCGCGCTGCTGGCCGTGGTGGAAGCGGCACCGATGGATGAGCTCCAGCGCGCCCGGGTGGACCTGCTCCGCGGCCAGATCGCCTTCGTGTTCAATCCTGGGAGCGAGGTGCCGCCCCTCCTGCTCAAGGCGGCGAAGCGTCTTGAGCCCCTGGATGTCGAGCTGGCGCGGGCGACCTACCTCGATGCGCTGACTGCTGCGGTGCTCGTCGGCCGCCTCTCTCGTGGTGTCGATCTGGCCGAGGTGGCAAGAGCGGCGAGTCACGCGCCGGCGCCGATGACCACGCCGCGGGGTCCCGACTTCCTCCTTGATGGCCTGGCCCTGCTGGTCACTCAGGGCCGTGCGGCGGGTACGCCGCTCCTGAAGCAGGCCCTGAGTGCCTTCCGCAGCCAGGAGACCTCGAGCGAAGAGGAGCGACGATGGCTGTGGCTCGTCGGCCGCGTGGCCCAGGATCTCTGGGACGACGAGAGCTGGGAAGTCTTGTGCACGCGCCACGTCACGCTGGCCCGCCAGGCCGGAGCACTGTCCGTGTTGCCCATCGCCCTGAGATCCCGGATCTTCGTCCATGGCGTCGCGGGTGAGCTCGACGAAGGAACGGTGCTGACGGAGGAGGTCAAGAGCGTCACCGACGCGACCGGAACCCAGCTTGCGGCCTACGGCGCCGTTGCGCTCGCCGCGTGGCGCGGGGATGAGGCCAAGGCGTCCGAGCTGATCCGGGCGACCATTGCAGACGTGGGCACGCGCGGTGAAGGGATGGGTCTCGGGATCAGCTACTTCCTGTCTGCCCTCCTCTACAACGGGCTCGGCCGCTACACGGAGGCTCTCGCAGCCGCGGAGACGGCATGCGAGTACGAGGACCTCGGCGTGCTGCAATGGGCACTGACGGAACTGATCGAGGCGGCAAGCCGGTGCGGCCGCACCGACCGCGCCGCCA
>PMPX01000186.1 GCA_003169235.1 Acidimicrobiaceae bacterium | reverse complement strand
CCGCCGATGACCACGACGCGGGCACGGTCGGGCAGGTCGGCCCCGGTCGATGCGTGCTCCATGCTCGTCCTCTCCTCGCCGGTCCGGCCTCAGTCTGCCCGCGCGACGTCGGCCAGAAGCTGCTCGAGATCGGGGCCTGAAAAGGTGACTTCGGCCCGCTCGTATTTCTCCATCCCCCAGCTCCAGAAGTCGAACTCGATCGGGCTGGTCGCGTCCTGGATGGATGCCCACAGCGTCCACCCGTACTGGGACATGAGACCCCACAGGCGCGCTCGCGCCAGGTGGCTCCGAGAGGGGGCGCCGTCGTACGCGCCGACGAGCTCCTCGAGCTGGTCGAGAGTCAGGTGGCACTCGCTCCAGACGTTTCCGAGCTCGAAGTAGGGGTCGTTGTTCCCGGAGTACTCGTAGTCGATGATGGAGACGGTCTGGCCATCGTCGATGAAATTGGCGGCCAGCAAATCGTTGTTGCACGGCCGCGGCGCCACCGGCCGGACGTTCAGGGCGGCCCGGATGCGCCCGACGGTCGCCTCGTGTTCGACGTAGCCCGGCGGAAGGCGGAAGCCGCGGCGCCGGACACGTCCGAGGTAGTCGGCTTGGAGATCGAACATGTCGAACCGGTTGACGAACGGCGTGCCGGCGTGGAGCCGTCGGCACGCCTCGGCCACCCGCGGCAGGATCCCGGGCCGCTGGAGGTGCGCATCGGTCAGGGACTCCCCCTCGAGGAAGCCGATGACGAGGATCCCTTCGTCGGGCAGGAACTCGACCACGGGCGCACCCACACCGGTGGCCGCGGCACGGACGCTGTTCTCGTACTCGGCCCGCCGGTCGACGGCCAGCTCGTCGGCGGACGACGGGTTCGAGTGGCGGACCACGTAGGACCCCTCGGGGGTCGTGACCTTGTAGTTCCGATTGGTCAGGCCGCCGGGAAGAGGCTCCACCGTGCACGGCCGGCCCCGGAGCGCCTCGACCCGCTCGAGAAGGACCGGATCGAGGTCGGCACCGGCGCTCACCGCGCGCTGGTGGCCGGGCCCGTCAGGGCAGCGACGCCGAGGGGTAGTCCTGGCCGCCGAGTTCCTCGATGATCCCCTCCTCGATGGTCTGCTTGGGGCCGGTGAACCAGTTCTTCACCGAGGCGTGCCAGTAGATCCACAGGAAGATGAGGAACGCCGGGAAGACGAGGATCGTGTAGTTCACGTACTTCATGGAGAACCCGGTGGTCCACGGCACGCCCAGGTTCGAGGTGGGCATGAAGGCCATCCACGAGACCAGGACGATGTCGATCAGGGCGACGACGGCGATCCACTTGTACTTCTTGCCCAGGGTCCACTCACCGGGCTTGAACCGATCACCCATGCGCCACCGGTGCCAGATGGGGATGGCGAAGCACCAGTAGAGGGCGATGACGCCGATCGACACCACGGCGTAGAAGGCGACCGGCGTGGGCACGCCCCCGAGGTCGACCGGGATCAGGGCCGGCGACGTGATCACGAGGGAGAAGACGGCGACGAGGATCACACCGGCGATGGGGACCCGCTTCGCGCTGAGCCTCGACCACACACTTGCCGCCGGCACCGCACCGTCGCGACTGAAGGCGAAGAGCATGCGGGTGCAGCTCGTCATGCAGGCCATGGTGCAGAAGAGCTGCCCGATGGTGGCGATGAGGAGGACCGTCCCACCCCAGCGTTGCGTGAGGGCCTGGGCAAAGATCGTCTGCACGCTGCCGCCGCCGGCCGTGACCTTGCTCGGGTCCTGCACGGCGAAGAGGAAGGAGAGGAGGAGGAGGTAGCCGCCGATGGCCGAGTAGACGATGGAGCGCCAGATCCCCTTGGCCGCCGAGTTGGCCGCCGAGTGGGTCTCCTCGGAGAGGTGGGCCGAGGCGTCGTACCCGGTGATGGTGTACTGGGTCAGCAGGGCGCCGATGGGCAGGATGATGAAGATGAACCCGACCCCGCTCGTCTTGCCACCGAAGAAGCCCGTGTTGTTGACCCGCGAGGTGAAGACTGACGACACGCTGGCGTGGTGATGCGGCAGGAAGATCAGGATGAGGACGATGACCGCCGCACCGATCACGTGCCACCACACCGAGGTGTTGTTGAAGATCGAGAGCAGGTGGCTCGAGAAGATGTTGACGAGGGAAGCCACGAACAGGATTCCGAGGAAGAACAGGAAGATCGTGTCGAGGCTGCCCGAGTGCCAGCTGGTGAAGAAGAATCCGAGCGTGGAGTCGAGGAAGATGGCGCAGGCGTAGGCGACCGAGGCGGTGATGGCGAGCAGCCCGAGCAGGTTCAGCCAGCCGGTGTAGTACCCGGCCTTGACGCCGCCCAGCTTGGAAGCCCACCAGTAGATGCCGCCCGAGGTCGGGTAGGCGGAAACCAGCTCGGACAGGCAGAGACCGATGCAGAGGATGAGGCAGGCCAGGATCGGCCAACCCCAGGCGATGGCCGCCGGGCCACCGCCGTTCCACCCGCTCGAGAAGGTGGTGAAGCAGCCGGCCAGGATCGAGATGATGGAAAAGCTGATGGCGAAGTTGGAAAAGCCGGACCAGGACCGGCTCAGCTCCTGCTTGTAGCCCATCTCGGCCAGTTGCCGCTCGTCGGCCGTGAGCGTCGCCGCACCACCGTGTTGACCATCGGGGGCGAGATGTCCGCCCTCCTCGTAGACACCTTCGGGCATGCCGGACCCCCTTTGTCGGTGACCCCGGGACCGGGGGTCAGCGGGCGTTGCGGGCACGATAGCAAGACCCGCCGCCGCGTGGCGGGAATGTTCGGGACGAGTCCCGTGGCCCTGCGACGGGGAGGGGACACCCGTCGAGCTGTACCCGCGGCAGGGGCGGGCGTGGCCGTCCCCTTCCGACCTGGCAGGATGACGCCGCGTGCGGTGCTCGCCGTCGTATGGGGAGTGGGAGTCACTCGATGCAGGACAACGACCGACTTCGAGGCCTGCGGAAAGAGTCGCCGTTCTCGGCTGTCACGCCGATCAATCCCGGCAGAGCCGACCTGCATCGGATCCGCCCCGTCCGATGAGAGTCCTCGCCATCGACCAGGGGACGTCGGCGACCAAGGCCGTCGTGTTCGGCGACGACGGCGAGATCCTGGCCTCGGTGGAAGCCGCGGTGACGCCGCATCCGGTCCCGGGCGGCGGTGTGGAACAAGACCCCGAGCAACTGTGGGATTCGGTCCGTCACGCGGGCCACGAGGCGATCGAACGTTCCGGCGGAGGCGTCGACGCCGTGGGCTTTGCCAATCAGGGTGAGACCGTGCTGGCATGGGATCGCGCGACGGGTCGTCCGCTGAGTGCCGCCATTTCCTGGCAGGATCGGCGAGCTGCGGAGATCTGCGCCGCATTGGCGGGGGAGGCTGAACAGCTCACCCGTACGACAGGGCTTCCACTCGATCCCTATTTCGCGGCACCGAAGATGACGTGGCTGCGCCGCAACGTGACGAACGAGGGCGTGGTGACCACGAGCGACGCCTGGCTCCTGCACCGACTCACCGGCACGTATGTCACTGACGCGACCACTGCTTCGAGGACGCTGCTCCTCGACCTCGAGCGGCGCACCTGGTCGGAGGAGGCCTGCACGGCGTTCGGCTTGGAACCGATGGACCTTCCCGCGATCGTCGGCAACGCCCAAGAGGTCGGCTTGACGGACGCGTTCGGTCCGCCACTGCTGCTGAGTGGACTGAGTGTCGACCAACAGGCGGCGCTTGTAGGACAGCACTGCCTCGAGTTCGGTGAGTCGAAGTGCACCTACGGGACGGGAGCCTTCCTGTTGGCCCATGCCGGCTCCCAGCCGGTCAGGTCCTCGGGTGGCTTGGCCGTGTCGGTTGCCTGGCAGCTCGGCGAGCGCGCCGCCTACTGCATCGACGGTCAGGTCTATGACGCCGGATCTGCCGTCGCCTGGCTGCAGCGCTGGGGATTCTTGCGCCGAGCGGAAGACCTCGACGCCGTGGCGGCTTCGGTGCACGACAGCGGAGGCGTCACGGTGGTACCCGCCCTCAGCGGCCTGGGTGCGCCGTGGTGGCGGCCCGACGCCCTGGCCAGCATCGAGGGGATCGGCCCTCCCACGGAGCCTGCGCATGTGGTCCGGGCCACCATCGACGGTTTGGCGGCGCAGGTGACCTTGCTGGCGCGCGCCGCAGCGGAGGATCTCGGTCATCCGCTCGCCGTGCTCCGGGTGGACGGTGGTCTGACCCGGTCGCGGATGCTCATGCAGACGCAGGCTGACTTGCTGCAGATACCGATCGAGGTCGCCTCCTCACGACACGCCACCGCCGCGGGCGTGGCGGCCCTGGCCCGGCTTGGAGCCGGCGGCGCGCTGACCCTCGACGGAGCGATCCGGCGGGTTCCCGCGAACACCCATTACGAACCCGCCATCTCTGCAGCCGAGGCAGCGGAGAGATTGGGCGGTTTCGAGCGCGCTGTCGCGCGCCTGACTCGTACGACGAAGAAGATCACGTGACCGACGACCACACCTACGACGTCGTGATCATCGGTGCCGGGGTCGTCGGAACGGCTATCGGGCGCCAGCTTGCGCGCTACCGGTTGCGCACAGTGATGCTCGATCGCTGCACCGATGTCGGCATGGGAACATCCAAGGCCAATACCGCGATTCTGCACACCGGGTTCGACACTCGTCCGGGAAGTCTCGAATCCGCGCTGGTCCGGCGAGGTCACGAGTTGCTGACCGCCTACGCGGGCAGGGCAGGCATCGCGCTCGAGAAGACGGGGGCCGTTCTGGTTGCCTGGGACGCGGAGCAAGCGGTCCGGCTGGACGACGTCGTCACGAAATCCAAGGCGAACGGGTACCTGCGGGCCCACCGGATCACGCTCGAGGAGTTGTACCGGCGTGAACCGGCTCTCGGGGGAGGCGCCATGGGGGCTGTGGTGATCCCCGACGAGTCGATCATCTGTCCGTGGAGCACGAGCATCGCCTACGCGACCGAAGCGGTCGGTGCGGGAGTCGAGCTGAGGCTGGGCGTGGAGGTCACGGCCGTGACCCGAGACGCGGACGCGTGGCTGCTGCGCACCACGAGCGGCTCACTTCGCAGCGACTGGGTGGTCAACGCGGCCGGCCTCGGATCCGACCTGCTCAACCACCAGTTCGGCCACGACGAGTTCACCGTTGCACCCCGGCGAGGCCAGCTCATCGTGTTCGACAAGATGGCCCGTCCGCTCCTGTCGTCCATCCTGCTGCCGGTGCCCACCGAGCGGACGAAGGGCGTTCTGGTGGCGCCGACGGTCTACGGCAACGTGCTCTTGGGCCCCACGGCCGAGGACGTGCCTGATCGGCAGGACACGGCAACAACCGCCGTCGGCATCCACGGCCTGTTCGATGCGGCCCGCCGCATCCTGCCCGACCTGATCAACGAGGAGGTGACCGCGACGTATGCGGGTCTGCGCGCCGCCACCGAGCACCCGGACTACCAGATCACAACCCACGATCGCGAGCACTACGCCTGCGTCGGGGGTATCCGGTCCACCGGCCTGACCGCGTCGCTCGCCATCGCCGAACACGTCGTCGACGGGATGGGGGCGGGCGGGCTCTCGTTGGCGGAGGCGGACCATGAGCCGGCCGTCCCCCACATGCCGCAGTTGGCTGAGCGGGCGACGCGGGCTTTCGAGGATACGCGAATGATCGAGGACGATCCGGCCTATGGGCACATCATCTGCTTCTGTGAGCGGGTCACCGAGGGTGAGGTGAGGGATGCGCTTCGCGCTCCGGTCCCGGCGGTAGACCTCGGTGGTGTGCGCCGTCGCACCCGGGCGACCAACGGGCGATGTCAAGGCTTCTTCTGTGGAGCCGCCGTCGCAGCCCAGTTCGCGTCGGGGTGAGGACGTGAGTCGGAGCCTCGTGACGGTCGATGCCCTGGTCGTCGGTGCCGGTCCGGCCGGCTTGGCAGCTGCCACCGCGCTGAAATTGGGCGGCACGGGGACCGTCCTGGTCGTTGACCGGGAAGAGGAGGCCGGCGGGATCCCCCGCCTGTGCGAGCACACCGGCTTCGGCCTGCGCGATCTCCGGCGTGTCCTGAGTGGGCCGGAGTACGCCCGCCGATGGGTCGAGCGGGCGGTCGCCTGCGGCGTGGAGATCAGGACCCGCACGATGGTGACCGGATGGGCGGCACCCGGTCGCGCCGAGATGACAGGCCCCAGCGGTGTACTCGAGATCGACGCCCGGACGATCGTGCTGGCCACCGGAGCGCGCGAACGGCCACGGGCGGCCCGCCTGGTTCCCGGGACGCGGCCCTCCGGGATATTCACGACCGGCCAGCTCCAGCAGTGGGTCCACCGCGAGCACCTCCCCGTCGGACGACGGGCCGTCGTCGTGGGTGCCGAGCATGTCTCCTACTCGGCTGTCATGACCCTGAGGCACGCCGGCGTCCACCCGGTGGCACTCGTCACCGACCTCCCGCGCCCGCAGTCCTATCGCCTGTTCGACCTCTTGGTCCGGGTCGGCCTCCGGGTGCCGGTCTGGACCAGGACGTCCGTGGCCGGCGTGTACGGGCGCGACAGGGTGGACGAGGTGCTCGTCCGGGGTCCGGACGGCGACGAGCGCTCGGTCGCGGTCGACACCGTGGTCTTCACCGGGGACTTCATCCCCGACAACGAGCTGGCGCGCCTGGCCGGTCTCTCCATCGATCCCGGCACCCGCGGTCCCGCCTGTGCGGCCGGGGGAGCGACGACCGCCCCCGGCATCTTCGCGGCCGGCAACCTCGTGCATCCCGCCGAGACCGCGGACGTGGCGGCCCGGCGGGCCCTGTCCGTCGGCCGGGCTGCCGCGACGTGGCTGCGTCAAGGTGGCGACCGGACGATGCCGGGCGCGACCGAGCGAGTGCGGGTGGCGGACCCGTTGCACTGGGTGGTCCCGAACATGGTGGATCCCGCACGCGCAGGCGACGAGTCCGTCCTGATCAGGTCACGTGTCTTTTTGGACCATCCCCATGTCGTGGTGACCCAGGGTCACCGGCTCCTGGCCTCCTACCGGCTGCGCCACATGATCCCGAACCGATCGCATCACATCCCGTCCGACTGGTGGGGGCGGCTACGGCCGGGGCAGGACGTGCTGATCTCGGTGTCCCCTCGCCCCGGGGGGTAGGCCATGGGCTCGAGGCCACGTCGCCAGCGGTAACGCGGAAACGGCACCCCGCAGGGGTGCCGTTTCACAGACTCCGGCCAGCCACGCTGACACCCGGTGACCCCGGGGTCAGGACATCTCGGCGAGGATCTTGGCCTTCTGATCGTTGAATTCCTGCTCGGTCAGGATTCCCTGATCCTTCAGGTTGGCCAGTTCCTTCAACTTGTTGATCAGGTCGTCGGAGTCCGGGGCGGGCTCCGGCGCGGGCTGCTGGGCCTGCGCCGCCGCTTGCTGTTGGGCAGCCTTCTGCTGCTGGTGGCCCCTCACCCCGCCGGCCACCACGGTCGCCGTTCCGGCGATCACGGCCGTCCTCCCTACCGTCCTCAGTACCGGGCGGCGTCGCATCATCGGCATTGTTCGTCTCCTTCTCTCTTCGGTCTCTTGCTTGTCAGCTCGCCAGGGCCTGCCCCAGCTCGTCCATGGCGGCCTCAATGAGGTCGGCCGGGATGCGGGCGCTGTCGATGAGCACCCCGCCCGATGCACGGATCGCCTCGGCGAGTGGCTGGGCCCAAGCGTCCTCCCACAGGATGACCAGCGCCGAGTTGCCCGCCGGCAGGTTGGCAGCGACGTGGTCGAGGTCCTCGGTGTTCACCAGGCCGCCGACCTCGCCTTCGATGTCGCCGAAGGCGGCCAGCTCGTCCATCTGGTCGAACTCGAGGCTGATGGTGTCGCCCTGCTCGTCCTTGCCCACGAAGACCAGATCGAGGATGCGCACCACCCCGCCGGTCACCAGCTTCTCGATTTCCGGGATGATGTCCCCGTTGAACTGGTTGCCCGGGAAGGCGATCACCGTGTAGCTGACAGGACCGAGCGTCATCGTGTCTCTCCTCTGCTGTGAGTGGTCTGGGTCGATCGTACGGGTTGGGGTCGCTTCAGCTCGACGCGAGGACCTTGGACTTCTGCGCCTCGAACTCGGCGTCGGTGATGACGCCCTGGCTCTTGAGGTCCGCCAGCTTGGAGAGCTGGTCGGCCGTGGTGTCCCCACTGGTGCCCGCCGCCTGCTTCACGTAGGCGTCGAACGCCTTCTGCTGCTCCGCCGCCTGCTTCGCTGCCCGCTCGTGCATCTTGCCGCCCCGGGCGATCAGGTAGACGAAGACACCGAGGAACGGGAGGATGATGATGAAGATCACCCACAGCGCCTTGGCCAGGCCACCCATGTCGTGGCTGCGGAAGACGTCGACGAACACCATGATCAGCAACCAGATCCAGATGATGAAGAGGAAGAAGTACAGCATCGTCAGGAAGAAGTCGAGAATCGGGTATTGGTACGTGGCGAATAGCATTGAAGCCCCTTGGGTCGTTGTGATTTGTCCCCCCGGCCCTCGGCCAGGCGTCGTCTTGCCTGTTTAGAATCTCATCACGCCCGTTTCGAGTCAAAAGTGATGGCCGACAGGCCGATTTCGGGCGACGGGTGGAGGTTCGGCCATGCATTCGTCCGGCTCAGACGCCTTCTTCGGCCCGGAGCCGGCCACTCCGGCAGGCGGTGACGAACGCCTCGTAGTCACGCTCGTTCTGGTCGGCATAGGACTCGGCGAAGCGGGCCAGCGCCTTCTCGAAGGTGGTGCCGTTGCCCAGGTAGGAGGCCATGGCGATCCGGTCCCCCGAGCGCGCATGGGCACGGGCCAGTGTGTGGGCGCAGAGCTCGCCGTAGATCTTCATCCCGGCCGGGACGACGTTCTCGGTGTCCACTGACCCCTTCCAGTCCTGAAGCTGACGGATGTAGTAGTCCCGGGTCACCCCGTCGATGCCGTCGGTGCGGTGCCAGCCCAGCATGATGTCGCTGCTCGCCTGCATGAGCCGCTGCCCGGCCACGACCCGGGCCCCGTGGTTGGCGTAGGCGCTCTTCTTGGTGAATCGTTCCAGGACCGACGCTTCCGCCTCTTTCGCCTGCAGGAACAACACGTCGTCGTGCCGGGGACCGTGCAGGAGCGCGATCCAGGCCCGGGTGCCCACACTGCCCACGCCGACCACCTTGCGGGCCAGCTGGCTGAATTGGTACTTCTCGAGCAGGTGCCTCCGGTCCGTGGGCAGGCTCTGCCGGTAGCGCAGGATCACATCGTGGAAGAGCTCCAACATGGCGTCGCTCTGCACCTGGTGGAACAGCTCCTCAATGGGCACGATCAACGGCGGGTCGTTGATGATCCGCCGTCGTCCGTCGACGACTGCGGTCAGCTTGTCCAGCGCTTTGATCGAGTCCTTCGTGTGGGCCTTCGTGGTCAGCTTGGTGGCGGTGGCCGCGATACGGGCGTCGGTCTTGGATGTGGCCTGCTGCCCGAAGAGCTCCACCATGCTCTCGATCTCGACCCGGTTGTACCAGACCTCGAGGTTGCTCATCGCCGCCATCCGCCGCATGGCCTCCCGGTACACGCGACCCAGGCCCACGACGGCCTCGGCTCGCACGCTCCTCGAGAAGCCGAGATTGCGGCTCGCCACGACCACGCTCGCGGCCAGCCGCTTGACATCCCATTCCCAGGGGCCCGGATGGGTCTCGTCGAAGTCGTTGCAGTCGAACACCAGCTGGCGCTCCGGAGAACCGAAAACGCCGAAGTTGGACAGGTGGGCGTCGCCGCAGAGCTGGGCCGTGAGGCCCGAGCACGGTGTCGTCGAGAGGTCGGACGCCATGATGAGAGCGGCCCCGCGGAAGAACGTGAACGGCGAGACCAGCATGCGCCCGTAGCGGATGGGGACGAGCTCGGGGACCCGCGTCGTGGCCTGCTCCTCCAGGAGCGTGATCGGGTCGGGACGCTCGTGGGCCCGCTCGAAGACCGACTGGCTCTCCCGGGGCGCGTTGCCGCGGGCTGCCTTGCCCAGAGCCTTGCTCTCCTCTTCACTGAGGTGATGGAGTGCGCTGGGCACCGGGCTGTCCGCCAATCGGATTCCCTCGTCAGCCTCCATCGTCAGCCACCTCCCCGGACGCGCCACGGCGCAGTTCCGCCGTGTGCGAGGCTAGGCGCGGCCGGGCGAGACGTCGTGAGGGGACAGCGGAGATTAGGACGCCGGCACATGAACCGGCGGTCCAGACGACCTTCGACCCTGTCGCGGCTTCCCGGTCAGGATCACAATGACGGAGTTGAAGCCCCAAGGCCGCGAGGGTGAGGAACGACCAGTGACGGTGGACTTCGAGGACCCGAGCGCAGACGGCGGCGCCGCGCCATCTCGTCCTGAACCTGATCCCGGGAATGCGACGGGGCGCCGCGTCGGGATCGTGGCGGGGATCGGCCGCCTGGTGGAAGCCATCAACCACAGCGACGACGCCGCCGTCGAGAGGGCCGTGCTCCAGCTCAGCAGGTCACGCCGCTGGCTGGCCCCTTTGGCGCTGATCGTCGGCGCCTTCCTCATGCTCTTCCAGGGCCTGAAGCTTCTCGTGACCAACTGGCGACTGACCCTGGTGCAGATCGTGCCCGCCATGTGGATCTGGATCGCCATGCTGGACCTCAAGGTCCACGTCCTCCACGGCAGGCAGTTCCACGTGATCCGCGGCCCCGCCCTCATCCCGTGCTTCCTGGCAGTCACCGCCGTGACGGCGGCGAGCTTCTACCTGAACGGCGTCTTCGCCTTCGCGATCTCCAAACCCGGACAGCCCCAGATCCGCCCGGCCTTCGGCATGGCGAACCGGCACCTCCGCGTGATTCTGGCCTGGGGATGCGGCATCGGCCTCGCCCTCGCCTATTCCGCCCTGGTCGTGACCCGATGGGGCCACTGGGCGTTCGCCATCAGCCAGAGCATCATCGTCGGCATCATGATGCTCTGCTACCTGGCCGTGCCGGCCCGCATCGTGGGGATCCAGAAGTCCAAGAACACCCGGGACAAGCTCGCCGCCACCGCCGTCGGCGGCGCGGTCGGCGCGGTCGTCTGCTCCCCGCCCTACCTTTTGGGTCGGTTCGGCATTCTGATGCTCGGCTGGCACTACCTGTTCTGGCTGGGCGTGATCCTGATCATCATCGGGGCGACCCTCCAGACTGCCGCGACGAGCGCGGTGAAGGCCGTGAAATTCTCCGCCAAGTTGATCGGCAATCCCTCGTCAGTGGCGACTTCGGATTCCACGTCGTAAGACCCTGGAAGCAGATGGTGCCGCCGGATCAGCCGGTGCGGGTCACGGCCTCGAGCGCAGACTCGTTCGCGCGCCTCGGCCCTAGGAGGCCGCGG
>PMPX01000175.1:10673-10800 GCA_003169235.1 Acidimicrobiaceae bacterium | reverse complement strand
ACGGGGGCATCTTCTCCTTCGGCAACGCGCAGTTCTACGGCTCGACCGGCAGCGTGCACCTCAACAAGCCGATCGTAGGCATGGCCGCCACCCCCGACGGGGGCGGGTACTGGCTGGTGGCGGCCGA
>PMPX01000175.1:0-10591 GCA_003169235.1 Acidimicrobiaceae bacterium | reverse complement strand
TGGCGGCCGACGGCGGGATCTTCACCTACGGCGACGCCAGGTTCTTCGGGTCGGCGGGCGGCATGGCGCTGAACAAGCCCATCGTGGGGATGTCCTCGGCCTGAGCCACGCCCGGGGCGTTTTCGGAGCCCGGGGCGGGCCCCGGAGCCGTTTTTGCCCCCGGTAAGCTGGTGCGATGGACGCCAACGGACTCAGGGCGGCCTTCACGCGCTTCTTCGCCGACCGGGGGCACGCGATCGTCCCCTCCGCCAGCCTGATCCCGCACGACCCCTCGGTGCTCTTCACGATCGCCGGCATGGTGCCCTTCAAGCCCTATTTCGTGGGCGAGGAGCCGGCACCGTGGCCCCGGGCCACCTCCATTCAGAAGTGCTTCCGCACCCCCGACATCGACATCATCGGCACCGACACCTACCACTGCACCTTCTTCGAGATGCTGGGCAACTTCAGCTTCGGGGACTACTTCAAGGCGGAGGCCATCCCGATGGCCTGGGAGCTCCTCACCGACGTCTTCGGTCTCGACGGCGACCGCTTCTGGATCACCGTCCACGAGGGCGACGACGAGGCCGAGCAGCTGTGGATCGACAAGGTCGGTGTGCGGCCCGAGCGGATCCAGCGTATGGGCGACGAGGACAACTTCTGGGCCATGGGCGACACGGGCCCCTGCGGGCCGGACTCGGAGATCTTCTTCGACAAGGGTGAGTCCTACGGGCACGACGGTGGTCCCAAGCACGGCGGCGACCAGCGCTTCGTCGAGATCTGGAACCTCGTCTTCATGCAGCTCAACCGCGACGCCCAGGGGGAGCTCACCGAGCTGCCGCGCAAGAACATCGACACTGGGGCCGGCCTGGAGCGGATCCTGCCCATCATCCAGGGCCTCGATTCCATCTTCGACACCGACCTCTTCCTGCCGATCATCGACGCGGCGGCCTCCGTCCTGGGGACCACCTACGGGGCCGATCCGCGCACCGACGTCGCGCTGCGCGTGCTGGCGGACCACGGTCGCGCCATCTCCATGCTCGTGGCCGACGGCGTCCTCCCCGCCAACGAGGGCCGCGGCTACGTGCTGCGCCGGGTGGTGCGCCGCGCCGTGATGGCGGCCCGCCGCCAGGGGGTCGACAAGCCGATCGGGCCGACGATCGTGCGGGCGGCCACCGAGGTGCTGGGCGACGCCTACCCCGCGCTGGTGGCCCAGCACGACCTCATCGTCAACGTCGTGGCGCGTGAGGAGGCCGGTTTCGACCGCACCCTGCGCGCCGGTTTGAGCCGGTTGGAAGAGGCGTTGGCCACCGGGACGAAGGTGCTCGGCGGCGACGTGGCCTTCACCCTGCACGACACCCACGGCTTCCCGGTCGAGCTGACCGAGGAGCTGGCCCGCGACGCCGGGGTCGAGGTCGACCGGGTGGGGTTCGACGCCGCCATGGCCGAGCAGCGCGAGCGCGCCCGTGCGGCGGCCAAGGCGTCCCGGGCGGGTGACGAGGAGGCCTACCGGGCGTTGCTCGAGGCCGAGGGGCCGACGCCGTTCGTCGGGCGGGGCCTCGAGCACTACGAGGCGCCGGCGCGGGTGCTGGCCGTGCTCCGGGCGGACCAGGGCGGCGGCGACGATGGCAGCGGCGAGGGCGACGTGGTCGAGGTCTTCTTGGACCGCACGCCGTTCTACGCCGAGAGCGGCGGCCAGGTCGGCGACACCGGCACCATCGTGACGGAGTCGGGCATCGCCGACGTCTACGACACCGTGTACGCGGTGCCCGGACTGATCGCGCACAAGGCTCGGCTGAGCGGCGAGGTGCGGGCCGGTCAGGACGCGCTGGCCACGATCGACGTCGAGCGCCGGGAGGCCATCCGGCGCAACCACACCGCGACCCACCTGCTGCACGCCGCCCTGCGGTCGGTGCTGGGGGACCACGTGCGCCAGCAGGGGTCGCTGGTGTCGCCCGAGTACTTGCGCTTCGACTTCTCGCACCACGGGCAGCCCTCTCGTGAGGAGCTCGAGGAGGTGTTCGCGCTGGCCAACCGCGCCGTGCTGACCGACGTGACGGTGGACACGACCGAGACCTCGCGTGAAGAGGCGGAGAAGATGGGCGCCATCGCGTTCTTCGGCGACAAGTACGGCTCGTCCGTGCGCGTGGTGCAGGCCGGGCCGTCGTCGCTCGAGTTCTGCGGCGGCACCCACGTCGACTCCTTGGGCCAGATCGGCTCCGTCACGCTGGTGTCCGAGGGCTCCATCGGCTCGAACACGCGCCGCATCTTTGCGCTGACCGGCCACGCGTCGCTGGAGCGGGCCCTCGGCCGGGAGCGGCTGGTGCAGGCCGCGGCGGAGCTCCTGCGGACCGAGCCCGACGAGCTGCTGGCGGCCATCGGCCGGGTGGTCGAGCGCCAGCGCGAGGCCGAGAAGGAGCTGTCCCGTCTGCGGCAGCAGTCGAGCGACGCGGAGGCCCGGACGCTGGCCGCGGAGGCGGTGGCCGACAGCGGTGTGGTCGTGGCCCGGCGGGACAACGTGGAGCCTGACGCGCTGCGGAGCCTGGCCCAGGCGGTCCTGCGCCACGACGGGGTGCGCGCCGTCGTGCTCGGCGGCTCGCCCGACGGGTCGAAGGTGGCCATCGCCGCGGCGACCGGCGGGTCGCCCGACGCCACCCAGCTCGTGCGCACGCTGGGCGCGCTGGTCGGCGGTGGGGGCGGGGGCTCGCCCGAGGTGGCGCTGGCGGGGGGCAAGGACGCCTCGCAGATCGAGGCGGCGTTGGCCGAGGCGCAGCGGCTTCTGTCCGCGTGAGCGACGACGGGGGCAGCACCGCTCACGAGTCGGGGCGCGGCCCTCGCCATGGTCATGGTCGGGTGGCGGCGCTCGACCTGGGGACGCGGCGCATCGGCGTGGCCTACAGCGACAGCGGACGCACCATTGCGAGCCCGTGGGGGACGATCGAGCGCAGCGGCGACCCGGGGCGCGACCGGTCGGCCGTCGTGCATGCGGTGCGTGAGGTGGAGGCGTCCACGCTGGTCGTCGGGCTCCCGCTGAGCCTCTCGGGCGAGGTGGGCCCGGCAGCGAGGGCTGCCCTCGAGGAGGTCGCGGCGCTGCGCGCGCTGCTCGATCCCCTCGGGATCCTGGTCGAGACGGTGGACGAGCGCTTCACCACGGTGGAGGCCCAGCGCTCGCTGCGGGCGGCCGGACGCACCGGGAAGGCGGCGCGCAAGGTGATCGACAGCGCCGCGGCCATGGTGCTGCTGCAGGCCTGGCTGGATCACGGATGAGCGGCCCCGACGACACCGACGACGTGTTCCCGCAGCCGCAGCCGCAGCCGCCGGCGGCCGACGTCCCCGATGACACCGAGGGCGCGGCCACCCGGACGGAGCGCCGGGCGGCCCGTTCGGCCCGGGTCCGGCGCCGGCGCCGCGTGGTAGCCGCCGTCGGCGGGGTGCTGCTCCTCCTCGTCCTGGCGTTCACGCTGTGGTACGAGCTGGAGTCGTACGCCCTCGGTCCGGAGGGACCGCAGGTGGTGGTCACGGTCGGCCAGGGCGAGTCCACGGACTCCATCGTCAGCTCACTGAGCCAGCAGCACGTGATCGGCAGCTCGCTGGCCTTCCGGATCTCGGATTTCTTCCACGGTGCGCCGTCCGTGCTCCCCGGGAGCTACGCACTGCACCAGAACCAGACCTTCGCGGAGGTCCGGGCCATCCTCAGTGCGGGTCCCAACATCTACCCGGTCGACGTGCGCCCCGGGTTCACGCTCTCCGAGGTGGCCGCCCAGGTGGACAGCCTGCCGGGTCACGCCGAAGGCGGCTTCACCGCGGCGGCGTCCAGCGGGGCGGTGCACTCGGCCTTCTCGCCGCCGGGGTCCAACGACCTCGAGGGGATGCTCGGGACGGGCTCCTACCTCATCCTCCCGGGGGAGACCGACGTCACCATCGTGCGCGCCATGGTGCAGCGCTTCGACCAGGACGCGCTGGCCGCCGGGTTGAGCACGGCGTCGGCGGCGTCGCTCGGCCTCACGCCCTATGAGGTGATCACGGCGGCCTCGGTGGTGGAGAAGGAGGGCTACATCCCCGTCAACATGCCCGACGTGGCGCGGGTCATCTACAACCGCCTGGCCCAGGACATGCCGCTGCAGATGGACTCGACGGTCCTGTACGCGCTCGGCCAGGACGGTGGTCCCGTGACGTCGCAGGACCTCAAGATCCAGTCGCCCTACAACACGTACCTCAACAAGGGGCTGCCGCCCACCCCCATCTGCATGCCGTCGAAGGATGCCATGGACGCCGCCCTGCATCCGCCCCCGGGCGGCTGGCTGTACTTCGTGCTGGTCGACAAGGACGGGACGATGGCCTTCTCCGACACCTATGCCCAGCAGCAGGCCAACGAGCAGCTGGCGAAGTCCCGTGGGCTCCCGTGAGCCGGTCGCTCCTGTGACGATGGACGGCGCCCGGAGCGAGGCCGGCGCCGGCGCCACGATCGTCGGCGTCATCGGAAGCCCCGTGGCGCACTCGCTCTCACCTCTCCTGCACAACGCCGCCTTCGCCGCCCTCGGGCTGGCGGACGAGTGGCGCTCCTTCGCGTTCGAGGTTCCACCGGGGCAGGCGGCCGCCGCGCTCGAGGCGATGCGCCTGTCGCGCGTCACGGGCCTCTCGGTGACCATGCCGCACAAGGCGGACGTCGCGGCGCTCGTCGACGAGTGCAGCGACGTGGCGCGCCGGCTCGGTGCCGTGAACTGCATCGTCAACCGGGACGGCGCCCTGTTCGGGACCAACACCGACGGCGAGGGGTTCGTGTCGTCGCTGGCCCGCGGGGCCGGCTTCGCCCCGGAGGGCCGCCGCTGTGTCGTGGTGGGCGCCGGTGGCGCGGCGCGCGCCGTCGTGCTGGCGCTCGCGGTCGGCGGGGCGGCCCAGGTGGCGGTGGTGAACCGGACCCCCGAACGGGCCTACGAGGCGGCCGAGCTGGCCGGTCCGGTTGGCTCGGTGGTGCCCTTGACCGAAGGGTCCATCGCCGAGGCCGTGGCGGCGGCCGACCTGGTCGTCAACGCGACGCCGGTGGGGATGGCCGGCGTGGCCGGCCAGACGGGAGGCCCCGGGGTCTGGCTGGTCCCTCCGGACCTGCTCGAACCCGGCCAGGTGGCGGCCGATCTGGTCTACGCGCCCCGGGTGACCCCGTGGCTCGCAGAGGCGGTGGCCTGTGGCGCGACGGCGGTCGACGGCCTCGGGATGCTCGTGCACCAGGCGGCGGCGCAGCTCGTGTTGTGGACCGGTGTGGAGCCTCCGGTGGAGGCCATGTGGCGCGCGGCCGAGGCGGCCAGCCCAAGGGAAGGCTGAGGACCGGCCGGCGCACTCGGCTCCGCCGGCTTAGTCCGGCGCGGCCTCGGCGGGCCAGAGGTGCGCTTGCGCCAGTGCGACGACCGCCTGCTCGCGCAGGGCCCGGGTCAGCGCGTCGCGTTGGGACGGGACGGTCAGGAGCCGCACCCGCATGGTGATGGTCGACGAGTCCGCGGCGAGAATGCCCACGAGATGCGGCGGCTCGGTGCAGTGCGAGGCGAAGGCGGGATCGACGGCGACGTGGTGGGCCGCCTCCTCGATCACGCGCCGCACGGTGTCGAGGTCCGCGGCGGAGGCGCCCGGCAGGGTGAGGTCCACGACGGCGCGGGCCCAACCGCGCGAGAGGTTGCCGACCAGTCGGATGTCACCGTTCGGGATGATGTACATGGTCCCGTCGACGCCGCGGAAGCGCGTGAGGCGCATGGTGACGTCCTCGACGACCCCGGTCACGCCACCGACGGTCACGGAGTCGCCGATGTTGTACTGGTCCTCCATCGTCATGAGGATCCCGGAGAAGTAGTCGCGCACGATCTGCTGCGCCCCGAAGCCGAGCGTGGCGCCGATGATGGTGGCGCTGGCCAGAAGCGGGGTCAGGTTGATGCCCAGCATCCCGAGCACGATGGCCCCCGCCACGACGAACACGAAGAAGCGCCAGACGTTCGCCACCACGCCCGACATCGTGGCGACCCGTGCCCCCGCCCGCTGCGAGCCGGACCGGGCGGCGGCCTGGTCGGCCACTCGCTCGAGGATGCGGCGGACGACCTTGGCGCCGTATCGAGCGGCGATCAACGCCACCACGACCACGAAGATGATGCCGAGGGGGCGGATGATGAGGTCGGTGACCGTCGACGCCGTGTCCGGGCTCACCCCCACCTTGGTCAGAAGGTGGTACAGCCAGCCCCCGCCCTGATCGACCTGGTCGGTGGTGCCCAGAGTGCCCACCAGGGCATCGAGCGGCGAAAGGGAGCCAGGGGGCACGGCCGGTATTCTGGCCGGGAATCCGCCTTATGACCACACTCGCCCGAACACACGTTGCCTCCCGCCGCAGCGTCCCCCCGTTCGACCTGATCCTCGTCGTGGCCACGCTGCTGGTCTCGGTGATCGGCGTGGTCATGGTCTACACGGCGACCCGCGGGCCACTGCTGGCCCAGGGGGAGGATCCCAAGAGCTTCCTGAAGAAGCAGGGGCTCTTCGTCGTCCTCGGGTTCATCACCATGCTGGTGGTGGCCATCTTCGACTACCGGCGCCTCGAACCCCTGGCCACGGTCCTCTACTGGCTGATCGTGCTCTCGCTGGTGGGCGTCTTCGTGGTGGGCAGCAGCGCCCAGGGCGCGGCTCGCTGGTTCAGCCTGGGCCCGCTGCAATTGCAACCCTCCGAGTTCGCCGTGCTGGCGCTGATCCTGGCCGTGGCGTCGTACTGCGCGCGCCGAGAAGAGGAGGGGCTGGCCTGGCGCGACGTCTTCCGCCTGCTGATCATGGCCGGCATCCCGATCGTGCTCGTCCTGCTCCAGCCCGACCTCGGGACGGCGATGATCATGATCATCGTCCTGCTCGTGATGCTCGCCGTGGCGGGCCTGCCGATGAGGATCCTCGTGCTGCTGCTCATCGGGACCGTCCTCCTCGCGCTCGTCGCCGTGGAGGGCGGCCTGCTGCACCACTACCAGATCGCCCGGCTGACGACGTTCTTGAACCCGAACAACAAGAGCAGCAACCCTTACGTGCAGTCGGCCATCTACAACCTGCAGGAGGCGAAGAACGCCATCGGGTCGGGCGGCTTGCTCGGATCGGGGATCGGGCACGGCGCGCAGACGAATCTCGGCTACGTGCCCGAGCAGCAGACCGACTTCATCTTCACGGCGGTGGGGGAGCAGCTCGGCTTCGTGGGCGCCGTCGGGCTGCTGTCCCTGCTCGGCGTGATCGCCTGGCGGGTGCTGCACGCGGCGGTGGTGTCACGGGACATCTTCGGCCGCCTGATCTGCGCCGGCCTGTTCGCGTTCATCGCCTTCAGCGTGTTCCAGAATGCCGGGATGACCATGGGCATCATGCCCATCACCGGGATCCCGCTCCCCTTCGTCAGCTACGGCGGGACCGCCGTCCTCGTGTTCTTCGGCGCCGTGGGCCTGGCGCTGAGCGTGGGCGCACGCAGGCGGTTCAGGTGACCGCCGTCGAGCCCGAGCCCGTCCCCGTCCCCNNGAGGCGGAGGCCGAGTCGGAGGTCCGGGCCGCCGCGGCCCCGGTGGCGTCGTTCCGGGTGATGGACGTCGAGGACGTGCTCCTCGACCTGCCCTCGCAGTACCCCGCCGTCACCCTGGTGGAGTCCGAGCCACCGATGCGCACACTGGTGTTCCCGGTGGGGCTGCCCGAGGGGACGGCGATCGCCCAGGCCCTGCGCCGCATGGAGGGTCGACGGCCCATGACCCACGAGCTGTTCATGCAGGTGCTCCAAAGGGCGCGCATCGACGTGATCGCGGTCCGGCTCGTGGGCCGCGAGGAGGGCACGCTCCTCGCCGAGCTCGACCTCATGACCCCCGGGGGGCGGGAGCGGGTGGACTGCCGCCCCTCCGACGGGATCGTGCTCGCCCTGCGCATGCCGGTGCCGTCGCCGATCCTGGTGGACGAGCGCCTGCTCGAGAGCCTGGGCGACGTCGACCCGATCGACTGAGCCTGACCCGACCCCCGAACTGCGCCGGCCGGCCGGATCTGATCAGATCGGGCCATGACCGTCATCAAGATCAACGCCATCACGGTGCCGGCCGACGCCGGCGACGAGCTGGCCCGCCGCTTCGCCGCCCGCGCCGGGGCCGTGGACGACCAGGAGGGGTTCGAGGGCTTCGAGCTCCTGCGCCCCACCGACGACCGCCGGCAATGGCTCGTCGTGACCCGCTGGCGCGACGAGGAGTCCTTCCAGAGCTGGGTCTCCTCGCCCGCCTTCGCCCACGGCCACGCCGGCGCCGACCGGCCGTCGCCGCACGGTGGGCCGGTGTCGGTGTCGTCCGAGCTGTGGTCCTACGAGGTTGCCGGCGGCTCCGAACCCGACGCCACCTGAGCGCGGGACGCGGTGCCTACGGGGTGACCACCGCGAAGTCGGGATCGGGGCTGTCGACGAGTCCGACCAGCGTCGCCAGCACGGCGGCGTCACCGGACATGTCGACCCCGTCGGTCCGGCTCTCGAGCAGCAAGCCGACCAGCTGCGCCTTGGTCAGTGTGACCGTGAGATCGGCCTCCTCGTTGAGGGCGGTGGGGAAGTGGATGAGGGCGCCGTTGCTCAGCTCCATCCGGTAGTGCTCGGTGGCTGAGCCGTTGCCGCCACCGCCGCCGTTGCCGGCGGTGATCGCCCAGTTGATGCGCAGGCGCTCGTCCCACGCCTTGGGCCCGTTGATCCGGATGGCGATGGAGTCGAACAGCTGGGTGACGGTGAGGGCGGGAGCCATGCCCGCCGAGCTGACCTCGGTGTGCTCAATCGGGTGGAACAGCTCCTGCGCCCCGATCAGGAAGCAGTTGCGCCAGGTGGCGCACTCCGACCCGTAGCCCAGCTCGGTCAGGGCCGTGCAGAGCACCTGGCGGGCCGTCTCGCTGTCGGGGGCGGCGAAGACGGCATGGCTCGCCAGCTCGGCCGCGAAGCGCAGGTCGCCCTTCTCGAGGAACGTGATCGCCTTGGCCACCGTCGCATCCACCCCGCCGATCACCTGCACGTACCGCTCGGCCGCGGCGACGGGCGGGTGCAGCCAGAGGTGCGCGGGATTGCCGTCGTACCACCCGAGGTAGCGCTGGTAGATCGCCTTGACGTTGTGGCTGACCGACCCGTAGTAGCCGTGGGCGTGCCAGGCCGCGTCGAGCCCCGGTGGCACCTCCATCATCTCGGCGATCTCGGTGCCGACGTAGCCCTGGTTCATCAGGCGCAGCGTCTGGTCGTGCAGGTACGCGTACAGGTCGCGCTGCTCGGCCAGGTAGGTGATGATGTTGTCGGCTCCCCAGGTCGGCCAATGGTGCGACGCGAAGGCCACGTCGGACCGGTGGGCGAAGAGCTCCGCGGCCTCGGCGAGGTAGCGCGACCAGATCCGGGGGTCCCGGACCTGCGCTCCCCGCAGCGTCAGGAGGTTGTGCAGGTTGTGGGTGGCGTTCTCGGCCAGGCACAGCGCCCGGTGGTCCGGGAAGTAGAAGTTCATCTCGGCCGGGCACTCGGTCCCGGGGGTGGACTGGAACACGATGCGGACGCCGTCGAGCACCTCCTCCTGGCCGGTGCTCGTGATGTCGAGGGTCGGGGCGATCAGCCCCACCGAGCCGGTGGAGACGGTCGGACCGAGCCCCATGCCCAACGTGCCCTTCGCGCCCTTGGGCAGGGCCACGCCGCCGTAGTAGAAGCCCCGGCGCAGCATCGCCGTGCCGGCATAGACGTTCTCGGAGACGGCGTGCTCCAAGAAGTGCTCGGGAGCGAGGATGGGCACGTCGGTGTCACGGTCGACGACCCCGAGCACGCCCCCGAAGTGGTCGATGTGGGCGTGGGTGTAGATGACCGCCGTCACGGCCCGCTCGCCGCGGTGGGCCCGGTAGAGGGCCAGGGCGGCCGCGGCGGTCTCCTGGGACACGAGGGGGTCGATGACGATGACACCGTGGTCGCTCTCGACGAGGGTCATGTTCGAGAGGTCGAAGCCGCGCACCTGGTAGATGCCCTCCGTGACCTCGTAGAGGCCGTGGCGGCAGTTGAGCTGACCCTGGCGCCACAGGCTGGCGTTGGCCGTCTCGGGGCAGGTGCCCTCCAGGAAGGCCCACCCGTCCATGTCCCAGATGCGGCGCCCGTCGGCGTCGCTGATCGTCATCGGCTCGATGCTGGCGATGAAGCCCCGGTCGGCGTTCTCGAAGTCGGTCCGGTCCTTGAAATCGGCTGGCATGGTGGTGCGCTCCTCTTCTCCGGATCCCCGGTCTTCCCCGAGTGATTGTCCAGGAACCGAGGGGCGCGGTCCAGGGGCGTTCGCCCCTTCGTGCACGGACGCCCCCCAACCCCGGACGTTCGGGGGCGTTCCCTCTAGGATCGTCCCCGGCGCGGGNNGCCCCCGGCCCGAGGCGACGCGGATCAGGGGGGCGGCCGACCAAAGGGGAGCGATGCGTATGACCGGTCCGGCGAGCACACCCGTCACACCGCAACCACAGGGCACTGTCGCGGTCCCATTCGGACCGCTGGCCCACTACGAGCAGGGCATCCTCGACCGCATCGAGAACTTCAAGGATCCCCGCCAGGAGTGGCGCCGCATCTTCTCCGAGGTGCTCGGCACCTTCTTCCTCGTGCTGGTGGCGGCCGG
>PMPX01000248.1 GCA_003169235.1 Acidimicrobiaceae bacterium | reverse complement strand
GGTAGTGCCGCTCGACAAGCGGAGAGTGGGTGCTGCGGCGGTCATGCACTGACGATCTTCGGGACGACGCGGAGCCGGCGCTTCTCGGTGCGGCCGAACGGCGGCACCAACGTGTAGTTGTAGACCTCGGTCGTCTGGATCTTCTCCAGCGGAGTGGGCTTGTAGCTGATGGAGAGGTTCAGCAGACCGACATCGCGCAGATCCCGCAGGCCACGCTGCGCAGTGGATTCGCTGATGCCGTACCACTCAGGCACCCGCTCACCGGGCAGGATGAAACCGGGTGGGAGAGTGGAGCTGACCAGCAACATCGCCTTCCCTGCCAGCGTCAACGTGCGGTGCCAGGCCTGGTCGTCGGTCCAGTAGTCGAACGGGAGCTGGAAGTAGCGATTGTCGACGTCACGACCAGACGGTGCGGTGTAGTCCTCGCGGCTGCCGTCTTCGCGCAGGGACGTGAAGTTCGCCCTGCGACCAGTCTTGCCGCGCGTGATGAGGCCGTACTTCTGGTCGAGTCGCCGCCACGTGCGCGAGACGACGGCGGCACCGTGGTCCTGGTCGGTTTCAACACCCAGCATGCGGGCCCAGACCCGGGAGAGAAGGGGCCGGCTGGTCCAGGGCTCCGCCGAGACCAGGGTGCGGTGCAGCAGGAACAGATACAGTGCGCGGTCGTCCTGTGCGCGAACGATCTTGTGGAGCGGGCCGGGGACGGGATGTTTCTGATCACCTCCTTGGACGAAGCTGTTTCGGATGTTGACCCGCTGCGAGGTGCGGGCGGAGGCATTCAGCAGAGCCTCAATGGCGGCTTGCTGGCCCGGGATGGGTGCGTGATTCATGGACTCATGATGCCAGGTGACCGTGCAACAACCTCCGGAATGCAGGTCTGATCGTTGCCGCCCCAGAAGGTGCTATCGAAGAGCATCTAATATCCATCGCATCACAGGTCGCATCACATGTCGGATCACCGGAGCCACTTGCCGGTTGCCCGGGATTTCGTCTTCACGACCAGGGGTCCTTGTTGGTGGCGCGGGGGGTGATAGCCCACTTCCTTGTTTCGGGGTCAGTTCTCGTCGAAGAAGCGTGCCGCTTGGTCGCGAATGCGGGCGAGCCGCTTCGATACGGCGCTGTGACTGCTGTAGCCGAGGATCTTGCCGACGTCGGTGAGGGAGGTGACTCCGCTGCGCAGGACGACCACCACTTCGCGATCGCGGGGGTTGAGCAGGGTCAGGAAGTCGCTGCATGCGAGCTGGCCGATGACTTCGGTCTCGGGACCGTGAACCGGCGTGGTGTCGTCGAGTTCGACGAAGGTGACGGTGACCTTGGAGCGCTTGTGGTTGAGCGTGCGATCGAAGTCCTCCTTGGCGTGTGACCACCGGTCGGAGAAGTCGTCGTGGACCCGGTGGGAGCGCACGGCGTCGAGAATGTCGCGTAGCCGGCCGGTCTTGTCGGCGGCGTCGATGGTGAGCTCGACGAACTCGGCGGCTTCCTCTTCCCCGGTCCACAGGTCAGAACCCACTCGGGGGCCGCCGGCGGTGACGCCTTCGAGGATCTCGCCGTTGCTCAGCCGTACCGGGGCAGTAGGGCCATCGGTGTCGACGATCGGCCACGTCCGCATCTCGTCTTCCATGGCCTCGGTGACCGCGGGAACCCAGAAGTCGAGGTTGTGCGCCAGGATGCGGATCGGGTCGTCCTTGGTGAAGGCGATCTGCGGTGATCCGGGCATGAGGTGACGCCAGATCGTGGCCCCCCAGGCCCGTGACAGCCGCTGGCTGAAGTCGGCGGGCAGGTAGGGGTCCGGGTTGGTCAGTTCCGCCCAGAACGGCCATTGACCACCCGTGAGCATCGGCAGGCCGAACCGGTCCAACGTGGCGCGGGGGAGCAGGTGAAACAGGGGTGCGTAGTCGTAGTAGCGGGTCTGCGTGCGGGGGATGAACACGATGTTGTTGTCACCGAGATCGGCGATGCGTGCCAGGTCGGGAGGCAATCTCGCATAGTCGTCGGCGTTAGCGTCGGTGTCGGCGTGAAAGAAGCGGCGCCGGAACTGAGCGGCCTCCCACAACGCATTCCACCGAGCCACCGCGAAGATCCTGGCCCCACGGGATTCGAGGTCGGTGGTGGTGCTGCTCGGCATGGGGACGCTGACGTATTCCGGGCGATCCGGGGTATCGGGCCTGACGACCGCCTGGAAGAACGCCATCCCCGCAGCCATGTTCCACATGCGCGGATAGCGATCTGGGCCGGCCAGATCCTCAGTGGGGTTGAGAAGAACGTCCTGGCGCGGGTCGCAGTCGTCGCTGGAGTTGGTGGTGGTGTCGTCAGACATGGTGGTCATACCTATCTCACGACACTGTCGCGCTAATCCGTTCCATTGCCAGGCAGATGATTTTCGCTGGGCGTGACGAGACTGCGGTAGACGCTGGATCGAGAGACGCCGAGGGTGTGGCAATCTGGGCGCGGGGAGTGCCCGCCTGGTCGAGGGCCTGGGCGGCAGCGATGGTGTCGGCCGTGAGTCCTGGCCGCCCAGGATGGCGGCCGTTCGCACGGGCTGCTGCGACTCCTGCGGCGGTGCGCTCGGCGGCGATGGCGCGATCGAACTCGGCGACGGCCCCGAAGACGTGGAAGATCAGCCGACCACCTGGGGTCGTGGTGTCGATGACTTCGGTGAGTGAGCGGAGCTCGACGCCGCGATCCTGCAAGTCACTGGCGAACGCGAGCAGGTGCGGCAGCGGGCCGAGGCGGTCGAGCCTCCACACCGTGATCACGTCACCGCGGCGGGCGTAGTCGAGCAACGCGGCCAGCGCGGGGCGGTCGTCGCGAACACCGGACATGCGATCGGCCCCCAGCGTCCGTGAGCGCCTTTGTCTGCATGGCGGGGGACTGGTGCAGCGTCGAGACTCGCGCGTATCCCAGCAGCGTCACCGGCATGGTCCTCCCTCGTTGGCGGGGCACGGTTATTCGGACCCAACCGGGCCGCTTGCGGCCCGGGCGGGAGCCATCTGTGTCTTTAAGGGTGTCCCTGTTCCCCACGGTCTGGGACAGAATTCTGGGACACCCGACTGACATTTTTGCCCAGGTCGCAGATCCCGCCTTCAACCTGTCGCGCAATAGGTCGTTAGGCCGACTTCTACGCGGCGGGGGGACGGCCCCCGAGCTAGCCGCGGCGTGACGGGTGGATCCGAGCTGCCGCGATCTGCTCCAGCTCTTCCAGGGACAGCAGGTAGGCCTTTCGATGGAATCCGCGGTCGCGGCTGGCCTTGATGCGGCGGTGCTCGGCGAGCATCCGCGTGTACTCGTCTAGCACCGGGGAGTGCGAATTGCCGCCATCGTTGCGGTCGAGTTGCGGCCGTAGTTCAGGCCACTTGCCGTCGCTCATCAGGAACTCGACG
>PMPX01000100.1:4525-10716 GCA_003169235.1 Acidimicrobiaceae bacterium | reverse complement strand
TATCACCTGCACCGGCTACTGGCGGAGGCCCGCCGGCGCGGCATGGATGCCCAAGCAGCCCCGGCGGTGCTCAGCCCCTTCCCTTGGCCCGTCCGCACCACGGCAGAATGGCGCTTGGCGCTCTACAAGATCTCGATCCACGCCCGCGAGGTGCTCGCCGTCTGGTGGTACGCCCTTCCCGTGCGGATCTCCACCATCGAGACGCGCAAGACGGCGGCGCTCACGGCCGAGAGCGAGCGCATCGCCGCCCTGCTGGTGCCCGTCCGTCGGCCGGACCCGGATGTGCCCGGAGGGCCGACCCCCGACCTCGCCCGGCCGGTGGACGCCGCGCGCACGTGTGGGTTCGGCTGGCGCGCGCCCCGGCACCACGCGGGAGTGGACTTCGCCACGAACACCGGCACACCGGTGCGCGCGTCGTCGGACGGGACCGTGGTAGTGGTGGAGCAGTTCCCCATGTACGGCCTCGTCGTCGCAGTCGCGCACGGGGCCGGGCTGGCCACCCTGTACGCGCACCTCTCGACCGTCGACGTCGAGCCAGACGACCGGGTCGCCGCCGGGCAACGGGTGGGCCGGACCGGGTCGAGCGGCAACGCCTACGGGCCCCACCTGCACTTCGAAGTCCGCCTCGACGGGACGCCGGTCGATCCGGCCCGGTACGTAGACCTTCCGCCCTTCGTTGGGGGGCGGCCGTCCGCCCCGGGATGGGTCTGGATCCTGAGACGGCTGCGAGCCGAGGCGCGCCGCCTGGTGCGGCGCCCCGGGCGGCGCCCGGCCTGAACCGCTTCAGCGCAGAGTGCGATGGCCCGGCCGCACTCCGAGAATGCAGGCATGGCCGCCCCGCAGGATCGGAAGGCGATGGCGCCCGAATCCGACGGACGTCAACGTCCCAACGCGGGTCGCCTCGACGGGCAGAAAAGCCCGCATGGCCCGGTTCTCCGGAAGCACGGTGAAAAAGACGGCGCTCGCGCCTTCGTTCGACGCCTCGGCGAACATGGCAGTTGTGAGCCGCGACTGCGCGTACCGCCGTCGTTCGGCGGGAATCGTGTGCACGTCGTAGTGATGGAGCACGCCCGGACCGAGCTCCACGGTCACGCCGAGGTAGGTCACCTCGGCCCACCCGCACGACACCCACCGGTGCGCCACCAGCTGCCCGTTGCGCCAGAGACCGCTGCACCGGTCGCCGGCCCGGAGCCTGCGCCTGACCTCGCCCGGCGGCGTGTCCGGGCGCGCCGCCCGGTAGGCGGCCAGGTCCGACTCTCGGACCGCACGGACGTCGCTCCCGCCGGGGTGGGCGTGGCCAGACGTTGGCTGCACATAGAGCCACAGCCGCCGGTAGCCCAGCACGGCCGCGGCGCGCCAGAACAGGTCGCGCGACGTGCTCTCGGCCAGGGCGCGCCACGCCCGGCGCATCAGGTGGTCCCGCCCGAGATCGACGGGGTCGCTGCGGCCCGGCGGACCCGCCCCACGCATCGCGCCATCGTAGGGCGACTCCCTGCGACCCCCGTCGACATCGGCATCCCGAGTGGTACCGTGCTCACGCGCCGGTGGGCGGAGGCCGGCGGTGTGGCGGAACTGGGAGCGGCTGAACTGGGGATCGGAGGTGGCGGGTGGCCTTCAGAGGTGCCGCGAACCAGGTAGCGGCCATCGCTCCGGCGGACCTCCGGCCGGCCTACCGGCGCATGTGGACGCTCCTGTCCACCTCACGGCTGCGCCTGCTCGCCCTCGCCGCCTGCTCGACCCTGTCCGGGTTCGCGCAGGCGGCCATCCTCTACCTCCTCGTGCGCTCGGCGCTCATCATCGCCTCCCGCCAGCACGCCGCGGTGGTCCTGCCGCTCGTCGGGTCGGCGTGGCATCCCCGGCTCTCCGAGCTGATCGCCGTCGCCGCCGCGTTGAGCGGGCTCTGGCTGCTGCTCCAGGCCGTCATGGTCTACTTGCCGGCCCGGATCGGCACGGACGTGCTCACCTCCCTGCGGACCGAGACCTTCGCGTCCTTCGTCGGCGCCAGCTGGGCCGTCCAGTCGAAGGAGGAGGAGAGCGACGTCGTCGACACCCTCACCAACCAGGTGGTGCGGACGGCTCAGGCGGCCCTGTTCTTCAGCGGCGGCCTGGCCTCGCTCCTCAGCCTCGTCGCGCTGACCGTCGCCGCCCTGCTGATCAGCCCGGTGGCCGCTGCCGTCGTCATCGTGGCGGTCGTCGTCCTGTTCGTCGTGCTGCGCCCACTGTCGGTCGCGGCGCGCCGTCTCTCGGCGCACCGCAGCGGAACCTCCCTGCGCTACGCGGGCTTGGTGACCGAGGCAGTCCGGATGACCGAGGAGATGCAGGTCTTCGGCGTCGGGGAGCAGGAACAGCGCCGCGTGACGGAGGTCGTCGGGGAGGTCGCCGAGCCATGGTTCCGGGCCCAGTTCCTCAACGCGGCCGTCCCGGCGGCGTACCAGGGCGCCACCATCGTCTTCGTGATCGCCGGGCTCGCCCTCGCCGCCGCCTTCGGGCGCGGGCAGGTGGCCGCCCTGGGCGCGGTGATCCTGATCCTCTTCCAGGCCTTGTCGTACTCCCAGAATCTCCAGAGCGTGTACCACTCGTTCAACGACACGTGGCCCTACGCGCAGCGCATCCTCGACGTCCAGGCGCGCTACCGGCAGGCGGCGCGCCCTCGCGGCGGCGAGGAGTTCGACTGCTTCGACACCCTTGAGTTTCGCCACGTCGACTTCGCCTACCATCCCGGCCACCCCGTTCTCCACGACGTCTCGTTCTCCGTGCGCTCGGGGGAGACCATCGGCGTCGTCGGGCCGTCGGGTGCGGGGAAGTCGACCATGGCCCAGCTCCTGCTCCGGCTCCGTGACCCCGACCAGGGCGACATCACCATGGACGGCGGGGCCGTGGCCCGGTTCGACCTGACGTCGTGGTGCGCGCGGACGACCTACGTACCGCAGGCGCCCCGGCTCATCAACGCCTCGGTGGCCGACAACATCCGCTTCCTGCGCACGGGCATCAGCGACGAGGAGGTCGTGCGGGTGGCGAAGCTGGCCCACATTCACGACGACATCGTCTCGTGGCCCCATGGGTACGACACCCGCATCAGCGATCGCGTGGAGGCGGTGTCGGGCGGGCAAGGGCAGCGCATCTGCCTGGCCCGGGCCCTGGTGCGCCACCCGCTGCTCCTCGTCCTGGACGAGCCGACGAGCGCGCTCGACCTGCGCTCCGAGGCGCTGGTGCAGAAGGCCCTGGCCGGGCTGCACGGTCGCGTCACCATGTTCGTCATCGCGCACCGCCTCTCCACGCTGGCCGCGTGTGACCGCGTGATGGTCATCCAGGACGGCCGGCTCGAGGCGTTCGAGCCGGCCCGCGTGCTGGTCGGATCGAACCCCTGGTACCAGGAGGTGTTCGACCTGTCGCAGCCGGGCCGGGCCGCCGCGGATTCCCGCTGACGTCGTCCGACATGACGATGGGCCCGGTCCACGTTTGGGCAGGTCAGTACAAGAGCTCCGGGGGGAGGGCTCGAACCTCCAACATCCGGCTCCAAAGGCCGACGTTCTGCCGATTGAACTACCCCGGACCGAGGCGATCGCCCCGCTAGAGGTTAGGCACTCCGACCGGTCCCGCCCGGCGCCCCCGGCCCTGCCCCGCCGCATGACGGCGATAGCTTCTTGCCTCGTGCGCATCCTCGTGGTGGACGACGACCTGGCCGTGCGCCGATCGATCGACCGGGCCCTGCGCCTCGAGGGCTACGAGGTGGTGACCGTCCCCTCCGGGGGCGAGGCGCTCGAGGCGCTGGCGTTGACCCCGGCGGACGCGCTGATCCTCGACCTCGGCCTGCCCGACGTCGACGGCCTGACCGTCTGCCGGCGCATGCGCAGCGCCGGCGACGACACGCCGGTCCTCATGCTCACGGCGCGCGACGCCATCGACGACCGCGTCCAGGGGCTCGATGCGGGCGCCGACGACTACCTGGTCAAGCCGTTCGCCCTGGCGGAGCTGCTGGCCCGCCTGCGCGCGCTGCTGCGGCGGCGCTTCGAGGGCGAGGGTGGCCTCCTGCGCGTGGGCGACCTGGCGTTGAACCTCTCCACCCGGGAAGGCCAGCGCGGTGAGCGCGCCTTCTCGCTGACGCGCATTGAGTTCGACCTCCTCGAGATGTTCCTGCGCCACCCGCGCCAGGTGCTCACGCGCGAGGTGCTCCTGCACCAGGTCTGGGGCTTCGACTTCGACTCGGGGACGAACTCGCTCGCCGTCTATGTCGGGTACCTCCGGCGCAAGCTCGAGGAGGGTGGCGAGCCACGCTGCATCCAGACGGTCCGCGGCGTGGGCTACGTCCTGCGGGACGCGTGACCTTCCGCGCCCGCCTCGTGCTGGCGACGACGGCGGCCGTGGTCGTCGCCGTGCTCGCGGCGTCGCTGGCCTCGTTCCTGGTGGCCCGCAACACGCTGCTCCAGGCGACCGACAACTCGCTCACCACGGCCGCGCAGCGGATCGTGGCCGGACAGGAGATCGGGTCGACCACCGCCACCCTGGGACAGGTGACCACCCCCGGCGGCGCCGTCGTCTCGGGGGGCGGTCTCCCCGTGACCGGTCAGGTGCGGCTCGTGGCGAAGGACTTCGCCCCGGCGTACTTCACGACGGTCACCGTGGACGGCAACCAGATGCGCGAGCTGGTCGAGCACCTGCCGGCCGGCACGGCGTTCGAGTCCGGCATCCTCGTCGACGGTGGCGCGCTGCAGATCGCCACGCTGCTCAACGCCAGCTCGGAGCTGCGGACGCTGGCGATCCTGCTCGGCGTCGTGGCCTTCATCGGCGTCCTCCTCGCCGTCGTCCTCGGCTGGCTCGTCGCCCGGACCGCGCTGGTCCCGCTGAACTCGCTGACCGACACCGTCGAGGACCTGGCCGCGACGACCGACGTCTCGCGCCGGCTCTCGCCCGGTGGCCCCGACGAGCTGGGCCGGCTGCGCCGCACCTTCAACCGGCTGCTCGAGGCGCTCGAGTCCTCGCGCCGGGCCCAGAGCCAGCTCGTCCTCGACGCGTCGCACGAGCTGCGCACCCCGCTCACCAGCCTGCGCACCAACCTCGAGGTGATCCGCCGGGTCGACGAGCTCAGCGACGAGGACCGCTCCGTGCTGGTCGACGACGTCCTGGTGCAGCTGCAGGAGCTGACCGACCTCGTCGGCGACCTGGCCGAGCTCGCCCGCGGCGACCAACAACCGTCGCCGGCGGAGCCGCTCCGCCTCGACCTGCTCGTGCGGGATGCCGTGGCGGTGCAGAGCACCCACGGCCGTAGCCACGACGTCACGTTCGACCTGGAGGCCGAGCCCTGCTGGGTCGAGGGCCACGCTGACCGCATCGGCCGGGCCGTCGGCAACCTGCTCGACAACGCCCGCAAGTGGAGCCCGGCCGGCCAGACCGTCTCGGTGGAGTGCCGGGACGGGACGGTGGTGGTGCACGACCACGGCCCCGGCATCGCCGAGGCGGACCTGCCCCACATCTTCGACCGCTTCTACCGGTCCCCCGCCGCCCGCGGGCTGCCCGGGTCCGGCCTCGGCCTGGCCATCGTGGCCCAGGTGGTGAAGGCCGAGGGCGGGACGATCAAGGCCGAGAACGCTCCGGAGGGTGGGGCCCGCATGTCGCTGCGACTCCCCACGGTGCGCGGGCCCGACGGCGCCGCCCCCCCGCCGTAGCGGCGTCGCGCGTCTCCGGCCCCTCGGCGACCGGCCCTCAGTCGGCCGCCACGAGCTCTATTCGGTTCCCGAAGGGGTCGTCGACGTAGGCGCCCCGGCCCGGCTCGCGGTCGGGGTTGGGCCGCACGGGCACCCCGGCGGCGGTCAGCGCCGCCTCCAGGGCGGCCAGGTCGCGCACCACCAGGGCCGGATGCGCCTTGCGGGCGGGACGGAAGCCCTCCTCGACCCCGAGGTGCACCGCCACCGGGCCCCGGACGAACCAGCAGCCGCCGCGGGCCGCCAGCGGCTGGGGCTTGGGGACCCGTTCGAGCCCGAGCAGACCCGAGTAGAACGCCTCGGCCTCGGCCTCGCGGCCCGGCGGCATGGCCAGTTGCACGTGGTCCAGCCGCACGATCTCGAAGCCCATGGCTGCCTCCTGGCGGGAGGCCCGACCTGGCAGTCGGCCCCCCGGACCGCTAGCCTGCCGCACGACATGGGATCACTGATCAAGAAGCGTCGCAAGCGGATGCGCAAGAAGAAGCACAAGAA
>PMPX01000100.1:0-4455 GCA_003169235.1 Acidimicrobiaceae bacterium | reverse complement strand
TGGGCGCGTGGCCGGCCAGGTCCCCCAGGGCGTCACGCCACCCGGCCAGGCGGGGCTCGACGGCCAGGGCGGCCGCCGTCAGCTCGTTCGCCGCCCGGTCCCCCTCGCGGTGCCCCTCGTCCCAGGCCCGGTACACCTGGGCGGTGTCGACACCGAAGGGCGGGAGCACCAGCAGGTAGACACGGGGCACGAAGGGCAGCGGCGTGACGAGCTANNCACACAGAAGGGCACGTCGGCACCGAGGCGCGCCGCCACACCCGGGCTCGCGCCGCCCGCCCAGCGCAGCACGGCCGCCGCGTCGGCCGAGCCCCCGCCCAGGCCGCCGCCCACGGGGATGCGCTTGGTCAGGCGGACCGAGGCGACCCGCCCGCAGGCGGCCAGCGCACGGCTGATCAGGTTGTCCTCGGGGTCACCGAGCCCCTCGGCCCGCGTGCCGGGCTCGGCCACCACCGTCACACCCGACGACCCACCCTCGGTCAGGACGAGCTCGTCGGCCAGGCTGAGGGCCACCATCTCCGACTCGAGCTCGTGATAGCCGTCGGCCCGCACCCCGGTCACGCGCAGCGACACGGTCAGCTTGGCCGGGGCCAGCACCCGCACGGACGGCTCGGAGACGGGGGTGGCGGGCGTCACAGTGCCGCCAGCCTCCCCCACTCCGCCACCCCGAGCTCCTCGGCCCGGGCGTCGGGGCGCACGCCGGCGCGCTCGAACGCGGCGGGATCGACGACGCCGGCCAGCGAGCGGCGGAGCATCTTGCGCCGCTGGCCGAAGCCGGCCCGGACGACGGCGTCCAGCCGCTCGTAGGAGACGAGCGCCGGGTCCACCGCCGGGGCGGGCAGCCGGTCGATGCGCACCAGGACCGACTCGACCCGTGGTCGGGGGATGAACACCGAGGCGGGCACGCGGCCGACCACCTGGGCCCGGGCGAAATAGGCGATGCGGACCGAGACCGCCCCGTAGGCCTCCTCCCCGGCCGCGGCGGCCATGCGCTCGCCCACCTCCCGCTGCACCATGACCAGGAGGTGCGCCACCGCCGGCGCCTCGACCAGGGCTCGCAGGACGAGCGGGGTGGCCACGTTGTAGGGCAGGTTGGCCACCACGCTCCACGGCCCCCCGCCACGCTCGGCCAGCAGCGCCGACAGGTCGATGCGCATGGCGTCCCCCTGGACCACCTCGACACCGGCCGGCTCGACGACGGAACGGAGTACGGGGATGAGGTGGCGGTCCGTCTCCAGCGCCACCACCGTGGCCCCGGTCTCGGCCAGGGCGAGGGTCAGCGACCCGAGTCCCGCCCCGATCTCGAGCACGCGGGATCCGGCGCCGACGCCCGAGAGGCGGGCGATGCGGCGGACGGTGTTGGGGTCAGCGACGAAGTTCTGGCCGAGGGCCCGGCTGGGCCGCAGACCGTGCGCCGCCAGCAACCGGGCGATGTCGGCGCCGGAATGGGTCACCAGGAGATTGTGACGTCCACCACTCCCTGGCCGAGGTCGGCGATCTGCGAGAAGCCCTCCGGCGACATGTCGACCACCCGTGGGTAGCCGGCACCCTCGCGGTCGTCCACCGTGCACGTGGTCGACGCGCCCGTCGAGGTGTTGACGACGGTGATCTCCGTCCCGAAGGGAAGCGTCGGGCTGGCGCACATCCCGGCCGGGGCCTCCGAGTACCACGTGGCCTCCCCCTCCTCGGAGTTGCGCGGGGCCGGGGGGGCCGTCGTCGTGGTGGTGGTCGGAGGCGGCGGGGGCGGTGCCGTGGTCGTCGTCGTGGTCGGTGCCGGCGCGGGCGGCGAGGTCGTGGTCGTGGTCGGCGCGGGCGCCGTCGTCGTGGTGGTCGTGGCCGGCGGGGCCGTCGTCGTGGTCGTCGCCGGCGCCTGGTAGGCGACGAGGTGCGACCGCAGGTTCACACCGTCGAGATGGGTCGCAGCGTGCACAGCCGACGCGTGCGCGCCGTGCACGGTGCGTGCCGAGGCCACGGATCGTGGCGCGGCAGTGCCGTTCAACAACAGGAGAGGCGCGAAGAACAGCGCGCCGCAAATGATTGCAGCAACGCCGAGGCGCCTCCCCCTCGTGCTCTGGTTCCGCAGGGCTCCACCCTTCTCCGGGACACAGCGCACCCGCGCCGACACACGGGTGGCGGGGGGTTTCTGAAGAACTTAGATAACCAATCCCGACCGGCGCAAACCCGAAAAGCAGTGGAGCCTTTTCGCGCGCTCTTTCCGCAGGTCACACACCATGTGGTCCGCGACATTTAGATGAACTCCCTGTTAAGAGCACCTTTTGGCCCACAATCAAAGTGAAACACCCTGGTCACAAGGTTCTCGTATTACGCACAACAGCGCGTGAATTACCCGCCTGTGGAAAACGCCATGGCGGCGGCCGTAGCCGAGCGCTCCATGATCTCGCCGACGCTGCAGGCCTTCACGGCGGCGATCGCCTCGCCGACGAGTGGGAGGTACGACGGCTCGTTCGGACGGCCCCGGTGAGGCACCGGGGCGAGGAACGGGCTGTCCGTCTCGACGAGCAACCGGTCCAGCGGGCAGAGCGCCGCGGCGGCGCGCACGTCGCCCGCGTTCTTGAACGTCACGATCCCGCTGAACGACACGTACATGCCCGCGCGCAGGCACAGCTCGACCTCGTCGGGACCGCCGGTGAAGCAGTGCAGCACGGTGCGGTCGGGGACGCCCTCCGCACCGAGCACGTCGAAGAGGTCGGCCCACGCATCACGCGCGTGGATCACCAGTGCGAGGCCGTGCGCGTGCGCCAGCGCGATCTGTGCCGCGAAGGCGGCGCGCTGCTCGGCCCGCGGGGAGTGCTCGTAGAAGTAGTCCAGTCCGCACTCCCCCACGGCCACCACGGCGCCGTCGCCCACGGCCAGCTCGCGCGCCAGCAGTGCCGCCACCTCGTCGACGCCCTGGCTGGCCTCGTGCGGGTGCAGCCCGATGGAGGCCCACGCCCGCGGCGCCGACCCGGCGGCGGCGGTCGCCCGGGCCACCCGCACCGCCTGGTCCGAGGTGGCCGCCCCCGTCCCGATGCAGACGAGTCGCCCGATACCTGCCTCCCGGGCCCGGGCCAGGACCGGCTCCAGGTCCGCCGCCCCGTCCCGCTCGCCGTCCCCGCCGAGATACTCCTCCTGCACGTGGCAGTGGGAGTCGAACCAGCCCGCCGTCACGTCAGGCCTTGCGCCGAGGGAAGAGGGGGTCGCCCTTCACGACGTCGGACCCGCCGGCGTAGCCGCCCCAGATGGCGTCGTCGGGTAGTCGGGCCGTGGTCGGGTCGCCGCCGACCCCGATCCGGCGCCACACCTCCGCCGCGGTCGACGGCATGGCCGGGGCGATGAGGACGGCCACGATCCGCAGGACCTCGAGCGCGTCGCCCAGAACGGCGTCGACGCCGGGCCCCGGCTCCATCTTCCAGGGCTCGGCCGCCTCGAGCTCGGCGTTCGCCGACCCGATGAGCCGCCACGTCTCCTCCAGGGCCTCGTGCGGCGCCCAGCGGGCCCAGGCCGCCGTCGCCTCGTCGAGCACCCCGCCCGCGACGCGCCCGAGCGTGCTGGCGGGGTTGCAGGCCGGGCCCACCCCGCCGCACTTGGAGTGGACCACGGTCGTGACCCGTGACACCAGGTTTCCCAGGTTGTTGGCCAGGTCGGCGTTGTAGCGCGCCACGATGCCCTCGTAGGAGAAGTCGCCGTCCCCGCCGAGGGGCACCTCGCGCAGCAGGTGGTAGCGCAGCGGGTCGACCCCGAAGTCGTCGGCCAGCGCGAGGGGCGACACGTCGGTGATCTTCAGCGCCGCCGCGCCCTCGCCACCCGCCAGGCCGGCCGCGATCATGGTCTTGCCCAGCTTCTGGCCACCCATGAGCAGATAGCCGTGCACGAAGATCTCCGCCGGTGGGTCGATGCCCGCCGCCAGGCACATGGCGGGCCACCACACGCAGTGGAACTTGAGGATGTCCTTGCCGATCAGGTGGTGCGCCGCCCCCCAGCGCGCGGCAAAGGTGGGGGGGTCGGCGCCGTACCCGGCCACGGTCAGGTAGTTGATGAGCGCGTCGTACCAGACGTAGAAGACGTGCCCGCTGTCCCAGGGCACCGGGACGCCCCAGGTGAACGAGGTGCGGGTGATGGAGACGTCGCGCAGCCCGCCCCGGATGAAGCCCAGGGCCTCGTTGCGCTTGGACACGGGCCGCACGAAGTCGGGGTGCGTGTCGTAGTAGTCCAGCAGGCGCTGCTCGAAGAGGCTCAGCTTGAAGAAGTAGTTGTCCTCCTGCATCTCGACTACGGGGCGCCCGTGGACCGGGCAGTTGCCGTCCACCAACTGGTCCTCGGTGTAGTAGTCCTCGCAGGACACGCAGTAGAGCCCCGAGTACGGCGCCAGCTCAATGAAGCCGTTGTCGTAAATCCGCTGGAGGAATTGCTGGACGACGGCGTAGTGCCGCGGCTCGGTCGTGCGGATGAAGTCGTCGT
>PMPX01000006.1 GCA_003169235.1 Acidimicrobiaceae bacterium | reverse complement strand
CCGGATCGACGCCGGTCCCGACCACTGAAGAGTCCCAGCGTGGGCGGCGTAAGGACTGGCGGTCGGTTTTCCGGTTGGAATTTCGTGCCCACAACGTGCCCACACGGAATCGAAACAAGTTCTAGTTCCGTCGCTTCTGGTACAAGTCGTCGGCTTGTTACTCCGCCGGGGCCGGGGGTCAATTGTTTGTGGTCAGTCTGGCCACTATGCCGCTGGCGTAGTTACGGACTCCGGGCACCTCCAGAATCTCCCATGCCCCACGCGGAGTCACACGCCACAGGGTTGAGGCGTTGCTCTGGAGGTTGACGTTGCGCTGCCAGAGACTGACCCACACGACGTCGATGCCATTGGGGAGTAGAGGTGGGCCGGGACGTGCGTACGACACCATGGCGACATGCGCCCCGGGGTCGGTGGCGTCCGCCCAGATGAACAGGTGGCGCTCCTCTCCCGGCGCAGCCAAAAGCTTCTCGAGGTTGTTCGCCGCTTCTCGTTCGACGGCTTCGTTGACGGCCGAGCCGTCAACCGTGCCACCCGGTCCCACGGTGCCAACCAGTACCAAAGCCTTGCCGGCGGCCGCCTGGCCGACCGGACCGCCGCTGCGTGCGCCAAGACGCCGAAGTTGTTCGACGGCCCGACGCTCCTCCTCGGTCCTCTCTGGTTCGTCGCTGCCCAGGATGTCGCCAAAGCGCCCATCGCTGTGACGTTCAAGGACGGCCAGCAGCGGGGGTGCCTTGCCCCGGAAGCGCTTGACCCGCGTGCCGGCCCGACCGCGTCCAGCCGAATGGAGCGAGATGCTCCAGTTGTACGTCAGCTCCGGGCAGCCCCAGTCCAGGTCCTCGATGGCGCCCCACATCTCCACGACCTCGGGGACCGAAAGGCGAGTCACTTCGAGGGCGACGGTCCGCCCGTCAGAGAGATNNGCCCCGAGCACCGCGGCCACCGTCCAAGCGGCCTCGAGCTCGGGATCCTCGTCGAGGGGACCAGAGCCGGCTGCAGAGACGAGGACAGGGGGCATCCGGCTCAGGACCTGGGCTCGACGCCCTGGTTGCTCGATGGCCACCCGCGTGTCATGCCTCCATCTTCGCGGTCCGCTGTGCCGGTCCGGCGCAGCAAGGGCACAGAGCTCGGTATTCCGGACAAGCCGAAACTGCCGCCGACCAGGACAGTGTCTCTTCGAGCCAGCCATAATGGGCAGATGAGCGGGCACGCAGAGAAGGTCAACTTCATCTGGTCAATTAAGGAAGTCCTCCGAGACCACTACCGGCGCCACCAATACGGGGAGGTGATCCTTCCGTTCTGCGTGCTCAGGCGACTCGACTGCGTGCTCGAGCCCACCAAGGACGATGTCCTGGTGAAGGCCACCAGCATCTCGGGGGATCTCGACTCGCACGCCGACCTGCTCGCCCACACGGCGAAGCAACCCTTCTACAACACGTCGAAATTCAGCTTCGCCACACTGCTCGGCGACCAGCACAACATCACGGCCAACGTGCATGATCTCATCAACGGCTTCTCACCCAACACTCGAGATGCCCTGGAAAAGTTTGGCCTGCCGCGCCACGTTGACAAGATGGGCGAGGCCGGCATCCTGTATATGGTCGTCCAGCGCTTCGCGGCCATCGACCTGCACCCCGAGGTCGTGTCCAACCTAGACATGGGCTACATCTACGAGGAGCTCATCCGAGTCACCGCCGACCTCTCCAACGAGGAAGCCGGGGAACACTTCACACCGCGCGAGGTGATCCAGTTGATGGTCAACCTCTTGTTCTCGGACGAGGCTGGGTTGTTGACCAAGGGCAAGATCGCCACCGTCTACGACCCTGCCTGCGGTACAGGCGGCATGCTTTCAGTGGCTGAGGAACATCTGCGCGAGATCAACGAATCAGCCAAGCTCCATCTGTTTGGTCAGGAGATCCAGCCCGAGTCCTACGCCGTGTGCCGTTCGGACATGTTGCTCAAGGGTCAAGACGCATCACGCATCGTGTTCGGGGATTCGTTCACCCAAGATGGTTTTCCCGGCGAGCGCTTCGACTACATGTTGGCCAACCCTCCATTCGGCAAAGACTGGAAGACCATAGAGAAGGTACTCAAGCGCGAGCGCGACCAGCTCGGTAGCGCCGGCCGCTTTGGCGCGGGACTCCCGCCCACTTCGGACGGCCAGATTCTCTTCCTTCAGCAAATGATCTCGAAGATGCGGCCTGCAGCCGAAGGAGGGAGCCGCATCGGAATCGTGTTCAACGGCTCGCCACTGTTCTCTGGCGACGCTGGTTCGGGAATGAGCGAGATCCGCCGCTGGGTCATCGAGAACGATTGGCTGGAAGCCATCATCGGACTGCCCGATCAACTCTTCTACAACACCGGCATCTACAGCTACGTCTGGGTAGTCACCAACCGAAAACGCCCAGAGCGTCAGGGCCACGTGCAGTTGATCGACGCCCGCGAGCTCTACGCAAAGATGCGCAAGAGCCTGGGCAACAAGCGCAATGAGCTCTTGGACAAGCACATCATCGAAATCGTCAGCCTCTACGAGAGTTGCGTCGATGGCGAGCGCTCACGGGTGCTGACCAACGAGGCCTTCGGCTACCTCAAAGTGGTCGTGGAGCAACCGCTCCGGGTCCGCTACGACGTCACCGAGGAGGCGACTGCAGCGGTGAGCGAGTCGAAGCCGGTCCAGATACTGCCCGAATCGGAGGCGGCGACGTTGGCGGATGGGCTCCACGCGCTCATCGGAAGCAGCTACGCGACGGCGAGTGATTTCGAGACGGTCCTGAAGCCGGTGTTCGCAAAGCTGGCCAAGGCGCCGGTGCCGGTGCGCAAGGCGGTTCTCGCTGCGTGCATGGTCAAAGACTCGGAGGCGGCGCCGGTGCTGGGGGCGAAGGGAGGCGTCGAGACGGATCCAGAGCTGCGGGACACCGAGAATGTGCCTCTGGCGGAAGACATAGGAGAGTTCATCGCTCGTGAGGTGACGCCTTTCGCCCCAGACGCGTGGGTGGACCAGGACAAGACCAAGGTGGGGTACGAGATCCCATTCACGAAGTATTTCTACAGGTACGTGCCACCGCGGCCGCTTAAAGACATTGACGCGGACATCAAAGCAAGTCAGCTGCGGATCCTGAAGTTGCTCGAAGAGGTGACTGAGTGAGGATCGCATGGCCCATCCTGCAGAACCAACTCAGCACGACTGCGCCGCGCCACTGGTGCGAAGCACGAGTTGGCGACGTCGCAGAATTGATCAACGGATACCCGTTCGACAGCAACCTATTCGCCTCCGAAGGCACCTATCCTCTCGTCCGCATCCGGGACCTTGGGGATGGCCCACTCGATACCTGGATCACTGGTGATGTGCCGGCCTCGGTCCTCCTCCGAGAGGGGGACATCGTCACAGGGATGGACGGGGACTTCAACGTTGCCTGGTGGAACAAGNNGCTGGACGCCAGGATCGAGTCGACCAGCGGTTCCTCTTCTACGCTTTACCACGCACGTTGAAGGTAATCAACGACCTCACGTATTTCACCACCGTGAAACATCTTGCATCGGGCGACCTTCTCAGCGAGAGGTTGTTCCTACCCCCAGTGGAGGAGCAACGGACCATCGCGGATTACCTTGACCGAGAGACAAGTCGGATAGACAGCCTTACCGACGAACTAGTGAGCTTGGCGTCGCTTGTAGCCGTCCGGCGCGCGGCCGAGATCGATAACGCCATTGAGCATGGTGGTGGTGACATGCCACTGGTTCCTGTCGAATCGCCGTGGATCGATGCGGTGCCGAAGGGATGGAGATTCCTGCCACTGAAGCGGTGTGCTGCAAAAATCACCGTAGGTATCGTGATCAATCCGTCCCAGTACTACGAAGAATCGGGTGTTCCCGTACTGCGAGGCTTCAATGTGCGCCCGGCGCTCGTAAGCGACACCGATGTCGCCTACATGAGCGAGGAGTCGAACGAGCTCAACTCAAAGTCGCGTTTGGAAGAAGGAGACGTGGTAGTCGTCCGAACCGGAGCTGCAGGAGCAGCAGCCCAGATCCCCTTGTGGGCCGTCGGCGGCAACATCGTGGATCTGCTTCTGGTGCGGCCCGGTTTACAACTCAGGCCAAAGTTCCTGGAGTTTGTTCTCAACTCCAGGCTGGTTCAGCGACAGGTCGCTGTTGGTTCAGTGGGCGCGCTGCAGTCACACTTCAATACGGGAGCGTTAGCAAATGTCTGGGTTGTCGTCCCTGACCTGGATGAGCAGGATCGCCTCCTGGCGCACCTCTCAATACAAATCGGTCGGTACGACTCGCTGATTGAGAGCTTGGGGAATCTGATGCTCCTTCTGAGTGAGCACCGACAGGCACTGATCACCGCCGCCGTTGCAGGCGGCCTCGGCGCGGTCGGGAGGGCGGCCTAATGCCTTCACATGTGACAGAGCACCAGTTCGAGTCAGACATCGTGGAGTCACTCACCTCTCAGGGTGGATACTCCCCCAGCGCCGACGTCCACTACGACAAGGAGTCTGGCGTGGATACCGCCGAACTGTTCGCCTTCCTCGGTGCGACCCAAGGTGAGAAATGGAACTCATTCGTCGACAGTCGGTACGGCGGTGATGTCACCAAGGCGCAGAAGAAGTTTCTGTCGCGTCTTGTGGCTGAACTCGACAAACGCGGCACCATCGACGTCTTGCGTTCGGGTGTCAAAGATCAGGGAGTGACGTTCGCGTTGGCCTACTTCAAGCCGGCGTCAGGGATGAACGCGGCGCTAGCTGAGCTCTACGCGAAGAACCGGCTCACGGTAACTCGGCAGCTCCACTACTCCCTAGCCAACAACAACTCTCTTGATCTTGCGCTGTTCGTGAACGGGATT
>PMPX01000139.1 GCA_003169235.1 Acidimicrobiaceae bacterium | reverse complement strand
CAGGCGGTGCGCGGCTGGGGAGAGATCCTCTTCGTCCGGGTCCATGCGCACCTTCGGGGCTGGCCGTCCCACGAGGCGCGGGACGTGCAGGAGCTGTTGCAGCACCGGTTCCAGGAGGCCGTGCGGGAGGCGCTCGACGGTGACCGGTGCACGGTGAGCGTGATCTGGAGCACCGACTGAGCCGGCCTCGCACGTGAGGCGAGTGCGCGTGCGCGCTCCGGGGCATGGCGCGTGCGCGCGAGGCGCTTACGCGCGTGACCCTGCCCTCACCAGGCGTAGTCCTCCGGGGCCGTCTTGTGGCCCGGGAAGATCTCGCCGAGCCGTTCCAGCACCTTGTCGTCGAGGGTGACCTCCACCGCCCGCAGCGCGGAGTCGAGGTGCTCGGGCGTCCGGGGGCCCACGATGGGGCCGGNNCACCGCCGGGCGCGTCAGCAACCAGGCCAGCCCGACCGTACCCGGCTCCTCGCCCACCTCGGCGCAGAGATCCTCGTACGCCTGCAGCTGTGGCCGCCGCGCCTCGATCGTCTCGGCCGCGCGGCCTGCGTAGCGGCGGCTCCCGTCGCGCTCCTTGCGCACCACGCCACCGAGCAACCCGCCCTGGAGCGGCGACCACGGGATGACACCGAGCCCGTAGGCCTCGGCCGCCGGGAGCACCTCGGCCTCGACGTTGCGCACGATCAGGTTGTAGATGGACTGCTCGCTGACGAGGCCCATGAAGTTGCGGCGGGCCGCCGCCTCCTGGGCCCGGGCGATGTGCCAGCCGGCGAAATTGGAGGACCCGACGTAGAGGATCTTGCCCTGGGCCCGGAGGACCTCCATCGCCTCCCAGATCTCGTCCCAGCCGGTGGCCCGGTCGATGTGGTGCATCTGGTAGAGGTCGANNGGTTCGTCGCGCATGACGCCATTGACCTTGGTGGCAATGACAACGGATTCGCGTCGGACGTTGGCGTTCAGGAATCGCCCCAGCACGGTCTCGCTGGCACCGATGGAATAGACGTTGGCCGTGTCGAAGAAGTTGATCCCGGCCTCCAGAGCCGAGTCCATGATGGAGAACGAGGTCGGCTCGTCCGTCTCGGGCCCGAAATTCATCGTGCCCAGGCAGATTCGGCTGACCCGGAGGCCGGTGCGGCCCAGGTGTGTGTAGCGCATGGGCCCGAACCTAATGGCCCGGCGGGAAGAGTGGCCCGATTAGCGGTCGATTTCGAACTCCCGCTACATTGAGAACAACATTCTCGGACCCGGACTTTGGGGGCATGATGGCGCAACAGATCCCGCTGGTCGACTACCTGGTGCTCGGGGACGACCCCCACCTGGTGGCCAACGAGTGCACCTCGTGCGGGGCCCGCTACTTCGACCGCCGCAACGCCTGCGCCTCGTGCGAGGCCACCGGGTTCAAGAAGGTCGACATCCCGACGACCGGTGAGGTGCGCACCTTCACGATCGTCACGTTCGCGGCACCAGGGATCCCGGTGCCGTACGTGGCCGCCGTGGTCGACTGCGAGGGCACCAGCGTGCGGGCGAACCTGATCAACGTGACCCCCGACCCCGAGCACGTGACCACCGGCATGAAGGTGCGCCTGGCCACCGAAGTCATCGGCACGGACGACAACGGCACCGAAGCGGTCGGCTTCGGCTTCGAACCCCTGGGAGGTTGAGCGCAATGGCATCGGCATCAGAGGAGGTGTGGGTCCTCGGGATCCACATGACCAAGTTCGGCAAGCACCCCGACCTCGACACCGTCGACCTGGCCGCGGAGGCGGTGCAGGGCGCGCTGGCCGACGGCGGCGTGACCATGAAGGACATGGGCGTCATCGGCGCCGGCAACCTCATGGGTGGTGCCCTGCCGATCGGACAGGTGCTCCAGAAGCAGCTCGGCCAGACCGGCATCCCCGTGTACAACGTGTCGAACGCCTGCGCCACCGGGGCCACGGCGCTGCGGGTGGCCGTCATGGCGATCAAGGCGGGCGAGGTCGACATGGGCCTGGCCTTCGGTGTCGAGAAGCTGGCCGGCGCTGGACTGCTGGCCGGTGGAAGCCGCAAGAGCGACGACAGCACGTGGACACCCTCGGGTCGCTACGGCGCGGTCGCCGGTGTCGACGGCCGCATCGGGACCGAGATCATGCCCGGCGTCTTCGCCCAGATCGGACTGGAGTACGGCCACCGCTACGGCGGCACGAGCTTCGAGCTGTTCGCCAAGATCAGCGAGAAGAACCACTCCCACTCCACGCTGAACCCGCTGGCGGCCTACACCAAGAAGATGACGCTCGACGAGATCATGAACGACGTGATGATCGCCTACCCCAACACGAGGCCGATGTGCTCGGCCAACTGCGACGGAGCGGCGGCGGCCGTGGTGGTCTCGGGTTCGAAGCTCAAGACGTTGTCGCTCGAGCAGCAGAAGCGTGCGGTGAAGATCTCGGCCTCCATCCTGACCACCGACCCGTGGGAGGAGGCGTGCCAGATCCTGCCCAACGTCAACGACCTCACCCGCAACGCGGCCGCCCAGGCCTACGAGCAGGCCGGTGTCGGCCCGTCCGACCTCAACCTGGTGGAGCTGCACGACTGCTTCGCCACCGCCGAGCTGGTCCACTACGACAACCTCGGCCTCTGCGAGCGGGGTGGCGCGGCGGACTTCTTCAACTCCGGCGCCACCTGGCGTGACGGCACGACCCCGGTCAACGTGTCGGGCGGCCTCGAGTCGAAGGGCCACCCGATCGCCGCCACCGGCATCGCCAACGTCTGGGAGGTGGCCACCCACCTGCGCGGCGAGGCCGGCGACCGCCAGATCCCCGGCGCCAAGGTCGGCCTCACCCACGTCATCGGCCTGGGCTCGGCCTGCGGCATCCACATCCTGGAGAAGTCGGCGGCCTAATCGCCCGCGCCCGCCCACACCCGCGCCCGCGCCAGTGGCTTCCCCCGTCTACGACACCATCGGGCGGGGCTACATCACCCACCGACGTCCGGACCCGCGCTGGGAAGCGGTCGTCGCCGAGCACCTTGGGGCGGGAACGGACAGCGTGGTGGTCAACGTCGGCGCCGGATCGGGCTCCTACGAGCCNNCCGCTGCCCTCGGGATGCGCCGACGTCGCCCTGGCGATCCTGACCGTCCACCACTGGGGCGACGCCCGGGCCGGCCTGGCCGAGCTGTGCCGGGTCGCGCCGAGGCGGGTCGTCCTGGCCATCGACTTCGAGATCCACTCCCACTTCTGGCTGCTCGACGAGTACCTGCCCGAGGTCGGGGACTACACCCGGCGCTGCGGGCCGGCGGCTGACGACATCGCGGCGGCGATCGGGGCCACGACCTCGGTGCCGCTCCCGGTGCCTCGCGACATGGCCGACGGCGTGCTCGGCGCCTACTGGTGCCGGCCCGAGGCCTACCTGGACCCGGCCGTGCGGGCGAACGCGTCCGGGCTGGCGCTGGCCGACCCCGCCGTCATGTCCCGGGCCATCGGCCGTCTGGAGGCGGACCTGGCGAGTGGCGCGTGGCAGCGACGGCACGCGGACCTGTCGGAGCTCGAGTCGGTGGACGTGGGGTACCGCCTGCTCGTCGCCGACCAGTCCTGACCGGACCGGCTTCGATCTCTCCGCATTTCCCCCGGGGTCCGGGGTGCCCGGCCGCGCTCCGCCGCGCCGACCGGGACCGGCGGCCGGCCCGCCTCAGGCCGCCGCCACCGGGGACGGTGGCGGGCGCTCGCGCCGGTCGCCGCGCTGGTTGCGCAGGCGGTTGTGGAACCCGCAGAGCAGGCGTCCGTTCTCCTGGGTCGTCGCGCCGCCCTGCGCGTAGGGCTCGATGTGGTCGCCCTGGCAGTTCTCGGCGGGCTCGTAACAGTACGGGTGGGTGCAGATGCGGTCGCGCAACTCGATGGCCCGGCGGGTACCCCCGCTGAAGAGGCGGGCCCGCACGCTCACGTCGACGCGGCCCCCGAGCGAGAAGATGGCCCGCTCGAAGTAGGCCGAGTCCATCCAGGGCACGAGGGCCGAGGGTGAGAGGACGGTCCCGTTCTCGAGCTCGCAGATGCGCCCTTTGATCGTCTCGTAGCCGACGAAGACGCTGAAGAGCGGGGCGGGGCGGATGCCATCGGCCGGCGCGGCGGCGCTGCGGGTGGCCATCTCGACGAGGGCGTCGGCCCGGCGCTGGCCCGAGGTGCGGGTCAGCTCGTCGATGCGGGGCCGGCGGCCCAGGCGCTCGGCGGCCTCGGCGCAGTCGGCGTCGAAGAGCTGGCGCTCCAAGCGGTTGAGCTCGGCCGACACGATGGAGCCCGAGACCGGGTCGAGGGTCATCTGCCCGAGCCACAGGCCCGAGTAGCTCGACTCGAGGTAGACGTTGCGCCTGGCCCGGCGCGCCTCGTCGGCGTCGTCGGCGCCCTCGGGGTCGGCCAGCTGCTTCCAGTAGTCGAGCACCCGCTCGAAGTCCTCGAAGCCCAGCTCGCAGGCCTGGGCCACGAGCATCGGCTCGTCGCGGGCCATGGAGTGCTCGGTGCGGTGGCGCCGGGCCGAGGCGAGGGCCCGGGCGTGCTCGGTCCCGATCTGGCCCTCCCGCCAGGCCTCGGTGCAACACGGCAGCTGGCGCAGCGTGCGGCCGAGGCGCACCCGGCGCCGGGCCACGGCTCGGGGGAGGTGACAGCGCGTGGCGATCCACGCCGCCGCGGTCTTGGCCCCCTCGGCCGCCCACTCCTCGGACGCCTCGAAGGCGGCGGTCGCCTCGGTGACGAAGGCCTCGAAGCGGGAGAGCTCACGGTGCAGCGACTCGATGGAGGCGCAGTCACCGAAGTTCTGCGCCCCCGCCGAGACGAGCGCGTCGAGCGCCTCGCCGAAGTCGTCCAGCTCCACGGGACCATGGAAGCACGCGGGTGTGACAGATCCTCGGGACGATGGTCGCCGCAGTGTCCTCGACGCCCCTTCCGTCGGATCCCCGAGGATGGCCTCTGGGCCACGTCGAGGGTGATCGTGTCCTATGAGGCCGCCTGCACCGCTCCGGCGTTGCAGGCTTTGCCCGCCGCACTGGGCACGCCCCTCTGGTCGGTGGTCGGGCACAGGGTCACCGGGTTGCCGTTGAGCGTGACGGCCGTGTCGAGCGGGATGATCCCGACCGCCGGGTTGGAGGAGAGCGGCCGCATCGTCCTCGTCGGTCCACCTCCTCGCGCCAGGGGAGCCAGGCGGTTCGCCCCGTGGTTCACGTCGGCCGCCCCGGCGCTGAGGCAGGTCGCATTGGTCCCGACGTTGTAGCCCACGTCGCTCCATTTGGTCTGGCTGCTCGACTGGTCGCACGTACCGTTGAAGATGTCCGCGACGACGAACAAGGTGCCGTCGTTCGCCACGGTGTCGCCGGAATGCTTGGCGACGTTGGCCGAGAAGGTGGAGGCCGACACGGCCACGGTGCCCGTCCCACCGTTGTCGGCGTTGTCGATGGCGCCGCCGTCGCCGTTGGTCACGGTCGAGTCCACACCTGCAGCGTGGAGGTTGCCGACGGCCGCGTTGCCCCAGAAGGTGGAGTTGGAGACCGTCACGGTACCGGGTCCGGTGCCTTCGGCGTTGTTGATGGCACCGACGTTCCCGGCCGCGCGGTTGCCCGAGAACGTCGACGTCGAGATGGCGAGGGGACCGCCCGTGGTGATCCCGTCGGCAACGGCGCCGCCGTAGGAAGCGCCGTTGGCCGAGAAGGTCGAGGCGGACACGGTGCCGGTCGCCTTGCCCTGGTTGATGGCCCCACCGTAGTGGGCGCTGTTCGCGACAAAGGTGGATCCTGACACCGAGTACGTGGTGTCGAGTGCGCCACCCTCGGCGACGTCGATGGCACCCCCACNNACCCTCACCCAGTGCTCGGTTCTTCACGATGTTGCCGACGAAGGCCGAGCCGGACACGGTCAGCGTGCCGACCTCGGTGCTGCCGTCGATCGCACCGCCGTTTCCACTGACCGTGTTGTGCGAGAAGGTGGATCCCGCCACCGTGACGGTGCCTGATCCTTCGAAGGCGGTGGCGATCGCACCACCGGCGGACGCGCTGTTGAGCGAGAACGTGGAGCCCGAGACGGCGAGCGTGCCACTTCCGTGCATCCCGTTCCCGATGGCGCCACCTCCGTACGTGACGGAGTTCGAGAC
>PMPX01000093.1 GCA_003169235.1 Acidimicrobiaceae bacterium | reverse complement strand
TGACCGAAGATGATTTGCTGCATTGACGTGCCGCCGCGTCCGCCGTATGTCTGCGGCCACGTGATGCCGGTCCAACCCCCTTCGAAGAGGGTGCGCTGCCAAGCCTGGCAGGCGGCGACGTGCGCCGCTTGTGCCTCGGGTGACGGGTCCCGCCACCGGCTGCGTTGCGCCGGCGACCGATTGCTACGTCGCTCCGCGTGCCCATCCAGCCAGGTGCGCGCTTCGGCCCGAAACGCTGCCTCCTCAGGTGTGTCATCGATATCCATTGAAAGTCCTCGCCGTGGAATATAGCGTTGTTATTCTGGACGAAGGGCGGTCAGCGGCAAATACGAGCAGGCTCGCCATGGACGTGGACCCAACCCATCATCAAACTCAAGCCTCCGGCTGCATGCCCGTGTGCGGTCCCGCAGTCATGCCTTCAACCAGTCTGAACTTAGGAGAACGAATATGGCAGTCGTCGAACTTGAGCGGCCCAGCCCGGACATTGCCCTTCTCCGACTCAATCGACCTGACCGCATGAACGCCATCAATTTTGACCTCGTCGCGGACCTTCACAGCAAACTCGATGAGATCGCACTCGATGACGCATGCAAGGTGGCCGTGCTGACGGGCAGTGGTCGGGCCTTCTGCAGCGGCCTGGATCTCAAGGATTGGGGCGAACTGCCGGCCGTCGGGGAGCATCCCGATCGTCGTGCCGGATCGACCGGGCAGTCGTTCATGTCATCGCTGACGGTGCATTTGCGGAATACGCCGCAGATCGTCATCGCCTCGGTGAATGGGCCTGCGTATGCCGGCGGGATGGCCCTGAGCTTGGCTTGCGACCTTCGACTGGCGGGGACTTCAGCGTCGTTCTGCTCTGCGTTCATCCGGACTGGGCTCACAGGAACCGATATCGGCATCAGCTACTTCCTGCCTCGCCTGATCGGAGCATCCCGTGCTTTCGATCTCATGGTGACGGGCCGCGCTATCGACGCTCAGGAGGCCCTACAGATGGGCATCGTTTCGCGGGTCTTCGCCGACGAGGAGCTCTCCCACGAGACGCTGAAGCTGGCACGGGGAGTTGCCGGCTACACGGCAACCGGTCTCCGCATGACGAAAGAGGCCATGTGGGCGAACCTCGACGCACCGAACCTTCAGTCATGCCTGGCGCTCGAGAACCGAAACCAGGATCTCGCCGGAGCGAGCGCCGAAGTCCAGGAGTACATGCGCAGCTACCGAGGTCGCGTCGGATCCAGCAGCTGACAGGCCTCGGGCGGCGAGCCCATGGCGGGCCGCGGTACCTATAACAACGCTATTAGATCATCCTGCTATCCTGTCTACGCCAACGGGAGGCAGGGCCGTGGTTCACCCCAGCGATGGCAGCGAAGGGAGAAGGACATGAAAGTTGTCGATGGCGCAATCCGCCCTGGTGCAACCCTCTTGTGTCCCCGGTCAATCCCCCGCAAGCGTCGAGACCCTGAGCTCATCGGCGGCTCCCTCCCGTTGGCCATCACTAGGGAGGTGACGCGATGACAGCGTTTTGGGAAGTGCAAGAACTCATCGGTCGCTGGTGGTTCACGTACGACCAAGGTCTGTTCGAGCAGCTGGACTCGCTACTGACGGATGATGTTCACTTCACTGTACGCAGCGATACCGGAAGGACGGAGTACGAGGAATTCATCACTGCGCACGTTCATGGAAAGTCGGACGTCATGATCTGGCAGGCCGAACACCGCCTGGACAGTCCGTCACCGCTGCGACACAACGGGACCAATGTCCACCTGACCGGCACGCGTGGAGACGATCTTGAATTCACGTCATACATATTCGTCACTCAAATTGTCGAAGGACAGGTGTCCAATCTCTCGACGGGCATCGTGACGGGATCTGTCAGGAATGACGGCGGCACGCTCAAGCTCTCTTCGCTCCACGTCGTGCTCGATACGGAGTCCTCGCGGCCATTGCGAGAGATCCGGGCAGCAGAGAGTCCGGCCTGAGGGTCAGGGCACAGATCGACGACCCGGCATGGGCGTGAACCTCGGAGCAACGGCGGGGATGCTCAGGCTGAGCGGTCTATGGCGCCAATGGCCTACTTCTGCATTCCTCCGCACACGGCAATCTCATCGCCCGTGACGAAGGACGATGCGTCGCTGGCGAGGTAGAGGACGGGTCCGACGATCTCCGCGGGATCTGCGATCCGTCGCATATACGTGAGATTCGCCATCATGTCCTTGTAACCCGGCTCACTGCGCTCGACGCCCTCCACCATTTCGCTGAGGAAGGGTCCCGGGGCGAGCGCGTTCACCCGGATGTTCCAGGGCGCCAGTTCCTGCGCCATTGACTTTGTCAGATTCACGAGCGCTGCCTTTGACGCTCCGTATGCACAGATCCTTGCCCCACCCGAATAGGCGGCCATGGTCGCGATATTGATGATGCTTCCTCCGCCCTGATCTCGCATGAGAGGCGCCACCAATTGGCCCATGCGCAACGGCCCCTCGACATTGACCGAGAACACCTTGCGCCAAAAGGCAAGGTCCATTTCAGTGGCGCTCCTGTGCGCAGGATTGATGCCAGCGTTATTCACTAGGACGTCAATCCGGCCCAGGCGCTCATGCACCTGCTCGACGAAGGCGGGTATTTGCTCCCAGTCCCCGACGTGACACGCAAGCCCGATGGCAGTCGAACCAGTCGAAACCGCGACCTCCTTGGCGACTTGGTCGCAGAGATCCTGTTTCCTACTGCTGACAACGACGGTAGCGCCCGCTTCTGCCAGTCCTTGGACCATCGCGCGCCCAATGCCCTTCGTCGAACCCGTGACAATTGCGACTCTCCCCGCAAGGTCGAAGAGATCGCTCGTTGCGGAAGCCCCAGTCATGGTCGGATAATAACGTCATTTTCTGATTCCCAGGAGGCCCTTTCCGGATAGGCCCGTCCGTGGGATTCGTCGCCGGGCAGCAGAAGAGCCGCCCCAGTGGACCGGCTCTGNNGATTTGAACCTCCGACCTTCGGGGGTTATGAGCACCCCTTCGGCCGCCCACAAGTCATTGACCCCTAGAAAACGAACACATGTTCGTCTAGATTCGCCGTGTGGAGCCTTCGCCAGATGGGGCGGCGACGATCCTGCATGCCGACCTCGATGCTTTCTACGCCTCAGTTGAGCAGCTGCTGGACCCGTCACTGCGGAACCGGCCCATCGCTGTCGGCGGCGGTGTGGTGCTCGCAGCGTCGTATGAAGCCAGGAGTTATGGAGTCCGCGGCGGTATGCCGGGGTGGCAGGCCCGCCAACTTTGTGGTGATCTCCTCTTCGTCGGTGGTCACTTCGGCCGCTACCAACAGTTTGGCGACGATGTCGTGTCTGTCTTTCACGACTTCACGCCCCGGGTTGAGCGGGTGTCGATCGATGAAGCATTCCTCGACGTTGCCGGCGCTGTCCATCTGTTCGGAACGCCGGCAGATATCGCCGTCGCAATCCGCCGACGCGTTCGCGACGAGATCGGCCTCCCCTTGTCCGTTGGCGTGGCCCGCACCAAACACCTCGCCAAGGTGGCATCGCAGGTGGCCAAGCCCGACGGAATCGTTTGCGTGCCTCCAGAGAACGAGAAGGACTTTCTCGACCCGCTTCCGATCGGCCTGATATGGGGCGTCGGACCGACGACAGAACGTCGCCTCCACGATTCGGGCATTTACACCATCGGGCAGTTGGCCAAGGTAGGCAGCCCGATCCTGGGCCGTCTGCTCGGTCAGAAAGCCGGATCGAAACTGGCGGCTCTCTCGGTCAACGTCGATGAGCGGACAGTGGCACCACTTGCCCGTTCGAAGTCCATGGGTGCTCAGGCCGCCCTCGGACGGCGCGATGTCACTCCCGACCTTCTCCGGGATACGCTCGGCTACCTGGCCGACAGAGTTGCCGGGCGCCTGCGAAGGGCTGGCCTGGCAGGTCGAAGGGTGACCGTACGCGTTCGTTTCCCGCGCATGCGCTCTGTGACTCGCTCCGTCACGTTGTCGGCTGCGATCTCGACAACGCTGACGCTGACCGAGGTAGCTGAGGGGCTCGCCCTATCAGCCATTCTCGGCAACGAACGAGAGACTGAAATTACGCTTCTCGCAGTCTCGGTTTCCAACTTGCACGCAGAGCATTCTCTGCAGCTCGAGTTACCCCTCGATTCCCGCGCTGGGCCTCGAGCTGCGGGTTCCGAACCCACATCTGCTCTCGAAGCGGCTCGATGGGGCGTTGACCGGTCTGTCGACGCGATCCGGGAGAAGTTTGGACGAACCGCCGTTGGCTACGCCGGGATCGCTCTCTCCTCGGCAGATCGGGTTCCCGAGTAGTTCCGCCAGCTGGCGGAACGGGGCGACGGTAGCGGCGATCTAACCAGAGCTGCTGGACGACAGTTCCCCCGTTGAGAGAGCGGGCCGTAGCGTCTACTGGGTCTCACCGCGGTGCGTCATCCCGGTCTGCGGATCGGACCCGCCCAGCCCGTCTGCCCAGGTGTAGCGAATATTGGCGGGATAGTGGCCCGCGTGTAGGAATGTTGTCGCCTCAGTGACCCGCTGTGGCGGCGCAGCGAGTGCCACGGGCAGGCAATACGGCGTCGATGAGGTAGTTGCTCACGACCTCTTGCATGCAAACGTTGGCGGATCCATTGAGCAGCCAGCTGTGCCCGTACCCGCCATACGTGACCAGCCGACCACCGATTGCAGGAGCCAATCGCTGTGCCGCGGCATAGGGCGTGTTTGGATCATAGGTATTGCCGATGATGAGAGGAGGCTGACTCCGAATCCGTACGAGGTGGGCAACGGGCTGGCTCGAGCTACCCCATCCAGGACATCCGATGAGGTTGTTGGCAACGGCTTCAGCGCCACCGAGGGGAAAGCGGGCCGCCAGCGCTCGGGCCAGGAGCGCGGTTGATGTGCCGCTGGGGTGCGCTGCGGCGTCATTGCAGGTGATGCTCCAGAGGGCGCCGACCAGCGAGACTCCGTTCAGGTCAGTCTCGAGCCCCAGGGCTACCTTTCGTAGCGGAGCTCCGTTCCCGACAGTGGCCGCAGAGAGGGCGGGAAAGTAACCGGGGGTGAGGGTCGGTGCAGACAGATACAGCAAAGTCGCGGTCATCAGATCCCCCACCGTGACCGGGGTGTCGTTTCCGCCTCCTGGCGCCGACAACGGCGCTCGGGTGAGCTTGGCGACGAGTTGCTGATACGACGCAACAGGGTCCGATCCGAGAGCGCAACCTGACGTGATCGGACACTCGGACAGCGCATGCTTGAGAGCGGTCTGGATGGCCGGCGCTTCCAGAGCGGCATCCGTGGGGAGGCTCAGATTGGCATCGACCGCCCCGTCCAACACCATCGACCGCACGTGGCTCGGGTACATCTGCCGGTAGACCGATCCGAGAACCGTGCCGTAGGACAGGCCGTAGTAGTTGATCCGGTCGATCCCGAGGGCCAAGCGGAGACTGTTCATATCCCGAGCGGACGTCGTGGTGTCCACAGTCGAGACCAGCTGGGGATAGCGGGATCGACATGATCGTTCCAAGCCAGCAAACGTCTGGGCTGCGGCCGAGGTCCCGGCCACGGCGCTGGCGGCCGCCGCAGGCGAAGGGCCGCAAAGCAGCGACTCGCTCGACCCGGTTCCCCGCTCATCGAAGCTCACCAGGGTCAACTGGCTCCGTACCGAGGTCGGCACGAACGACGCCAGAATGGGAAGGATGAGGACGCCACTCTCACCTGGCCCACCCGGATTGAACACGATGACTCCCTTGCTGTCAGGCGCGGGGTGCTCGATCACAGCCAGAGGCAACGTCCCGCGGGATGGCCGCCCGTAGTCAATGGGTACCTGCAACGATCCGCAGAGGTACCCCGTTGCCTCGGGGCACGACGACCAGGTGATGCTGGATTGATTCGAGGATGCCGCGGCAATAGTCGCGGCAGGCACGACGGCGACCGTCAGGACCGAGCAGGCAACGAGTGAAGCGGCCAGCATCCAGCTGCGATTGTTCGCCAACCAGCGATGCGACCTCAACCGTGGACTCGCCCCCACGCGGGAGGATGCTAGTGATCTGACGGATGTTCGCAACGGTGATCGTTGCGGGCCATACACTTTGATACGCATGACAACGAGAGATCACGCACCGATCGTCACCCACGCGGTTCCGTCCACTTCGCTCGAACTTCGCTCGCTCGTCACCGAGCAGGGCAGACTCGAACTCTCGTTGACCGACGTGGCTGTGCCGACTCCCGATTCCAGCCAGGTCCTCCTACGGGTAGAGGCGGCACCGATCAATCCGTCCGACTTGGGGCTGCTGCTCGCCGGTGCGGACATGGACTCAGCGTCGATCGGGGGCACACCCGATCGCCCCGTGGTCAGCGCACCACTCGCCGACGGGGCGCTCCGGGCACTGGCGGCTCGAGTCGGGCGGTCGTTGCCGGTCGGCAACGAAGGGGCTGGCAGGGTCGTGGCCGCCGGACCTTCCCCTGACGCGCAGGCGCTCCTGGGACGGACCGTCGCAATCGCTGGTGGCTCGATGTATGCGCAATACCGGATCAGTGAGGCGTCGGCTTGTCTCGTGCTTCCCGAAGGCACGTTGGCGAGGGAAGGGGCGTCGTCGTTCGTCAACCCGCTCACCGCTCTCGGCATGATCGAGACGATGCGTCGAGACGGCCACAGCGGTCTGGTTCACACCGCCGCGGCCTCGAACTTGGGACAGATGCTCGTCAAGGTCTGTCTCGAGGAGAACATTCCGCTCGTGAACATCGTGCGTAAACCTGAGCAAGAGTCACTGCTGCGATCGATCGGAGCGGTCTACGTGTGCAACTCCGCATCGCCGTCCTTCAGGGGTGATCTCACCGAGGCTCTGACGGCGACCTCAGCGACACTCGCCTTTGACGCCACGGGTGGTGGGAAGTTGGCAAGTCAGATACTGAGCGCCATGGAGGCAGCTGCCACTGCATCGGCCGCGGAGTACTCCAGGTACGGTTCAACCGTTCGCAAGCAGGTGTACATCTACGGAGGCCTCGACCCCAGCCCAACGGTCTTGACGAGGAACTTCGGCTTCGCCTGGAACCTGGGTGGGTGGTTGCTCACCCCATTCCTCCAGAGCATCGGTCCCCACGCGTTCAGCGAGCTCCGTTCACGCGTGGTGGCGGGACTGACGACCACGTTCGTAAGCAGCTACACGAGCGAAGTTTCGCTCGCCGACGTTCTCGACCCCAGTGTGTTTTCGCGTTACGTCAAGCAGGCCACCGGGGAGAAATTCCTCGTAAATCCGCAGCTCTGACCCTGAAGGGGCACATCGTCGAACGCGGGTGCCCTCCGGGTCGTGAAACGCCGGAGATCTCGGGACAGCAGAAGGGCCGGTCCCGCGGACCGGCCCAGACCAA
>PMPX01000082.1 GCA_003169235.1 Acidimicrobiaceae bacterium | reverse complement strand
GTGGTCCTGTCGGACCACCGGTTGGCGCCGGGAGCCAACGGCCCGTCGATCCCCGTCACCGCCGACGCGCTCGCCGCGTATCAGGCCGGGCAGGCGGGACAGGAGGCCGAAGTCCCGATCGCCGCCGGAGAGTCGCTCACCGAGCTCGAAGCCCTCGAGGGGCTGCTGGTCGACTCGGGAGCCGACATGGCCACGGTCCTCGCCGACTGGGACGCGGGAAGCGTCACCGCGTTCGTGGCCAAGATGAATGCCACCGCGAGCAAGCTCGGCCTCGTTTCGACGCACATCACCGACCCGAGCGGCGTGGACCCGGCGACGACCAGCACGGCGGAGGACCTCGTCCGCCTGGGCGAGGCGTCGCTGTCCATCCCGGTCCTCGGGCAGATCGTCTCGCTGGCGCAGGCGAGCGTGCCGATGACCACCGTCGTCTACAACCCCGACTTCGACCTCGGGGTCGACGGGATCATCGGGATGAAGACGGGGTCCGACTCGAGCGCACAGGGCTGCTATCTCTTCGCGGCGCAGCAGAACATCGGCGGGAAGAACGTCACGGTCGTCGGCGCCGTCCTCGGTCAGCCGGGCGGCGCGCTCGGCCCCACCACGGCGGCAGTGGATGCCGGCGACGCACTGGTGCGAAGTGTCTTCGCCGCCCTGCACAGCTTCACCGTCTTCGCTCCCGGGCAGGAATTCGCCCAGATGGACACCGCCTGGGGTTCGACGGCACCCGTGACCGTGGCCCGGCCGCTCGACGTGCTCGGGTGGCCCGGTCTCGTGGCCGACCTGGTGGTCCGGCACCGCCCCGTGGACGGCGCTCTGCCCAGCGGGTCCCCGGTCGGCACGGTGCGAGCGGGCGTGGGAGGCACCTCGACCCGAGCGGAGCTACGGATGGGGAGTGCGCTCTCGGGCCCCGGCGTGTGGTGGCGGCTGACGCGCTGAGCGGGCTCCGCCCCGGCCCGTGCGTACGCCACGCCCATCGCAGCCGGCGCCAGAACAGCGGAAATGGTCACCGCATCTGGGGCAGGCTCGAAGAACACGTCCGGACGGTTCCGGTTGCTCGTGGTGGCGTCTACCGCTCACCTTTCCGAACTGGGGTTCGTCTCGATGTCTGCCTGCAGCTGGGCGGCCACTCGATGCAGAAGGATCTCGACCCTTCTGATCGTCTCCGGGCTGTCGGCAAAGGTCGACCGGTCCCGGACGACATAGGCACGAACAGATGATCCCAGAGGGAACTGCTGCCAACTCAGGTCGACGTGGAACAACGTCCCACCATGGTCCAGGACGTTCCAGAAGTGCTTCTCGACCTCATGGCCCGTCCAGACTTCACCCTCAGCGACCTCCGTCTCAGGGAAATAGCGTTGGACGACACGGGCGGTCGGATAACACTGTCCATACGCCGGATTGCCGAGCCTCACTGCCCTGCCGTAGGACGTGTCGGGATCCCATGAAGCCTCCAATGCGTCCCGCAGCCTCAAGAGATCGATCCCCGGCATGCCCCGCAGTATTGCAAGAGGCGACCTCCCGTGAGATCCACGGCAACGCGGCGCTCCCGTGCGCCGCATCGTCCCGGCGTTCTCAGGCATTCCGTCCTGGAGATGTACGCAGTCCGCTCAGGCCGCCGGTGTCACTCCGGGTCGGAGGCGACGACATTCCCGTCGACTCGGGCCACCACTGATTGCTTCCGGAGCCCGCCCGCCATCCTCTTGCGGGTTTTCACGATGTCGACGTGATGCGTCTCGCCTGTGCCGACGGTGAACGCATACGTCCTCATCTTCGAGAGACTGAACATCTCGAACCTCTTGACGACGACATCATCGTCCACCCGAATCCGCACGGGTCCCCAGATCTGATCGAAGATGAAGCGCACGTGGTGCTTCTCGACTTCTCCGACGTCGAACTCGAGTTCGACCTTGCCCGTCGCCATGTCTCGGCCTCCCTCGTCCAAGTCGACAGCCTGGACCATCGCGATGCTCGTCGGGTGGGTCACACGACTCACCGACCCGGGGTTCTGGGCGCCCGAGCGTCACACGGGCACCACGCACATCCACCGGCTCCCGGGTCACCAAGCCGCCGGCGCGCCATCCGCGTCCTCCGATCAATCGTACGGAACCCGGCCGCTGGCCTCCATAGGCCGAAGGCCCTACTGATTCAGCACCAGGCTCGCGGCGCCCGCGGGCGAATCACCTCGACCCATTGAACGTACAGGCGCTCGATGAGGTGACCTGGGGCAGGTAGGCCTGGCACCCCTCGAACGTGAGGCTGTCGTTCCCGACGTCGATCTGGAGTGAATTGGGCACCGACGAGACCGTGCGAGTCGCCGAACCGGGCGCCGCCACATTGGTCGGCGTCGCCACCGCGTTCTGACCCGTGACCTTGCCGCTGAAGTCGAAGACGTGCGACGTCGTTCCGTCCTGATAGACGAAGTTCATTGCGCCTTCGAACTGTGTGTTCTCGGCGGAGCTGATCGTGATGACGTAGTGCGGCTGCCCAGACGCACCCGCGGGCGCATAGGTCCCCGTGGCCAGCGCCGCCGCCGGGGCGATGGCCGTGGTCGTCGTCACCGAGGAGCTCGGCGACGACGACCCGCATGCGGCGAGCCCCACGGCGCCGATCACGATCACCACAGCCCAGACCGCACCGTGTCTCCTCATGTGCTCTCATGCCCTCCGTCCGCGAGCCGCCCACCGAGGGCGGCGCCGGGGACAATGTAACCAAGCCGGCGAACGGTGTGCGGGACTTGCGCCCCGAAGGTTGTGAGTGGCAAGAATCAGCACATGCCGATCGACGTGAAGACGGCCAGCTACGACGACCCGGTCGCACAACAGCTCATCGCCGAGATGGAGATCGACCTCTCCCGCTTCTATGGAGAGCGGCACTATCCGCCTCAGGACCCGGCCACGTGGTCGAGTCCGGATGGGGCGATGATGGTGGCCCTCTACGACACCCAGCTCGCAGGATGTGGGGGGTTCGTCCGACTCGACGAGACCACGGCGGAGCTCAAGAGAATGTTCGTCCGAGCGGGGTGCCGAAGACGAGGAATCGCACGGGCTGTGCTCGTTTCACTCGAGGACACGGCCCGGAAGCTGGGCTACGTGAAGATGGTGCTCGAGACCGGCGTTCCGCAGGTCGCGGCCCAGCAGTTCTACCTTTCGGCCGCCTACGCACCGATCACGTGCTGGTCACCTCACGACCGCGATCCCACCTCCGTGTGCTTTGGTCGAGAGCTGGCGGAAGGCGACTGAAACCGGCCGCACCGTGTCGTCCCGGCGATTCCCAGAGCGCCAACCGGCATCATGCGTGCCCTGGCCGAGGGGGACGCGATGCACTCGTCGGGATCGGGTCGCCCGTCCCGGGCGCCCCGGCTCAGGGAATCGACGTGGGCCAGCGCTCGGACATCCAGGCCGTCCAGGTGGCGTGACCCGGCGGTGGCGGCCCGACCTCGGAGGAACGCAGCTCCGCCTCGTCCGGCACCTCGAACTGCTCACGGTAGCTCCGTAGGTCATGGTCGCTCATTGGGAACGTCCTTCCCGGCTCCGCCGAGAATCGCTCGTCATGGCGGCGTCGTTGCTCCGGTTCGTCGACCTCGAGGTACAGCAGCTCGCATGACGCGCCGACCGAGCTGGCCAGAAAGCGGAGGGCTGACCGCTCGTCCCTGGTCCAGACGCCGAAATCCAAGATGACATTGACCCCGCGACGGAGCGCCTGCGTCGCCACCCAGATGAGGCGGCCTTCCAAGACCTCTCGCTTTCCACCCTCGGGCTCTCCGAACAGCGGGATCATCCACTGGTCGGGGGTCAGCCTCAGCGCGTGCCACGCCTCCTCGAGCTCCTCTGCTCGGGTCGTCTTGCCGGAGGCCGGAAGCCCCACCATGACGAAGAGCGTCGGCGAAGCCTTCGCTTCGTCAGATCGGTCGGCCTGACCCATGAGCGCACGATACCGCCGGCCTCCCGAATCGCCCCATGGGGCGACTCCGTCAGGGGGCCTCGGTGGCGACCAAGAGGGACCTGAACATCTCACTCATTTCGGGCAGCTGGTAATGGGCCTGCAGACCGCTCGGGTTGGGGAGGAGCCAGAGGAGGGCACCGCCGAGCGGCTCGGGTTGGCGACCGATGGCGGCTTCGGGCCTGAGAAAAGCCGTCCGGTACGCCTGCAGCCCGAGCACCGCGACGCAGCGGGGTCGCAACGTCCCCACCTTGGCCTCCAGCCGGGTCGCGCCGTCACGCAGTTCGTCGACGCCGAGTTCGCTGGCGGCGGCCGTCACCCGCCCCACCAGGTTCGTGATGCCTATGCCGAGCCCGGGCAGAACGTGCTGCTCGGCAGGCAAGAGGACGGACTCGGTGAATCCACCGGCATGGAGCAACTTCCAGAACCGGTTCCCCGTCCGGGCGAAGTGCAGACCGAGCTCGCCCGAGAGCGTTCCGGGATTGATCCCGCAGAAGAGGACGCGCAGATCCGGACCGGTCAGATCGGCAAGGACTTGCTCCATGGAGCGAGAACATACGCTCCGGCAGAGGTCCCAGGGACGAAGGGACCGCAGGATGGGAACCCCTGCGGCCACGTGCTCCCTCCCGGTCGATACGGCACGCCCCAAGGCGTCAGCGTCTCGCTGTCCTCGGGGAGACCGGCCTCACGCCCCCTCCGTGCTCTCGAGCCAACGGGCATTCGCCTCGTCGAAGAGGCGCTGCGTTCTCTCGAGATCACGCGGACGCTCCTCGTAGGTCTCGAGGTCCCACTCCGAACGTGCAACCGAGAAGAAGTCCCCTCCATACACGTGCAGGGCCACCGCGAAGTCCTTCCGGGAGTTGGCGACCGAGTGGATCGCGTCGTCACCCAGGACGAGGACTTCGCCAGCCGGCAGCTCTCGGCCACCGGCTCGTTCGAGGCCACCGGGGACTCGGCGGAAGAATGCATTGTCCTCCTGACCGCCGTACATGCCGATCACTGCCCACATCCGATGGTCGTGGGGGTAGAGCGAGATCCCGGGTGTCCAGGCCACATGCAGGACCGTGAGGTCGGCCGCCTTGTGCAGCGTGGTGATGCCGCCACGACTCACCGGACCGAGCGCGTGTTCGAGGCCGCGACCGTCAGAGACGATCCCGGAAACGACGTCTCGGACGGCCAGAACCGGCGTGTCCTCGTTCAGGGCCTCTTGACACCGGGCAACGATCTCTTCGACGACGAGGGCCATGGCAACAGGTTAGGAGCACCACCAGTACCGGCGGTCTGAGGTAGGGGCAGCGGATCTGGCCAGAATGGGGGTATGCATCAGATCGGCCCAAGGCCCATGACCTCGCCCGAACAGTCGTGAGCTCGGCCTCAGGCAATGCGACCGTGCTTCTCATCGGCGCATCTCGCGGCCTGGGCTACGCCATCGCCGAGGAGTATGTCGATCGCGGATCTCGCGTGGTGGCGACCGTCCGCGGTTCTCGTCGCACCGCGCTCCATGCGCTGCAGGACACGGCCGGTGGTCAGCTGGACATAGAGCATGTCGACATCAACGCGCCGGAGCAGGTCCACGCCCTCCACGACCGGCTCAGTGCCCGCCGTTTCGATCTCCTCTTCGTCAATGCGGGTACGGCCAATCGCCCGGAGGAGACCACAGCGAACGTCACAACCGAGGAATTCACCCGTCTGATGGTCACCAACGCACTGAGCCCGATGCGGGTGATCGACACACTCGGCGACCTGGTCGACCCGCACGGCACCATCGCGATCATGTCCTCCGGTCAAGGCAGCATCGCCAACAACGACCGTGGCGGATTCGAGATCTACCGAGCCAGCAAGTCCGCCCTGAATCAACTCATGCGCAGCTACGCCGCCCGTCACCACGACACCGATCGAACGCTGCTTCTCATGGCGCCGGGCTGGGTCAAGACCGACCTCGGCGGCCCCAAGGCTCGCCTCACCATCGAAGAGAGCATCCCCAACCTCGTCACGACCATCGACGCCCAACGCGGGCGCGCCGGGCTGCACTACCTCGACTACCTTGGTCACACGGTCGCATGGTGAGCAACGGCACGGTGCGCTCTTAGGCTGACTGCATGCCGATGAGCACGGAGTTTCCTCGCGTCGAGGCCCGCAACCTCGAGGGACTGGGGGTGAGGCTTCCCGATGCGTTCACCGGAGCGCGCAACGTGGTCATCGTGGCGTTCCAGCGAAAGCATCAGGGCCTCGTGGACTCTTGGGTCCCATGGCTCCAGGAGCATGCTTCGGCTGATCCCGGTCTTCGCTTCTATGAGGTACCCACGATCGGCCGGATCTGGGCTCCACTGCGGAACATGATCGACGGCGGGATGGCGGCAGCGATACGCGACCCCGTCGTCCTGCAGCGCACGCTTACGGTCTATGGCGATGTGAGCCGGCTGACACGACCGCTCGGCATTCAGAGCCGCTCCACAATTGCGCTGATCGTCGTGGACGGGGGTGGCCGAGTCCACTGGTCCGGTACGGGTGCTTTCGACGTGCACACCGCGGAAGAGATCGACACCGCCCTACAGGGCATCTGAGGTGGGTATCGTGAACCCATGCCGATGCCCAAACGCGCAAGCGTCGATGATTACTTCGCCCAGCTGAGCGACGTCCAACGTCCGCACCTCGAGGCGCTCCGGAAGTTGAG
>PMPX01000228.1 GCA_003169235.1 Acidimicrobiaceae bacterium | reverse complement strand
ATGGCCCAGATCGGCTCGTAGGCGATCACCAGGGCACCCACGACCTCGGCGGCGAGGCCGGACAGGGCGGCCAGCACCTGCTCCTCCAGCACGCTCTCGGTCTGCCCCCGGTCGCGCTGCTCCTCGCTCTCCCCCACGCACAGCACCGGGGTCATGGCGTTGCGCAGGACCGCCCGCAGCGTGAGTGCCACCGTGGCGTCGTCCATGCCGAACAGCGTCCGGCGCTCCGAGTGCCCGACGATGACGTAGGCGGTGCCGAGCCGGGCGAGCATCCGCGGGCTCACTTCGCCCGTGCGCGCGCCGGCGTCCTCGTCGGAGCAGTGCTGCGCCCCGAGGGCCACCGGGATGCGCTCCTTCTCCACCAGGGTCTGCACCGTGCGCAGGTCGGTGAAGGGCGGGTGCACCGAGACGTCGATGCGGGCCACGTCCTCGGGCTTCAGCCGCAGGCCGAGGTCGCGCACCGTGTGCAGCGCCTCAATGTGGTCGTGGTGCATCTTCCAGTTCCCGCTGACCAGCGGGCGGCGGTCCGTCACCCCCGCGGCGCGTTCGGGGCGTTGCGCAGGGCGTCGATCCCCGGGAGGTGCCCCTCGAGCTCAATGAAGGACAGCGACGCTCCGCCACCGGTCGAGAGATAGCCGATCTTGTCGGACAACCCGAGCTCGTCCAGCGCGCTGGCGCTGTCCCCCCCGCCGACCACCGAGAAGCCGGGGCAGTGCGCCACCGCCTCGGCGACGATCCCGGTGCCGCGGTCGAACGGCGGCATCTCGAAGGCGCCGAGCGGGCCGTTCCAGACCACCGTCCCCGCCGTCGCCACCTCCTCGCCGAAGGCGGCCGTCGTGTCGGGGCCGATGTCCAGGCCGGTCCACCCGTCGGGCAGGTCCCCCTCAATGACCTTGACGCTCCCCCGCGGCCCGTGACCGTCGGAGGGCGGGCCGAACGTCCCGCCGGGCTCCAGGGCCCGCGTGTCGGTGGGGAGCACAATGCGGACTCCTGATGCCAGCAGGTCCCGGCAGTCCTGCAAGTGGGCCGGATCGAACAGCGAGTTCCCCACGTGCTGGCCCTTGGCGGCCAGGAAGGTGAACGCCATGCCGCCACCGACGACCAGGGTGTCGACCTTCGTGGCCAGGACCTTCAGCACGTCCAGCTTGTCGCCCAGCTTGGCGCCGCCGACGATGGCCACGAAGGGCCGCGCCGGCTGCTCCAGGATGCCGCCCAGGACCTCCACCTCCTTCGCGAAGCGGAGCCCCGCCGCACTGGGCAGGAACTGCGGCGGCCCCACGATGGAGGCGTGGGCGCGGTGGGCCGCACCGAAGGCCTCGTCGACGTAGGCGTCGAAGCCCTGGATCAGCCGCTGCACGAAGGCCGGGTCGTTCGCCTTCTCGCCCGGGTCGAAGCGGAGGTTCTCGGTCAGCCCGATCCCCGGGCACAGGGCCTCGAGCCGGGCCCGCACCGGGTCCATCTCCCAGCGCGGGTCGGGGGGCCCGGCGGGGCGCCCGAGGTGGGAGGCGGCCACGACCTCCGCGCCTTCGTCCTGCAGCCGGCGCAGGGTCGGCAGCGCCGCGGTGATCCGGAAGTCGTCGGCCACGGTGGCCCGGCCGCGCACGCCGATGTGCAGCGGGACGTTGAAGTCGACCCGCACGAGCACGCGCTTGCCCTCGAGGTCGGGGAGGTCCTCGAGGAGCGGGATGCCGCGGAGCGGGTCCATGCGGTGGTCAGCTCCCGACCAGCACGGCCAGGTCGAGCAGCCGGTTCGAGTAGCCCCATTCGTTGTCGTACCACCCGTAGACCTTGACGAGCGAGAGCTCGTCGCTGACCGGCATCACCATGCTCAGCCCGGCGTCGAAGGTGCACGAGGCCGGAGACCCGACGATGTCGCTCGACACGATCGGGTCCTCGGTGTACTCGAGCACCCGGTCCAGGGGCGGCTTGGCCGCGGCCTCGGCGAACGCGGCGTTGACCTCCTCGACGGACGGGTTGCCCTTCACGACCGCCGTGAAGTCGGTGATCGATCCCACCGGCAGCGGGACGCGGAGCGAGAACCCGTCCAGGCGCCCCTTCATCGACGCCATGACCAGGCTCGTGGCCTTGGCCGCGCCCGTCGACGTCGGCACGATGTTGACGGCCGCCCCGCGGGCCCGGCGGGGGTCCTTGTGCGTCAGGTCGAGCAGGTTCTGGTCGTTGGTGTAGGCGTGCACGGTCGTCATCAGACCGCTCACGATCTCGAACGCGTCGTCGATCACCTTCACCATCGGCACGAAGCAGTTGGTCGTGCACGATGCGTTGGACACGACCAGGTGCCTGGCGGGGTCGTACTCGTCGTCGTTGACGCCGAGCACGAAGGTGGCGTCGGCGTCGCCGGAGGGCCCGGAGATGATCACCCGCTGCACCGAGCCGCCCAGGTGCCCGGCGGCGTCGGCCCGGGAGGTGAAGCGCCCGGTGGACTCGATCACGACGTCGGCCCCCAGCCTGTCCCACGGGAGCTGCTCGGGCTCGCGCTCGGTCAGGACGCGGATGCGCTGGTCGCCCACCACGAGGTCGTTGCCCTCGACGTCGACGGGGACCGGGAGCCGGCCCTGCGTCGAGTCGTAGCGCAGGAGGTGCGCGAGGGCCTCGGCGGAGGTCAGGTCGTTCACCCCGACCACCTCGACGTCGGCGCCGGTGTCGAGGATCGCCCGCAGGAAATTGCGGCCGATGCGTCCGAAGCCATTGATTCCGACCCGCACCGTCATCTCGTCCCTTCCTCTCGGGTTCCGGGCGACCTATGCCAGCAGACCGGACAGCGCCTGCGCCAGTTTGGCCGGGCTGTGCACCAGGGTGTTGTCCCCCGTCAAGGGGACGTCGAGCACCGAGACATCCGTCACGCCGATGTCCATGCCCTCGATGCTGTCACACACCACGACGTCCACATCGACATCGTGCCTGGCCAGGGCTGCAACGTGGGCTGCAACGTCGAAGCCCTCGGTCTCGGGGACCTGGGGGCGCAGATTGCAGACGTAGACGACCTGCGCCGCGGAGGAGGCCACCGCCTCGGTGATGCCGCGCACCGCCACGGCGGCCAGGACGCTGGTGAACAGGGAGCCGGGCCCGATCACGATCTGGTCGGCCCCGGCGATCCGCTCGACGGCCAGCGGCGGCGGTTGGGCGTCGCCGGGCACCAGCGAGACGGCCCGGATGTCCCCGGTGCCCATGACCGCCACCTGGCCCGCCACCGTCCCCTCGGCCGCCTCGGCCTTCAGCACGACCCGCTCGGTCGTGGCGGGGAGGATGTCGCCGCACGCGCCGAGCAGCTTCGCCGCCTCGCGCACCCCGAGGACCAGGTCGCCGGTGACGTCGATCAGCCCGGCCAGGATCAGGTTGCCCAGCGCGTGCCCGGCCAGCTCCCCCTCGTCGAATCGGCGATCGAAGGCGACGGCCAGCACCGAGTCCTCTTCCGCCACGGCCACCAGGCACTTGCGGATGTCGCCCACGGCGACCACGTTGAGCAACTCGCGTAGCCGGCCGCTGCTGCCGCCGTCGTCGGCCACCGAGACCACGCCCGTCAGGGTGCCGGCGTAGCAGCGGGCCGCCCTCAGCGTGACGGCCGTCCCGTGGCCCCCGCCGATGGCCACGACCGAGGGCCGGGTGCCGCTCACCGGTCGATGTCCCGGTGGAAGACCGAGACCGTCAGGCCGTGCTCGCCGAGCCGTTCGGCCAGGGCGTGGGCCAGCGCCACCGAGCGATGACGGCCGCCCGTGCACCCCATGGCGATGGTCAGGTACGACTTCCCCTCCCGCACGAACGCCGGCAGGATGCTCGTGAGCAGGTCGTCCACCTTCTCGAGGAAGCCGATGGACTCGGGCTGCCCCAGCACGAAGTCGCGCACCGGCTCGTCGAGCCCGCTGAAGGGCCGCAGCTCCTCGACCCAGAAGGGGTTCGGCAGGAAGCGGCAGTCGAAGACGAGGTCGACGTCGAGCGGTATGCCGTGCTTGTAGCCGAAGGAGATGACCGAGGTCTGCATCTGCGGGGCGTCCTCGTCGCCGAATGCCTCCAGGATGCGCAGGCGCAGCTGGTTCGAGTTCAGGTCCCCGGTGTCGACGAGCAGATCGGCGCGCTCGCGCACCGGCTGGAGCAGCCGGCGCTCCACTGCGATCGACTCCTCCACTCCCCTTGCCGGCAGCGGATGGCGCCGGCGCGTGCCCTCGTAGCGGCGCACCAGGACGTCGTCGGGCGCGTCGAGGAACACCACGCGGACGCGACGACGGGCGGCATGCAGCTCGTCGAGCACCTTGGGCAGGTCGTCGAAGTACTCCGGGCCCGTGTCGCTGCCGCCCCGGCCGATGACCAGCGCCACGCGCTCTATGCCGGACCCGGGACGGTCCACCATCTCGACCATCTTCATGATGAGGCCGGCGGGCAGGTTGTCGATGACGAACCAGCCCACGTCCTCGAGCGCCGCAGCGGCCGTGGAGCGGCCCGCCCCCGACATCCCCGTCACCACCGCGAACTCGCTCATCGCTCCCCAGCTTTGCGCACTCCCTCGTACACCGCGGACCCGACCGGGTCGGGCAGCCACGACAGGGCCTGGAGCTGCTCGAGTGATGCGGCCCGCACGGCGTTCACCCCACCCAGTTCCTTGACCAGGCGCGCCTTGCGGGCCGGGCCGAGCCCGGGGATGTCGTCGAGGACGCTCCGGGTCATCCGCTTGGCCCGGCGCTCCCGGTGGAAAGTGATGGCGAAGCGGTGGGCCTCGTCGCGTACCCGCTGCAGGAGGTAGAGGGCGTCGGAGCCCCGGCGCAGCCGCACCGGGTCCGGTGAGCCCGGGCGGTAGACCTCCTCGAACTGCTTGGCCAGCGACGCCAGCTCCAGCTCCCCGTCGAGCCCCAGCTCGTGCACCACCCGCTCGGCGACCCCGAGCTGTCCCTTGCCGCCGTCGACCACCAGCAGGTTTGGCCGGTAGGCGAAACGCCGTGGCCGCCCGCCCTCGGGTGCCTCCGGTGCCGACTTCAGCGCGGTGAGGCGGCGCGTCAGCACCTCCTCCATGGCGGCGTAGTCGTCGTTGCCGGCGACGGTCTTGACCTTGAAGCGCCGGTAGTCCGACCGCTTGGCCAGCCCGTCCTCGAACACGACCATGGAGCCCACGTAGTCGGTACCCTGCAGGTGGCTCATGTCGTAGCACTCAATGCGCAGGGGTGCCTCGCGCAGGGACAGCGCGTCCTGCAGCTCGGTCAGCGCCTTGGACCGCGCGTTGTGGTCGGCCGCCCGGCGCAGGCGGTGGCGCGCCAGGTCCTCGCCCGCCGACCGCGTCACCGTGTCCTGCAGCGCGCGCTTGGCCCCCCGCAACGGGACGGCGATGTCGACCGGACCACCGCGCACGGCGCGCAACCAGCTCTGGAGGATCTCGAGATCGTCCGGCTCCTCGGGCACGAGCACGCGGCGCGGCACCTCCGCGCCGTCGGCCCCGTAGACCTGCGCGACCACCAGCGCGACGAACTCGGGCCCGGACAGGTCCTCGACCTTCTCGGCCACGAAGCCCCGGTGCCCGACCACGCGCCCACGCCGCACGCGGAAGATCTGCACCGACGCCTCGAGCGGGTCCTCGGCCAGCCCCACCACGTCGAAGTCCTCGGCCCGGTCCGAGACCATCTGCTGGGTCTCGGCGGCCTTGTGCACGGCGGCGATGCGATCACGCAGCCGTGCCGCCCGCTCGAACTGGAGATCGTCGGAGGCGGCCAGCATCTCCGCCTCCAGGCTCGCCAGCACGGGCTCCGTGTCGCCCGAGAGGAACCGCATCAGGTCGGTCACGTAGCCGTCGTAGGCCACGTGGTCGACGGCACCGACGCACGGCCCCGAGCAGCGGTCGATGTCGTAGAGGAGGCAGGGTCGCCCGAGCCGCTCGTGCCGCGTGAACTTGGTGTCCGAGCAGGTGCGGACCGGAAAGCTCCGCACCAGCAGGTCGAGGGTGGACCGGATGGCGCCGGCGTTGCCGTAGGGCCCGAAGTAGCGGACGCCCTTGCGCTTGCGGCCCCGCACCACCGCGGGCCGTGGCCACTCCTCGTTGAGCGTGACGGCCAGCCAGGGGTAGCTCTTGTCGTCCTTGAGCCGGACGTTGTAGCGGGGCAGGTGCGCCTGAATGAGCGAGTGCTCGAGGATGAGCGCGTCGACCTCGCTGTCCACCACCACCCACTCGACGTGGTCCGCCTGGGCGACCATCTGGGCCGTGCGGGGCATGAGCTTGGCCGAGTCCTGCCAGTAATTGGGCAGGCGATGGCGCAGCGACTTGGCCTTCCCCACGTACAGGACGCGGCCCTCAGCGTCGTAGAACTGGTACGACCCCGGTGCGTCGGGGATCGAGCCGGTCGGGGGCCGATACTGCATCGGTCCCACTCTCGCGCAGCCGCTGGTGGCGGGCGGTACACTGGCCCTGCCGGCCTGGTATCCGGCGTACAACCTCGCATCGAGGCCGACATACCCGCGGATGGGCGACCAGGCTGTCCCCGCCGGCCA
>PMPX01000355.1 GCA_003169235.1 Acidimicrobiaceae bacterium | reverse complement strand
TCGGGCTCCTCACTTGCCGCCACCACCGGCATCGCATCCGGCGTCCTGCTCCTGGCCACCGCGGCTGCGGGCTTTCACGACCTCGCCGGCCTTCGGCCTCCTCGTTTGTCCGCCCCCGCCAAACTGAACCCGCACGCCGCGTGACGTCGCGGCCAATGGGCCAGGCCGCCGGATCCTTCGCGGTGTTCGACCCAGCCGTCGGCCTACGGATCGGCTCCGCGGTCACTCAACCGAGAAGGCGGGGCAGTGGCCGAGTTCCTGGTTCGAGATCGGGGTCCGCATCGGAAGTACATCTGTGTGTCTAGAGATGCGCGTCGTCTTCCCCGATGGCGTACGCGGCAGGCAGGGCCCCTCAATCAACTCTCGGTCGTCGACTCGAGTTCGGCCAGGAGGTCCCTGGTTTCAGCGAGGGACGACGTGAGGATCTTCTTCGCCACGTCGAGGAGTTCGAAGATCATGGGATTGCTGACCGAGTAGACGACCGTTGCGCCCTCTTTGCGGGATTGCACGAGATTCGCTCGTCGCATGATCCCAAGCTGCTGGGACAGATGGGACGCCTCGATTCCGACCTCCGGGATGAGATCCCCGACGGTCCGATCCCCGTCTCGGAGGAGCTCCAGCACCCTGATCCGCGCCGGGTGGGCGAGGGTCTTGAAGAACTCCGCCTTCACCTGGTAGATCGGCGTGGGAGCCACGGGATTGTCTCCTTTTCCAGTCCAGTGCCTGCGGTCCGTGTCTCTTGGCCTGCGGTCCTTGGCTGAGACACCCTAATTGATCGATCAACTGTTCTGTCAGATTGACAACTGATCTATTTATGGATTGATGTATATGTCAATTATGCGGCTCAGGGCAATCGGTAGGCGTCTCCGGGCCCGCCCGGCCGACATCGGGGATCCCGACCGTGGAACACCAGTGGTGGTAGCTGCGGCCAAACGGCTCCGCGGATCACTGCAGCTCCGACACGTGGACGCCGGCTCGTGCAACGGCTGCGAGATCGAGATCGCGTCGATCTTCTCCCCCACCTACGACGCCGAACGATTCGGCATCCGGCTCGAAGCCTCGCCCCGCCACTGCGACGGGCTGCTCGTCACCGGCCCAGTCACCCGCAACATGGCAGCCCCGCTGCGGAAGACATTCGACGCCGTGCCCCAGCCACGGGTCGTGGTCGCGGTGGGCGACTGTGCCCGCGACTGCGGGGTGTTCCGAGGTGCCTACGGCGTCGAGGGTGCCGTCAGCGACGTCGTGCCCGTCGACCTCGAGATCCCCGGCTGCCCCCCGGATCCGGCAGCGATCGTGCGCGCCCTCCGGGGACTGGCTGGGACGTGACCGCGGCACTGCTCGTCGCCACCGCGCTGATGGGCCTGGCCGGTACCGCGGCCGGGGCGATCGCCCCCGTTCGGTTCCGCATCGCCCTCTCGTCCGCACTGACCATCGCCGCCTGTGCGCTCGGCTTCGTCGTCGGCGCGGAGGTCCTGCATTCGGGTCATGCCGCTGTGGTGCACACGACCACTCTCATGCCCCTCGCGAGCTTCTCGCTCGCCCTCGACCGCTTCGGCGCCCTCTTCGTCGTCATCACGGCCGTCGTCGGCATCTGCGCCATGATCTTCCGGTTCGGGTACGACGGCCAGGGTCTGGCCAGCCGGACGGCATCGAGCATCCTCCCGCTCTTCGTGACCAGCCTCCTGCTGGTCCCGGCCGCCTCGAACGTGACGACCTTCTTGTTCCTCTGGGAGCTGATGGCGATCACCTCGCTCCTGCTCGTCCTGACCGACCACGCACGCCGGAGCGAGGTGCAGGTGGCCGGGCAGTGGTACGCGGTCATGACGCAACTCGGTGCGGCGGCGCTGATCCTGGGCCTCGTCCTGCTGGCAACGCGGTCGGGGAGCCAGTCGTTCGCCGTCATCGCTGTCCGCTCCGCGCACCTGCCGGCGTGGGTGCGCAGCACGGCCTTTGTACTCGCGGTCGTGGGCTTCGGCTCGAAGGCCGGCGCGGTGCCCCTCCACGTGTGGCTGCCCCGTGCCCATCCCGAGGCTCCCGGACCCGTGTCCGCTCTGATGTCGGCTGCCATGGTGAACCTCGGGGTCTACGGCATCGTGCGTGTCGGCATGGGCCTGCTTTCCGGCGGCCCCGCGTGGTGGTGGCTCCTCGTGATGGGCCTCGGCGCGTTGTCGGCCATGTTCGGGTCGCTGCACTCGGCAACCAGCAAGGACCTCAAGCGCCTGCTCGCCTATTCGACCACCGACAATGTCGGCCTGATGCTGCTCGGCGTCGGCGCCTCAGGTCTGTTCGCCGACACCGGACACCGGGCCCTCGCCCTCTTGGCGTTGGTCGCCGCGCTGCTCCACGTTGTGTTCCACGCGGTGTTCAAGGGCTCGCTGTTCCTCTCCGCCAGTTCGGTCCACCAGGCCGCTGGGTCGACTGATCTCGACCAGCTCGGCGGCCTCCTCCGGCGGATGCCGGTGAGCGGACCCATCTTCTTGGTGGGCGGGCTCGCCATCGCGGCGCTCCCACCGTTCTGCGGCTTCGTGAGCGAGTGGCTGCTCCTCCAGAGCATGTTGCACGGACTGCCCTCAGGTGACGTGGCCATTGCCGTGGCCATGCCGATCGGTGTGGGCGTCCTCGCGCTCACCGGTGGGCTGACCGCCTTCACGTTCACCAAGGCCATCGGTATCGGACTCCTGGGCCTGCCGCGCACCCAGGACGCCGAGCGGGCCGGCGAGGTCGGCCGGCCCATGTGGATCGGGGCCGGCCTGCTCGCCGTCCTCTGCCTGGTGTTCGGCGTCGCTCCTTTCCTCGTGATCCCCTCAGTGGTGGACGCGGCCGGCGCCGTTCCAGGTCTTCACCTGGCCGGGGCGCTCACCCGTGGTTGGAACGTGGCGCTCCCCGGCGTCCCCGGCATGTTGGCTCCGGGCCTGGTGGCGATCGGCCTGGTGGGCTTCGGCGGGCTCGTCGCGCTCGGCCGCCATCTGGTGCAGCAGCGCCCGGTACGCCTCACCGAGGCGTGGGGGTGCGGGCGCGAATTGCAGACGGCGCGCATGGAGTACACGGCCACGTCGTTCGGCGAGCCGCTCACGCGCGTGTTCGAGGATGTGCTGAGCCCGGCGCGCGACGTCGACGTGAGCCACTTGGCCGAGTCGCGCTACTACACCGAGGCCGCGGTCATCCACACGACCATCGACGACGCGTTCGAGCGGCGCGTGTACCGCCCCGCCGACCGGATGCTCGTGCGCTGGGGTGCCGTGGCCCGGAGGGTGCCCAACGGCAGCGTCCACCGCTACTTGGCCTTCGGCCTCGTCGCGCTCATCGTCGTGCTGGTGGTGCTCGCGTGAGCACCGGCTGGTCGATCACGTCCATGTCGGCGATCTCGTTGCTGCAGGTCGTCCTCGTCATCGTCGGTGGCCCGCTCCTCCTCGGCTTCATGCGCAAGGTGCGCTGCCGGATGGAAGGTCGGGTCGGACCACCGGTCCACCAGCCCCTCCTCGACCTGCGCAAGATGGCCGGGCGCGAACGGACCCGCCCGGAGCACGCCAGCTGGGTCTTCCCCCTGGCCCCTGTCGTCCTGGTCGCCACCACTCTGGTCGTGGCTGCCGTCGCGCCCTTGTTGGCCACCGACCCGGCGTTCGGCTGGTCCGCGGACCTGTTCGCCGTCGTCTTCCTCCTCCTCCTCGGCTCGGTCTCCCTGGCCCTCGGCGCCCTCGACACTGGCACCGCGTTCGGGGGCATGGGAGCGAGCCGGGCCATGACGATCGGGGCACTGGCCGAACCCGCCTTGCTGGTGGCCATCCTCGCCCTCTCGGTCCCGGCTCACTCCTCCAACCTGCCGACCATCATCATCAGGTCCCTGGCGCACCCGGCCTGGCTGGCCACCCCCGAGCGAGTCCTGGCCCTTGTGGCGTTCGTCATCGTCATCGTGGCCGAGAGCGGGCGGCTTCCCGTCGACAACCCGTCCACCCACTTGGAGCTGACCATGATCCACGAGGCCATGATGCTCGAGTACGCCGGGCCTGACCTTGCACTCGTGAAGCTGGCCGAGTCGATGCGACTGGTCGTCCTGTTCACGCTCCTGGCCGATCTGTTCGTCCCCTGGGGCATCGCCACCTCACCAGGCCCCTGGCACCTCGCGGTGGCCCTCGCGAGCACCGCCGGGAAGCTGGTCGTGCTCGGGGCGGCCCTGGCCGTGTTCGAGGTGACGGTGGCCAAGCTCCGCCTCTTCCGCGTGCCCGAGTTGCTTGCCGGGGCCTTCGTCCTGGCCACGCTGGCCGTCCTCTCCACGCTGGTGGTGCCGTGAGCGGATCGTCCTACTTCTCCGTGCTCACCCTGGCCGCCGGCACCGTGCTGGTCTGCGCCGTGGCGATCCTGTGGCTTGCCTCAATCCGCGCCGTCATCTCGATGGTGGCCGTCCAGGGCGCTTCCCTGGGCCTGGTCGCCGTGGTCCTCGGGGTGCATCTGCACGACGCCGGGCTGCTGGCCGCGGCGGCCGTCGTCGTGGTGGTCAAGGCGGTGGTGATCCCGGTCCTCCTCGGGCGCGCCAGCGGCTCGGACTCCGGCTCGCGCGAGAGCCGGCCGCTCGTCAACGTCCCCGCCTCGCTGGTCGCCTCCGCCGCGCTCATCGTGTTGGCCTTCGTCACCGGCCGCGGCGTGGCCCACTTCGTCGGGACCAGAGCCGGTGCGCTGGTACCGATCGGCATCGCCACCATGCTGATCGGCTTCTTCGTCCTGGTCGCCCGGCGCAGGCCGACGTTCCAGATCGTCGGGCTGCTCATGGTGGACAACGGGATCGCCCTCACCGCCTTCTTGTGCACGGCGGGCTTCCCGTTCCTGATTGAGCTCGGAGTCTCCTTCGACGTTCTGCTGGGCGTCGTCGTCCTCATGGTGCTGTCGCAACGGCTACGACTCGAGTTCGGCGACGTCGATCTCGACGAGCTCCAGGAGCTGCACGACTGATGCTGCTCATGACCATCCTCGTCCTCCCATTGCTCGGCGGCACCGCCGTCGCCCTCGGGCGCGGGCGGACATGGAGTGCGTGGGCCGCCGTGGCATCCAATGGGGGGGCGCTCGCCCTCGGGATCATTGCCGCCGTACGAGTGCTCCGAGAAGGTCCGCTCTCCGGCGCGCGGGGGACGCTGCGCGCCGACGCGCTGAGCGTGTTCATGGTCATCGTCATCGGTGCGATCTCACTCCTGGCATCGTGGCTCGGCGTCCGCACCCCGGCGCGTGCACCAGAGGATGGGCACCGCAACCCCGAGCGGTCTGCGGTCTACGGCGTGCTCGTTCAGGCCTTCGTGGGCTTCATGATCCTCGCCGTCCTGGCGGCCAATGTCGGCGTGCTGTGGGTGGCCGTAGAGGCCACCACCATCGTGACCGCGTTCCTGGTCGGGTTCCGACGGACCCGGGGCTCGCTCGAGGCCTCCTGGAAGTACATCGTGATCTGCTCGGTCGGGATCGCCCTGGCTTTTCTGGGCACCGTCTTCGTGTACCTGGCCGCCCTGCACGCGGGCGGCCATTCTGCCCATGCGCTCGACTGGACCTCGCTCATGGCACATGCGCGCCACTTTGACCCGTCGCTCATGCGCCTCGCCTTCGGGCTCCTCGTCCTCGGCTACGGGACCAAGGTCGGGCTCGCCCCGATGCACACCTGGCTCCCCGACGCGCACAGCCAGGCCCCCGCACCGGTGTCGGCCTTGATGTCGGGTGTCCTCCTCACCGTGGCCTTCTACGCCATCTTGCGCTTCAAGGCGGTGACCGACGTGGCGCTCGGGCCAGGATTCGCCCGCACCTTGCTCGTCATCGTGGGCCTCCTCTCACTGGCGCTGGCGGCGTCGCTTCTGATCGCCCAGCGCGATTACAAGCGCATGCTCGCCTACTCGAGCATCGAGCACATGGGCCTGATCGCGCTGGGGGCCGCGGCGGGGATCCGGCTCGCCATCGCCGCCGTCCTGCTGCACATCCTCGGTCACGGTCTGGCCAAGAGCGTGCTCTTCTTGACCTCGGGCGAGATTCTGACGGCGGAGGGCACCAGCCGGATCGACGGCGTGCGGTCCCTGGTGGCCCGCCGGCCCGCCCTTGGCGGCTTGTTCGGGGTCGGGCTCGTCGCCCTGCTCGGCCTCCCGCCCTTCAGCCTCTTCACCAGCGAGCTGGTCATGGTCCGCGCCGAGTTCGAGGTGGGCCTCGGGTGGGCGGCCGTCCTGGCCATGGTGGCGATGGTGGTCGTGTTCATCGCCGTGGTCGGCCACGCCCGGCACATGCTCCTCGGACCGGCCGGTCCACCCCGTCCGGCCGGATCGTCCGGCGTCACGGCGCCGCCACCCCGCTGGGTCGCGGCGCCACTGATCGGCGGCCTGGTCGTGTGCGGCTTCATCGGCGTGTTCGCCTGGCCGCTCTCGGGCCTGCTGACCGCCGCGGCGCGGGTGGTGGCGACGTGACGGCTCCCTCGCTCGCGTCGGTGGCGCTCGAGCCGGCCGGCCTCCACCGCCGAGCCGGCGTGATCGTGGCGGCAGACCTGGTCGATGCGGCCTCCACCCTCCTCTCTCAGGGCATGCGGCTCGCTCTCGTGTCGGCGCACGACGACGGCGACCGGCTGCGGGTCGTCTACCTCTTCACATCAGGCCCGCCCGACACCCGGGTCGAACTCCACCTGTTCGTCGACCCGGTCCGGCCGACCGTGCCGAGCCTGTCGGGCGCCTCCTTCCCCGGCGGACGTTTCGAACGCGAGCTCCAGGACCTCTTCGGCATCATCCCGGTCGGCCACCCCCAGCCCCGGCGCCTGGTGCTGCACCAGCACTGGCCCGAGGGCTGGCACCCGATGCGCCGCGGGTCTGGGAACTCTCCGGCGATGGTGCCCGACGCCGGCGCGTACCCCTTCGTCCCGGTCGAAGGCACGGGCGTCTACGAGATCCCGGTCGGGCCGGTGCACGCCGGGCTGATCGAGCCCGGCCACTTTCGCTTCTGGGTGGTCGGCGAGACCATCCTGCGCATGAAGGCTCGCCTGTGGTTCGTGCACAAGGGTGTCGAACGCCTCTTCGAGGGCCGGGAACCCCAGGCCGGCCTCGAGCTGGCCGAGCGGATCTCCGGTGACACCGCCGTCGGGCACGCCCTGGCGTACTGCCAGGCCGTCGAGGACGCGTGGCGCTTGGAGGTGCCACAAGAGGCACTTGTTCTCCGTGGCATCCTCCTGGAGCTCGAGCGTCTGTACAACCACGTGGCCGACATCGGCGCACTCTGCAACGACGTGGGCTTCGGCATCGCCAACGCCTGGGCGCTCTCGCTACGTGAGCACCTGCTCCAGATGAACGCCCGCGTGACCGGCCACCGGCTGCTGCGTGGTGGCGTCGTCCCCGGCGGGGCCCGGGTCGACTCTCTGCCTTCCGACGCTGAGCTGGCCCAGGTCGGAGAGCAATTCGAGGAGCTGATCAACCTGGCCACCTCGAGCGCCCTGGTCATGGAGCGCTTCATCGGCACCGCCGTGCTCGACGAGGCCCACGCCCGGGATCTCGGCGTCGTCGGGATCGCCGGCCGCGCCTCGGGTCTCGCGTTCGACGCTCGAGACGCCCACCCGTCGATGTCCATGCCGAGCTGGTTCTCCCCCGCCGTTCGTGAGCACGGTGATGTGAAGGCACGCTTCGAGGTCCGGGTCGCAGAGACAGAGATTTCGCTGTCCCTCTTACGAGACTTCATTCAGCGGGCAGGTTCACTCGAGGCCGTCTCGGCCCCGCCACCAGGACCCCACGGTCAATCGGTCAGTGGGGTGGGAATCGCCGAAGCGTGGCGCGGGGCTGCCCTGCATCGCGTGGAGATCGACGATCAGGGTCGACTGTCGAGGGTGAAGATCGTCGATCCGTCCTTCCACAACTGGCCGGCGCTACCGGTCTCGCTGGCCGACACCATCGTCCCCGACTTCCCACTGGCGAACAAGAGCTTCAACCTCTCGTACGCGGGAAACGATCTCTGATCAATGGAGGCACTCACCTTGGGACGTTGGCGACTGGCTGACCTCGCTCGTCCGGGCTGACCACCGAGAACGTGTGACCGGACCACGTCGAAAGACACCGGCTCGGAGAGTCTTCCTATCAAGAAGCTCCGAATTCCTGTCCATAAATTCGAAGGGAACCGGTTGGACGAAGTCGAACGGACTGTCGAACGGACTGGATGGAGCTCAGGTGAGGGCCTTGTCGGTGGATCGTCCGCTACGCACTGGACTGCTCGTTTCTGGTGAGCAGTGAGTCCAATTCGGCTTCGCACCTCTCCAGCAGGAGTTGTCGTACGACCGGGACCATTGTTCATAGTCCGGCCATAGTCGCCGACTGGCTCCGTCCAGGAAGCCCACGTGAACGCCCGCCGGGGGTCCGGCAGGTCTCGGTGTCGTCGGGCCGGACCCGGCGACGCACCGCTATCGGTATGCAGCGGCGACCGTGCGAGGCGCTAACCGCGACGCTCAGCGGGCCGCAGCCGGTCTGGTGAGCGAGGCGATCACGGGCGGATCCCGTCGACCAAGGAGACCTTCGGGGACCTGCAGACCCACTGGCTCGACCACATCGAGGCCCGGGGGCGGGCACCCAAGGCCTCGGTCGAGATCCGCCGCATGGCCGCAGCGATCTCGTGATGCGGTCGCCGAGGTGGTTCGGACACTGTCCAAGGAACGCCCCGAACACACGAGTGGGACAGCCGTTCGACATGCTCTGTCGATGTGTAAAGGCCCCTACATCGAGGCCCAGGACACGTCGTCTGCCACACTGCCCTCATTGAGTCCGCAAGAGCTGCCCAACCGACCGTCTGCGCGCCGAGGTCACAGCCGGAATGACGGCCAGAGCATTGGCGACCACGAGCACGCCTAGGGCCAGGACAGCGATCGCCAACCCGGGAACGGCAGCGACGGGCACGGCGCCGAGGTTGGTGGCAAAGGCATTCCAGACCACCCGGCCGACGACGATGCCGAGCGGGACGCCGACGATGATTCCCACCAGGGCAACCGTCGTGGCTTGCCAGAGCACGGTCGCGCCGACCTGTAGGTTCACGAAGCCGAGCGCCTTCAGTAGTCCCATCTCCCGGCGGCGCCTGACGACGCTGACCACGAGCAAATGGAGGAGGGTTGCCACACCGAAAATTGCCAGTACACACCCGAGGATGAGTGGGAAGTTCACCGCCTCCCCGAAGTTGACCAATGAGGTTGGAATGGTCGGCCGGCCCGCCCCCTGAGCAACGTAGCGGGCGATATCGGCCTGACCCTTCGGATCGGAGGTCACCCTCGCAAAGACGACGAGGTCTTGATTGGCCGCGAATGCCCTTCGGCAGCCACTCTGCTCACGTCCGGGCGGGCACACGGCGTTCAGGTAGCCAGCCATGGTGAAGGCCGACCCGGTGCCGAGCCCTCCGCCCCCGGCGTCGCTGGGGAACGATGCCGTCCCGACGACGCGAAACGGAACGGTGCGGGAACCGCCTGTCGGCAGTTGCACGGTCACTCGCACAACCGACCCCACATGGGCACTGACCTCGTGCAGAGTCGTCACTCCGAGCGTCACGTCGTGGTCACCAGCGGGAAGCCGACCGTCGACCGTCGACAGGAGCATTGGGCCACGCACTTCCTTCCCGGCAATGGCGAGGACATCATGCCCGTTGATTGACACCTCATCGGAGGCCGCCAGCATGATTGCGGTGATGGAGGGGTCGTGCTCCAGGCTGACGGCCCACGAGGTGGGGTTGCCCGGCCCCTGGTACGAGTTCGAGAATCCCAGTTGATAGTTGCTGCCGTAGAGGGCGGGCGTGGTCGTCAGGTGGGTCAAGCTGGCGCCGAAGACGAGCGTGGCGCAGAGCGCCGTGACCGCCAACGCCGATCCGAGCAGTGCGGCGCCCACCGGGACCGACGCCGCGCCGCGTCCGCGTTCCAAGGCGTGGCGGACCCCGATCACCGCGCTCGGCGGCGCGCCTGAGGCGGCCACCTTCGCCACGATGGAGGACCGGTGAGCGTCTAATGCCTGGTCGGCGCCGACGCGTACCCGCGACACGCGGACAGCCGGCCAAATGCCCAGGAGCAGAACCACGACCACGGTTGCCAGCGCTCCGAGCAGGAGAACCAGCGGATCGAAGCCAAGACCGGTCGAAGGTTCGGCCAGGCGCGCCTCCCCGACCGGTGTCAGGGGGGACAACGCAAAGGCGACGATGACGGCACCCGCCGCGCCGACGAGAGCCACCATCAGGTTCCGCGCCGTGCCGAGCACGATGAGGTGGCGTCGCGGCAATCCCAAGGCCACCAAAGAGGGGTACGCCTCGCTCTCGACGATGCTCTGCCGACTGAGCGCCTGGCCGATGACGGCAAGACCGACCAGTGCGGCCAGGACGGCGAGGACCCACCAGCCCACGGCCTGGGGGTGAATCGATGCCGTCACCGCCGCGGCAGCGTTCGCCTGATTTGAGACATAGACAAGGTGAAGAGGGCCTGCGGCCGCAGCGAACCGGGGCAGGCTGGACGTCCCGTGACGAAGCCGAACGAGGTAGACGGAAGCGTGCGGAACTCTGCTGTTGACGGCACGTGCAAATGCCGGCGTTGTGAAAAGGTCGTATTCGGGTGTCGTTCCGGAGGGGAACTCCATTTCCGCGGCACCGATTCCCACGACATGTAGGGCAACCGTCGGCCCGGACGGGGACACGTTGGCGCCGCTGGCCAGTGCCGGCAGCTGTGACGATGCATAGAGCGGCGCATCAATGACCGAACCGATGTGCACGCCGTAGTCCTGTTGGAGAGTGAAGGAGGCCAGCACGTCATACGGTGACGACTCGGCGGGCATCTGGCCGGCGACCAACTTCACCACGCGCCTCAATGCATTGGGAGACAACTCATTGATATAGAAGTTCGACGGGTTGATGGCACGGGTCGTGCACGCACACGTCGGTTGTCCGCTCGCAGGATTACCGATTGTCGTGACAGAAAAGACCCCCGGCAGCCTGCTGAGTCCAGGAACGGGTTTTTGATTGTAGATATAGACGTCATAACCGTGAGCCGCCACAAAGCGCGGAAACGCGGTGGCCGTGCGGCGCCCGGCGGCTGCGGCAGCCAGAACCAATCCACCCACCACGGCGATCAAGACGACCAGGATCAGCCAGGAGCGCCATCGGCGGCGAAACTCGGCGCCCAACACCAGCCTGACTGCGCCCACGATGACCTCTAGACCCCAGCGTGATTTACCGAGCCCGTCACGTCCAGATGGCCACCAGCTTTGCATCGGTGGCAGTAGCACCATGACCCGGGTACGTCGCTGTGACCACCGCCTATGCGACGGGCATCCCCGGAGCTAGAGCATTGGGGCCGGTCGCTTCGCGTGCCTCACCACGGATTGGACCAGGACGGCCACTGCCAATGCGATGAGTAGGACGCAACCAACCAAGAAGAGACCCCACACGACATTGGACACAACGAGGCGGAGCCCATGTTGATTCCCCGGTCCATTCGCGATGTCGGCAACCATGAACAGGAGCACGTCAGCGACAGCAAGAACGATCAAGGTCCGACCCCTGACAACCACCCGAGCAAGTCGATGGATGGAAGACTCAATTGGCATGGTTACCGCCTCCTTCACTCTCTCTCTCTGGTCAACGGTACAAAAACGAAGGCCCAGCACCAAGGGTGATAACTCGCGTACAGCGAGGTGGTGGTACCCGCTCGGCGGTGGTGATGGCACCAACTTGACCGGCGCCGAACCGGTGACCTCACGCTTCTCAGGCCCCTGTGTGCCAAACAGATCAAGCGGCATCAAATTGGTCGGTCCGTTCCGTCGCCAGAGCGACAGACTCTCTTGCGGTGAGCCGATATGACAAGCCGAAGCTAAGTGGGGCGATCCGGGGCGTCGCGGAAAGTCTTTGACAGCAGTAACCGCACATTTTCTTGTCCATATTCCGGTCCATACACGCGACCGGATCAGTAGGACGTCGGCGAACGGGCTGGAGGGGGTCGTCACTCGGGTTCGTCCGGCATGCGGCGAAGACGCGCTATGTCCGCACCAGGTGCGGAAGTCCCGGCGCCGCGTCCGCACCGGATCTTCAGTGACGTCAAGCACCTTCGCACTCGTCGGGTCCAACGACTCGGAGGTGACCTCCCTCGCTATTCGGACCGCCAGCGCCGGTACAACTCGGTGAGGTCCGCCTTGGCCTCTGGAGTGAGGTCTTCGGGCTCGATGGTCCCGGTCAGTTCGATGGTCAGCTTGATCTGTTCTATGTAGGCGGCACAGTTGGGGCAGGCTCGAAGATGCGCCTCGAACCGACGTCGGCTTCTGCGTGGGAGCGAGCCCTCCAAGTAGTCGGTGACCATCTCGACCGCCTGTTGACACACGATGTCCCTGCGTCGCAATGAGAGCATGGCTCAAGCCTTCGCTATTTGAGTTTCGAGGATCTCGCGCAGGCGAGTCCTACCCCGGTGTAACAGGATTCGTTGGTTTCCCGGACTGATGTCGAGAAGCTCGCACACTTCGTCGCAGGAAAGTCCTTCCACGTCGCGCAACACGAGGACCCGACGTTGGCGCGGTGGTAGGTCCTCGAGACCGGATTGGAGGGCCGGCCCCCAAGTGGACGCCTCCAGGCGATCCTCGCTGTCCCCGGTCCAAGGCTCGACAGGTTCCGCCCACTGCCCGTTCGTATCGAAGCGAATCGGGTCAACGGCATGGTGTGGCTCGACTGTTGCGTGACGCCGTTCCCGGACGCCTGCCGAGCGTGCGCGGTTGATCAGGATCCGAAAGAGCCACGTCTTGAATGCGGCGCGCCCCTCGAACCGCTCGATGCCTTTGACCACTCCCATCCATGTGTCCTGGACGGCCTCCTCGGCAACGGCGCGGCTCGGAACGTACGCGCGAGCCAGGCGCAGCATGGGCTGCTGGTAGCGCGCCACCAACATCACGAAGGCCTCCTCGTCACCATCGCGCAGCCGGGAAAGCAGCTCGAGGTCCGTGTCCACCTATCGAATGGTAGGTCCCGGACGCTCACGAGATACGGCGCCCGTCCGTGACGGTCCGACTGCTCTTCGCAGGCTGAGCGAGGAGATCGTTTGCGGGGCACACACTTCTCGTACTGGTCGGCTCGGTGATCGTTACGGGCAGGCGGGAGGTCCGAATCGCTGGGAGCGTAACGCTTGGCAAGGGTGCGGGGACTGTGGATGGTCGTGTACCCGTCAACAGTGGAGGAGATGCAATGAGGAGATTCACCCGATTCGCAGTCGGTGCCGGAGCGATCATGGGGTTGTCAACGTTGGCCGCGCCCGTCGTCGCCGGTGCGGACGAGCCAGGACCGTCCTTCTTCGGAGGCGCCGATCACGTCGTCTTCGTGCAAACCGACAATACTGCAGGCAACCAGATTGTCGCCTATGACCGGTCCGACAGCGGCACTCTCGCATTGGCTGGCACCTACAACACGGGCGGCTTGGGTGGTCAGCTGACTGGTTCGGTTGTCGATCACCTGGCCTCGCAGGGATCTCTCACCTACGACCAGCGCAGCGACACTCTCTATGCCGTGAACGCCGGCAGCAACACCGTTTCGGTCTTCTCGGTCCACCGAGACCGTCTGGCGCTCCGTCAGGTGGTCAACTCCGGTGGCACGTTCCCGGTGAGCGTGACCACGTACGGAAACCTCGTCTACGTCGTCAACGCCGAGAACGGTGGGTCGGTCCAAGGCTACGTGAACTTCTTCGGCCACCTCTTCGCCCTTCCCGGATCGAACCGAGCTCTGGGACTCGATCCGACGGCGACGCCGCAGTTCGTGAACACACCCGGTCAGGTCGCCTTCTCCCCGGACGGCTCCAANNGTGGTGAACTCCGAGCCCGGTGCCGTGCCCTTTGCGATCTCCTTCGACGCAGCGGGCCACCTGGTGATCGCCGAGGCCGGCACCAACGCACTGGCTACCTTCGTCCTCAACCCGGGCGGCACGGTGACTCCCATTGACACGCTGGGTACCGGTCAATCAGCGACGTGCTGGGTGGCCCAGGCGCAGGGATTCTTCTACGCCTCCAACGCCGGGAGCGCCTCGGAGAGCCAGTTCTCGGATTCGCTCGGCGGCTCCCTGGCCCTGGCCGGGCAGACCACGACCGACCCGGGCACCGTTGACGCTTCAGCGTCCATCGGTGGCCAGTACCTCTACGTGCAGACCGGCGGGAACGGGATCGTCGACGAGTTCCACGTCGGCGCCAATGGATCCCTGGCCGAGATCGGGTCCGTCACGGTGCCCGGAGCGGTAGGCGGGGAGGGCATCGCCGCCTTCTAGCCCCTTGTGCTTTGCGACGGACGGCGTGCCGGGGTTACCCGGGGCGTCGTCCGTCGCGTCCTGCCTCGAGCTCGGTGACCTCGAGCCAACACTCCTGTCCACAAGGCCCGAACGGCACCGGGCGGACGTGGGCGAACGGTGTGGATCGCTCGCCGGGAAACCACGCCACGTTGCCGCGCTCTCGTGGGCTCACCGATTGGTCAGAGTGCAGGGCTGGTCGCCCATGGGCCGATGCCCCCAATTCGCTCGATCGAGTACCGCACGATGAAGCCCGGCTCCGATCCCTCGGGAACAGGGACCTGGGCGTCCGAAGAGACGTAGACCTTCGCGTGCCTGGCCATCAGCTCCCAGATGCGAGGGCTGGGTTCTACCGCCCCCCGTGCATAGATGACTGCGTAAGGATTGATCCAGACTCCGGGCTCGCGCGGTACGTCGAACGAGAGCGCCACGCGGGGGTCGCGTCTGATGTTTCTCAGCTTGACGTTGTCCCGCATGTGGGTGCTCACCAGATCGTCACCGTCGAGCCCTATCCAAATGACGGTGACCTGGGGGCTCCCGTCGGGGTTGATGGTGCTGAGGTGGACCATTGGCCCAGACTCGATGAGCTGGCGAAGTTCCGGCGGTAGTGCGGGCATGGTCTCGCTCACTTCTGGTTGGCCTGGATCTCTGCTGGAGACCGTCCGGTTCTCCAGAGGGTGCGAGGGGCGAACCGCTCGAAGCGCCATCTGTTGCTTGTCAGAACGGCATCAGCATCCAAGACGTTGGCGGCGATCAGTGGGTCGGGTGGGTTCTCACAGGGGTGCACGTGGATCGCCATGAGCCGAGCGGTGAGATGGGCATGCTCGCCATGGAGCTCGACGAGATGGTTGGTGCTGAAGTGCACGGTGCGCTCCCAGCGGGCCATGACCATGCGGTGCGCGGAGGCGACCTCCTCGATGCCCTCGAGTACGGCGATCTCATGCTCCAGGCGCACGTCCACGGTGAACAAGGAGCGGGCCCAG
>PMPX01000286.1 GCA_003169235.1 Acidimicrobiaceae bacterium | reverse complement strand
ACGCTCACCAACAACGGTCCGTCGTCCGTCACGAACGCGACGGTGTCCGACACGCTCAACGGCGGGTTCACCGCGCTGTTCGCCGTCAGCTCCATCGGCGGCACGACGTTCGTGGATCTCGGGGCGGACCAATTCGAATGGACCGGGATCGACCTGGCCAGTGACGCCACGGCGACGTTCGACATGATGGGAAGCGTGTCGTCCAGCCTGGTGGCCGGCGGCGCGTTCGTGAGCCTCGCCTCGGCCTCGGCGGCCCCTCAAGAGGTCGACACGAGCGTATCCTCGAACGCCGTCGACTCGGACTCCGTCGTCCTTGCTCCCCAGGCGATCAGCTTCACGCCACCCGCCCTGGGCGTCGTGGGTGAGCCGGCGACGCTGTCGGGGAGCGGCGGTGGGTCCGGGAACCCGGTCGTGTTCAGCGTGGATCCCTCCAGTGGCCCAGGGGTGTGCAGCGTATCGGGCGTCGACGGGACGACGCTCGACTACGACGAACCGGGGTCGTGCGTCATTGATGCCAACCAGGCCGGGAGCGCCGGTTTCGCCGCGGCCCCGACGGTGGCGGCCACCATTGCCGTCCAGCAGGCTCCGGTGTTCACGGTCGAGTCGCCTCCCACGACGGCAACAGCGGGGCAGGACTACGCCTACATGTTCGTTGCCGGTGGTGTCCCGGCACCGTCGTACTCGCTCGCCCCCGGTGCGCCGTCATGGCTCTCCATCGACCCGTCGAGCGGCGCCCTGTCCGGTTCGCCTCCGAGCGGGACGACGTCCTTCACCTACTCGGTGATCGCCACCAACGGTGTCGGGAGCGCGACCGCGGGTCCGTTCACCGTGTCGGTGTCGACGACGACGGACCCCCGGTTGGCGGATGTCTCGGCCGCCCTCTCGTGCCCGGCCACCGTGCGTGTCGGGGTTGACGCACGCTGCACGCTCACGGTCGCCAACGCCGGACCGGCCACGGCGCGGTTCGTCAGGGCCGGGATCGCCCTCCCCTTCCGGTCCTGGCGGGTCTCGGCCACCCGGGGTGGCCGTTGGTTCGGCAACGCCGGGGTGTGGTTGGTGCGTTCGCTGCCGTCCCGTGCGTCGGTCGACTTCACCGTCAGCTTCCGGGCCCGGAGGGCGGGCCAGTTGCGGGTGGTGGGGATCGGGTTCTCCGGGAGCCCGGACCCGGACCACGCGAACAACGTGGCGGTCGTCCGGGTCGACGTGACCCGGTGAGGGTCGACCACTGCGCCCGCACCCGGCCGGCGCGTCATGCGAAGCGCCGGGCGACCGCCTCCGCCCGGGAGCGATAGCCGCCCCCGAACAAGACGGAGTGGACGAGCAGCGGGTAGAGCTGGAACAGGGCCACGCGTTCCTGCCAGCCGGCTGCCAGCGGCCGCACCTCCGTGTAGGCCGTCAGCACGCGAGCCGGCACCGGACCGAACAAGGCCAACATGGCGAGGTCCTCCTCGGGGTGGCCGCCGTGGACCGAAGGGTCGATCAGCCACGCACGGCCGTCCGACCCGAAGAGGACGTTGCCCCACCAGAGGTCCCCGTGGAGCAGCGCCGGGCCACCCGGCGGGAGCAGGTCAGCGAGCCTGGCGACCACCGGAGCCACGGCCACCTCGAGCCCGCAACGGGCGGCGAGCTCGCCGAGCCGGGACCCGTAGAAGCCCGCAGCGTCGGGCCAGGCGGAGGGATCGACGCGGCAGGATCCGATCCATGAGGAGCCGGCACCCCAGCGGGGAACGGTGGCGCAGTGCAACGCAGCGAGCGCGTGGCCCAGCGACTCGTCGTGCGCCGGGCCCCGTGCGGACTGGTCGACGGCAGCCGTCACCAGAAGGTCGTCCTCAGCCAACACGACCTCGGGCACGGGCGGGGCCCCAGGGACCTGGCGCAGCTGTGCGAGCCCGTCGGCCTCGTCGAGTGAACCGCGACCGACCTTGGCCACGAACGTCCGCCCTCCCGCCTCGACCATCCACGTGCCGCCGCTTAGTTGTCTCGGCGGCCCGGTGGGGCCGAGGGTGCGCGCCAGGCGATTCAGCCAGTGCGCCGTGGGCGACGGCGGTCCGGGCATTCGAGCATGATTGCACCGTGACCGGATCGGGACCTGCCGGCCTGTTGCTCACGCCCGGTGCCAGCGCGGGCCGCGACCAGCCCGCCCTCGTGGCGATCGACCACGCGGCGTCGCAGGTCGGCATCGCCGTCGAGCGAATCGAGTTCCCGGGGCGGGCGGCGGGAAAGCGCCGTCCGGACCCGCCCGACGTGTGCATAAGGACGGTCCGCACGGCCACGTCCGCGCTGGCCGGCCGGCTTCAGGTCCCGACCAGCCGGGTCGCCATCGGGGGTCGCTCCATGGGCGGTCGGATGTGCTCCATGGCGGTGGCCGAGGGCCTGCAGGTGGCCGCACTCGTTCTGGTCAGCTACCCGCTGCATCCTCCGGGACGGCCGGAACGACTTCGGACCGCCCACTTCCCCGACCTGGACGTGCCCTGCCTGTTCGTCTCCGGACGGCGCGATGCCTTCGCGACCCCCGCCGAGCTCGAAGCGGAGACAAAGGCGATACCGGGAGTGGTCACGCTCGTCTTCGTGGACGGGGACCACTCGTTGCGGAAGCGTGACGCCGAAGTCGCCGACATCGTCGCGCCCTGGTTGGCCGGGCTGATGTGATCGACGTCACCGCACGCCTGGGATTCTCAGGAACGGGGCCAGGCGGGGAGTGAGATGGGCGGGGCCGATGCCACGGGCCGCCGGGGTCCGGAGACGATGGCTCCCACTGAGAGTCCGCAGACTCGGGGTGTTGGACAACTGAGCCTCCGAGGAGGCAGCATCCCGTTGGTATGAGGGCAATGCCACAACCCAGACCTCACATCGGATCCATCCCACCCGACGCCCCCCGACTCTCCGCAAGTAGTTGTCCTTCGCTCCGCCCCGGTTTGCAAGAATGTGAGCGTGCGCATAGGTCTCCACGCGCTGGGAATCGGTTTCGGCGCCAATCCTGAGGTGGTGGCCGCGGTCGCTCTCTCAGCCGATGCCGCAGGGTTTTCCACTCTTTGGTCCGGCGAGCACATCGTCATGGTCGATCGACCGGATTCGCCATATCCCTACGCGTCAGACGGACGGATCGTCGTGCCTTCGGACGCCGATTGGCTGGACCCGTTCGTGACGCTCTCCTTCGCCGCGGCGGTGACCTCCAGAATCCGCCTGGGCACCGGGATCCTGTTGCTCCCCGAACACAATCCGCTCGTCATTGCGAAGCAAGCGGCCTCCTTGGACATGCTTTCGAGGGGGCGATTCATCATGGGGATCGGCATCGGCTGGTCGGCAGAGGAGTTCGCGGCACTCGGCGTTCCGTTTCAGGGTCGCTCACGGCGCACGCAGGAGTACGTCGACGTGATGCGTACCTTGTGGAGCTGCAGCCATGCCACCTACAGGGGCGAGTTCGTTCAGTTCGATCAGGTCCGCAGTTATCCCAAGCCCTATCTCGGCACCTCGATTCCAGTGGTTCTGGGAGGGAACAGCGATGCGGCGCTGACCCGCGTTGCGAAGTACGGCGATGGTTGGTACGGCTTCAACCTCTCCTTCGATGAGATCGGAGAACGGATCGCAGCGCTGTCGCTGCTCTGTCGACGCCACGAGAGGGATGTTGCGGACCTCCATATCGCGGTATCGATACGAGATGGCACCCCACAGGACCTCGCTGAGCTCGAGCGGTTGGGAGTCGGCGAGCTGGTGGTGGTGGAGTCCCCGCCCGAGAGGCCTGAAGCTGCTGATGCCTGGGTCACCGGACTGTCCATGCGATGGGGTCTCGAGTGACCCCCGAGCGAATGTCCGCCGACGCCGGCCTGCCGCAGACCATCCTGGAACGCTGCCAGCCTTGACGGTCACATGTGTGATGGACTCCCCTCCGTGAGATCGCGTGGCCCACGTCAAGGGAGAATGGAGTGATGGGTGCCTTCCAACGCGTCGCAGCTGTAGCAAACTCGGTGGTCAAGCCCTTGGTGCTCTCCCCTCGGTGGGGGCGCCTCGTGGAGGGCCAGATGACGGTCATCACGTACACGGGGCGGCGGTCGGGTCGGACGTTCACGACACCCGTCGCGTACAAGAGGCATGGCGACGAAGTGACCATCAAGGTCCAGTTTCCCGACCAAAAGAAATGGTGGCGCAACTTCCTCGATGAGGATGGTCCGATCTCTGTCCGACTTCACGGGGTCGAACGAGATGGAACGGCCATCGCCGTGCGAGATCCTCAGGGGAAGGTCATGGTCAACATCGTCCTGGAGCCGGGCACCTAAGCGGGAAGCAACCCATTCGCCGCGAGCAGATCAGCCAATCCCTCAGGCACCAGGCGGGGGCTTCTGGCCTGTCTGTGCCTCCAGATGGCCTCCAGGCCAGGAACATCCAGGATGGGAATGGACTCACGCCTGTACAAGGACGGCTCGGCCAGGTCGCAGCGGAAGACGAAGATGATCTCATGGCCTTGTACTCCATCTTGGTGGAAGTGGTTCTCGAGAACCGCCAGAAACGAGGCTCTGGACAGCTCGCACCCGAGCTCCTCAACGATCTCGCGCCTGAGGGCGTCAACTGCTCGTTCACCGAATTCGATGGAGCCTCCGAGAGGACGGGCGAATCGTCCACCTGTGCGGTTGTCGCCCTCTTCCACCAACATCGCGCCATCTTCGGGCCGGACGATGACGGCAAGCGACTTGACCCGAACGTGGGGTTCCATCGAAGTGACCCTAGAGGCGGACGGAGCGACGGGGCTCAATTGGCATCTATTCCGCCAGTCAGCCTCGGCTCACGGAACCAGGTCCTGCATGCACACCTCAACCAGTGAGCGATACCCTTCTCCGGGGAGTGCCGGTCCGAAGCCCGCACTCGGGGAGAGAGCGATGCGACGCTGGGGCAAATCGAGAGTAAGGCGAAGACTGCTGCGAACCGGGGGGGCGATCGCCTTCGTTGGGAGCACGGTGGCACTGGGCGTCGCAGCCCCGTCGGGTGCGACCAGCGCCCCGACTCCCGTCACCAAGGCCAGCACGAGCACACGGGGTGTCTCGGCTAGCTCCATCAATGTGGTATTCCCGCTGATCTCCTTCTCGAGCATCGAGGGGCAGTTCGAGATCGAGTCGGACGCCGAATACGGCGAGCAGACGAAGGCCATCCACCTCTTCGTCAACCAGATCAACGATGCGGGGGGGATAAACGGTCGGAAGATCAATCCCATGATCGAGTTCCTTGACCCGACGAACGCGGCTGAACAGCGAGCGATGTGCAAGCAGTGGACCGTCGGCAACCCGCCCGTGTTCGCCGTGCTCGATGGGCTCGGCACATTGGAAGGGGTCAATCAGCTCTGTGTCACCCAAGAAGGTCATACGCCGTTGCTCTCCCAGTGGACGACGACCTCCAACTGGACGGATCTCGGCTCCCCGTACTTGTGGTGGACGGGGGCGGACGATGCCCCCATCCTCGCGGCCACCGTGAAGTGGGGCCTCAGCTCGGGTCGCCTCGGCCACGGCCAGAAGGTGGGTGTCGTGGTCTCGGACCAGACCAGCGACCAAAGTGCGCTCAACTCCTACCTCTTGCCCGACCTGAAGGCAATCGGTGTCGACCCCCTGGTGGTGACGGTGGCGGGGGACCCGACTGAGACCGCCAGCACCGACTCGGACGCCACGCTGGCGGTTGAACGCTTCAAGGCGGCGGGGATCCAATCGGTCATTCCTCTCCTGCCTGATAACGCCTTCACCCCCTACCTGGGCGCTGAGACGACGCAAGACTTCTTCCCCAAGCTCCTCCTCAGTGATTACCAGTTCGAAATTGAAGTTGCCCTCGGCCTCGTCCCCATCCCCTACACCAAGGCCCTCAACGGCCAGGACGGTGTCACGGCGGAGACGCTCGGTGGGATCGACCTTCCAAGACCCGAGTCACAGGGCGGATACGACGCGGGGGTGCGCAGCTGCTGGAATGTCTGGCACAAGGCCTACCCACAGATTCCGAAGGGCAATCTCAATGACGACATTGAGGAGCAAGGGCCGGTTCAGGCCTGGTGTCAAGAGATTCGCCTCTTTGCCGATGCGGCCACGATGGCGGGTAAGAACCTCAATCGACGGACCTTCGTAGAGGCGATGTCGCGCATCACCAACTTTCCGGGTGGCTACTCACCCGTCCTGAGTTACGGACCGGACAAATTCTACGGCCCCACGCAGTATCGGGTGGTCGAGGTCCATGACAATCACCCGCCGACGACCCTCTGTAAGCATGGCGCGGTCGGGTTACCCCCGGCACAAGCCTGTTGGGTCATCGAGAAGAACTGGACGCCGTTCCCCACCAAGGGATGAAGGTGATCCGCAGACGGCTCGTTCAGCAGTCTGTCCCCGTTTGCCGGTCTGGGGCCACGGGGAGGGCTTCGCCTTCGCTGAATGTGTGTACGACTTCAAACCACTGCATCTTGTGCCTGCGGAATCTCAGCGCGAGCCTGTCCTGAGATGACCCCTCGATAGGCGTCGACGTAGGCGTCAACCATGCGTTCGCTGCTGAATCGCTGCTCGGCCACGGACCGAACCGTTCGCCGGTCGAAGCGGCCCACCCGCTCCACTGCGTCCGCCGCTGAGGCGACGTCGGAGACGAGGCAACCCGTCGTTCCCTCGTTGATCAGCTCTGGCATGGAACCTCGCCGGAAGGCGATGACCGGGGTGCCGCAGGCCATCGCCTCCACCACGGACAGCCCGAAGGGCTCGTCGAAGTGGATCAGATGGAGAAGCGCGATGGCGCCGCCCAGGAAGCATGACCGGTCGTCGGCTCCGATGGGCCCGACGAAGCGCACCCGCTCGCCGTCGAGGCGTGGCACGACCTCGCGCTCGAAGTACGCCTCGTCCTGGACGATCCCGGCGNNTCGCGGCGTCGATCGCCTCGACAACCCCCTTGTCGGGGTGAATGCGTCCGAAGAAGGCCAAGTAGGAGCCGGGACCTTCGTTGCAGGTGAATCGATCCATGGCGACCCCGTGATGGATGGTGGCGACATAGTCGAGGCTGGGATGCCTGTCGGCGTCACTGATCGCGACGTACGACGTGACGCGGTTGTACTTGGCGTAGACGGGCACGATCCGCGGTGAGGAGAAGCCGTGAATGGTCGTGATGACCGGAGTCGACACCAGGCTGGCGTAGGTGAGCGGCAGGAAGTCGAAGCTGTTGTGGATGATGTCGAATTCGGATGCACGCTCGAAGACCGCCGAGATGTGGAGGCACTCCGCCACCTTCGGGTCGATGGTCGAATCCTCGGACCAGCCTCGCGGGGTGACGCTGCTCAAGCGGGCTGAGGTCACCGAGTCGNNCCGAGCTTCGAGACCCTCGGTCAGCAGCGAGGCGAACAGCTCCCAGGGACCGTAGTGACGCGGCGGGACCCGCCAGGAAATCGGTGCGAGGACCGCGATGCGCACGGTGACCTCAGCGCCCCAGCCCCAGGCGATCTGCTTTCTTCTCCCGTTCGTCCCTCTTGTCTCGTTTTGCTTCGCGTTTCTCCTTGAGGGACTTGCCGGGCTTCTTGCCAGCAGGCTTCTGGGGGGATCGGTCAGGCATCGTGGTCTCCAGTCGTTTGCGGTCGTGGTGCGGCGGTCACGCGGATGACGTT
>PMPX01000055.1 GCA_003169235.1 Acidimicrobiaceae bacterium | reverse complement strand
CGTGGCGGATCCGGCACGACAGCGTCTGCCCGTGGGGACAGGTGGCGTTGCGGCGGGGCCGGCAGAGCCGGGGCACTCCGCCCGAGCCCGGGCCGCTGTGCACGGCACCGAACGACGGAGCGGTGAGGGTGACGAAGAGCTGGGGATGTTCGACCACCGAGGGATCGACGCCTTTGCCGCCCCGGATGCCCGCGGCCACCAGCTGCCAGGCGTCGGCGCGGTAGAGCCTCGAGCACGACGGACAGACCGCCGCACGGCGGTCCTTGCAGGCCACGACGATGGTGCCCTCGGCCAGCTCCCCCGTCGTTCGGTCGAGCGTGATGCCGTGCAGGCGGATCGGGTGCGAGCACAGTCCCGCCTGGTCGACCTCGGCCAGGACGCTCTTCCAGTGCTCGGCCCCGCTCACCGCCGACCCCTCCTCGTCTCGGCGCGTCGGGCCAGATCGGCGATGGATCCGTCTTCGAGGTGGTGGGTGCGGATCTTGACCGGCACCGCCCCCTCGGCCAGGAGCCAGCCCACGCCACGGATGGTCGGCTCCAAGGTCGAGGCCGAGTAGCCCTCCTTGGCCCAGCCCTGCCCGAGGATCGTGTCGGAGGCCTCGGGCGTCGTGCAACGCAACGCCATGCGGAAGCTGAAGAGGTCGCGCACGAAGGTGGGGACGATGTCGTTGGAGGGCTTCTGGGTCGCAGCGATGACGATCATCCCGGCCGCCCGGCCCCGTGAGATCAGGTCCCGCAACCTCTCGGAGAGCTCGGTGCGCTCGTCCTTGGTGCCCGAGCGCATGTAGAAGGCGAGCTCGTCGATGGCCACGACGTGGAGACCGAAATCGCCGTCGCTCTCGATCTTGCGCAACCCTTGGTCGAGCAGCACCGAGTAGCGCCGGTCCATCTGGGCGCACAGGTCCTTCAGCACCTCGATGGCTTCGCCCATGTCCGGGCCGACGAAGTGCTCGGCCACCCCCGTCCAGGGGGCCAGCTCGACCTGCTTGCCGTCCATGAGCGTCAGGGTCACAGCGGGGTCCAACGCGGCCGCCGCGATGAACAGCGAGAGCGCCACCGACTTGCCTGCCCCGGGCTCACCGCCGAGCAACAGGTTGCGCTCGGGGAGGCCCACCGACACCGGGTTGCCGTCCTCGTCGATGCCGAGCGAGATCGGCTCCCACAACGACTCGGCGGGCACCGGCCAGGGCGGGACGGCATCGGAAAGGGGGTCGTGGAAGATCAGCGAGAGATGAGCCAGCGATGCGTTCGCCGGGTCTCGGAGCACCCGTACCTCTCGGGCCCCGATGGTGGCTGCCATCGGCTCGGCCGCCTCCTCGATCTTCTCGGCGCTCAAGCCGGGCGGGAGGCGCAACCGGATCCGCCGGCCCGCCGGGATGCGCTCGGAGCCTTCGACCCTGGGCAACGAGCCCCGGCGGCTGATCACCTCGCAGGCAATCAGTACCCGGGTGAACCAGCGGCTGGTGGCGCGCCGGCCGAGCGTTCCCGCCAGCCAACTCCGCACCGGGTTCGAACGCCAGACGGTGATGCCGAGCAGACCGAGGAGCAAGACTCCCAGGCCGTTACCGTCGAGGGCCACGCCCACCCGCCAGAGGGCGAAGAGCGCGGAGGCCAAGGCGGCCTCGAGCCCCCACCCCCGGACGACGAGCGCCATCCGGGGGTAGGGGCCGAGGGTCCTGACGTGGTGGCGCTCAGGCACCGTGGCGCTGGAGGTGCCGGCCCACGAGCACGAGGCCGAGGGCGATTAGCACGACGATGCCGAAGTGCGCCAGCACGAAGCCGGCCAGCACCAGGCCGACCATCAGCGTCAGCACGATGGCGACGAAGCGGGCCATCAGGACGCCGCCGCCGGACGCTGGGTGGCGATGGTCTCGACCTTGGAGGCCGAGAACGACACGCCGGTGCGCTCGGTGCCGTTCGGGTCCTTCATGGACCAGGTCGTGGCGACGAGGTCGGTCACCTTGACCGGGGTGAACTGCCCGAGGCCGCGGATCTCCCCGGGGACCTTGACCGTGATGACGTCCTTGGTGCCTCCCTCGCCCACGGCGAAGAGATCCACCCGGTTGAGGGGAACCCCGTTGACGTCGGTCCGCTGCTGCTTGGTGGTGAAGTCGAGCGACGGCTCGGCCGGTCCGGCCGAGACGAAGCTCACGACGCTGGTGTCGACGGGCAAGCGCATGTCTTGCTCCTTCCATGGCGAGAAGGAATTTCCTTCCCTACTTATCCATGGGCAGCGAGAACCCAGAAATCGAACAAACTCCCGGTCAGGAGCTTGAAAGTCGGATCAGGCGAACGACTGTGCTTTCACAGTGACGACCAGAAGCGGTGAACGGATACCGGGGAGCATCAGGGCATCACAAGGCGCAGAACGGACGCGGCACAGGATCAACAGGGAACAACAGCGAGCAACAAGGAGCAACAGGATGAAGGACGAGGACAGACCAGGGAACTGCAATCCGGGTCGAACACAGTGCAGGATCTGGCGGACTTCCGGTCCAAGATGTCGCGACTTCTCTGTACTACATCAAGCCGCCCTTGCCTCGGCCGGCGGCTTCGCCGCCGCCTCGGC
>PMPX01000030.1 GCA_003169235.1 Acidimicrobiaceae bacterium | reverse complement strand
CCGGCCGGCGTGGACATCGAGATCAAGATCCAGACGGCCTGACGGCCGGACGGCCCCGCCCACCTGCCGGACGCCTGGCAGGGGGATGGCCCATGGTGTAACCTCGCGAGCCGCCGATTTCGGCTGTTCAGAGGCGGCTTCGCGGCACCCCGGTGCTGCACGAGACAACAGATGTGCGTGATCGCCGGCTCCGGCCGGAACCTCACGCCGAACAATTCGAGCGCTCCGCTCGGGATTCCCGGGCGGAGCGTTGGCATGCGCACGGGACACCAGCGCAGGGAGAAGACACGTGGCAAGCAAGGCGATCGTCGGCGAGAAAGTCGGCATGACCCAGGTCTGGGACGACCAGAACCGCGCCGTACCGGTGACGGTGCTGAAGGTCGCGCCCGTGCGCGTGGTCCAGGTCAAGACGCCCGAGACCGACGGCTACTCCGCCCTGCAGGTGACCTGGGGCTTCCGGCGCAACTCCACCCTCACCAAGCCCCAGCTCGGGCACTACGCCAAGGCCGGCGTGAACCCCGGCCGGGGGCTGGTCGAGCTCCGCCTCGACGACGTGGCCGACTTCACGGTGGGCCAGGAGCTGGCGGCCGACCTCTGGGAGGCGGGCGAGCGGGTCGACGCCATCTCGGTCTCCAAGGGCAAGGGCTTCGCCGGCGGCATGAAGCGGCACAACTTCAAGGGCCAGGGCGCATCGCACGGGAACCACCGCAGCCACCGCGTCCCGGGCTCCATCGGCGCCTGCGCCACGCCGTCGCGTGTCTTCAAGGGCACCCGCATGGCGGGGCAGATGGGCGGCAACCAGGTGACGGCGCTGAACCTCGAGGTCGTCTCGGCCGACCCGGAGCGGGAGCTGGTCCTGGTCAAGGGCGCCGTGCCCGGGGCCCGGGGCAGCGTCGTGGTGCTGCGCAACTCCGTCAAGACCCCGAGCAAGGCCGGGAGGTCGCGATGACGACGACCACCGCGGACAGCGTGCGCAGCGGCACCGTGCTGCGCCACACCATCGCCAAGGAGCGCCCGGCGCCGGCGACCCGGACGGTGACCAGGCGCAACGCCGCCGGCCACGACCTCGGCCCGGTGGAGCTCGAGCCGACCATCTTCGGCCTGGAGCCCAACCGCGCCGTGCTGCACCAGGTCGTCACCGCCCAGCTGGCCGCCAGCCGGGCCGGCACCCAGTCCACCCTGACGCGGGCCGAGGTGCGCGGCGGGGGCGCCAAGCCGTTCCGCCAGAAGGGGACCGGCCGGGCCCGCCAGGGCTCCAGCCGCTCGCCCTCCATGAGCGGCGGCGGTGTGGCTCTCGGCCCCAAGCCGCGCAGCTACGCACAGCGCACCCCGAAGAAGATGGTGCGCCTGGCCCTCCTGTCGGCCCTGAGCGACCGCGCCGACATCGGGCGCATCGCCCTCATCGACGACTGGAAGATCACCGAGCCCAGGACCAAGGACGCCGTCACCATCCTGCGCAAGCTGAAGCTGACGGGCAGCGTCCTCGTCGTCGTGGCCCACGACGAGCTCGACGTGGAGCGCTCGTTCGCCAACCTGCCCGAGGCGCACACGACCACGTTCGCCGAGCTCTCGGCCCACGACATCCTGCGGGCCGACTGGCTGCTCTTCTCGGACCGCACCCTGCCCACGGCGGTCTCCGACTTCTCGGGGACGCACGTGGTGCCGGAGGTCGAGGAGGACGAGGCGGCGGACACGTCGCCGGCACCCGCCAAGGCGGCCGAGCCCGCGGCGAAGGCGGCGAAGACCGCGGCCAAGGCCACCAAGGCGGCCAAGGCCACCAAGGCGGCGGTCGTCGACGACACCGAGCCGACCGAGACCGAGCCGACCGAGACCGAGCCGACCGAGACCGGGGCGGCCGCCGAGCCCGTCGCCGACGGGTCGACCGAGGACGGGACCGAGGGGGCCGACGCCGATGCGTGATGCCATGTCCGTGCTGATCCGCCCGGTGGTCTCCGAGAAGAGCTACGCGCTCATGGACCGGAGCGTCTACGTCTTCATCGTCGACCCCCGCGCCACCAAGATCGAGGTGCGCCACGCCGTCGAGCAGGCCTTCGGCGTGCGGGTCACCAACGTCAACACGCTCAACCGCAAGGGGAAGGCAACGCGCAACCGGCGCACCAACGTCAAGGGCAAGCGCCCCGACACCAAGCGCGCCATCGTGACGCTCCACCCTGACGACTCCATCGACCTCTTCGAGCGCTGATCAGGGAATCTCATGCCACTTCGCTCACGTAAGCCCACCAGCCCCGGTCGTCGCTTCCAGACCGTCTCGGACTTCTCCGAGATCACCCGCGACCGCCCCGAGAAGTCGCTGCTCGCGCCCAACCCGCAGAGCGGGGGCCGTAACAACCACGGGCGCAAGACCTCGCGCCACCGCGGCGGCGGCCACAAGCAGCAGTACCGGATCGTCGACTTCCGTCGCAACAAGGACGGCATCCCGGCCAAGGTGGCGACGATCGAGTACGACCCGAACCGCAACGCGCGCATCGCCCTCCTGCACTACGCGGACGGCGAGAAGCGCTACATCCTGGCGCCGGCCGGCGTGAAGGTGGGCGACAAGCTCCAGAGCGGCCAGGGCGCGGACATCCGCCCCGGCAACGCGCTGCCGCTGCGCTACATCCCGGTCGGCTCGGTCATCCACAACGTCGAGCTGCGTCCCGGGGGCGGCGGCAAAATGGCCCGTGGGGCCGGCATGAGCGTGCAGCTCGTGGCCAAGGAGGGCGTCTTCGCCACCCTGCGGCTCCCCTCGACCGAAATGCGCCGCGTGTCCATCGACTGCCGGGGCACACTCGGCGTGGTCGGCAACGCCGAGGCTGAGCTGGTCAAGGTCGGCAAGGCCGGCCGTAACCGCTGGAAGGGCAAGAGGCCGCAGACGCGAGGCGTCGCCATGAACCCGGTCGACCACCCGCTGGGCGGTGGCGAGGGCAAGTCCTCGGGTGGGCGCCACCCGGTGTCGCCGTGGGGCAAGCCCGAGGGCCGCACCCGGTCGCGCAACAAGAAGTCCAATTCGATGATCGTCCGCCGGCGCCGCACCCGCGGCGCGCGGCGGTAGGCGAGGGTGAGGTAGCCATGCCGCGTAGCCTGAAGAAGGGACCATTCGTCGACGACCACCTGTTGAAGAAGGTGGACGTCCTGAACTCGAGTGGGGACAAGAAGGTCATCAAGACCTGGTCCCGCCGTTCCACGATCATCCCCGACATGGTCGGGCACACGATCGCCGTCCACGATGGGCGCCGCCACGTGCCGGTCTACGTCACCGAGTCGATGGTGGGCCACAAGCTGGGCGAGTTCGCCCCGACCCGGACCTTCCGCTACCACGCCGGCCAGGAACGGGGAGCCCGTCGATGACGGCGACCAAGACCAACGAGCGCCCCGGGACGCGGGCCGTCCACCGCTACTGCGGCATGTCGGCCTCGAAGGCCCGGCAGGTGCTCGACCTGATCCGGGGCCAGGACGTGCAGACGGCCGCCGAGATCCTGACCGGTACCGAACGCGAGGCCGCCGAGATCATCGGGAAGTTGCTCACCTCGGCCGTGGCCAACGCCGCGCACAACGACCAGCAGAACCCCGAGGAGCTCTACGTCTCGGCTTGCTACGCCGACGAGGGCGCGACCATGAAGCGCTGGCGTCCCCGGGCCCGCGGTCGGGCCACGAGGATCCGCAAGCGGACCTGCCACATCACCATCATCGTGAGCCGGCTTCCCGCCGACAAGCTGGAGCTGCGCCGCCGCCGCATGGAGGCGGTCAGCGCCAACCGGTCCCGCCGGGTCGACGCCTCGCGGCGCCGGGCCGACCTGTCCGGCCGGCTTTCGCGCCGCCGGGCCAACCAGGCGGAGAGGGCGGCTGCGGAGGAAGCAGCAGCCGAAGCGGCTGAGGCGGACGAGGACGTCACCGATCAGGTGCCGGCCGGGGCCGCGGTGAACGACGCCGAGACCGAGGCGACCGAGACGGACACGGTGGAGGGCGGCATCGGCGATGACGACGTCGTCGAGGACGCGGCAGGCGACGGAGAGTCGGCCGCTGCCGACGAGGACGAGAAGGGCGACGAGTAAATGGGTCAGAAGGTAAACCCCTACGGTTTCCGCCTCGGCATCACGACGGACTGGAAGTCGCGCTGGTTCAAGGAGCGCGGCTACAAGGACCTCGTCATCGAGGACTGGAAGATCCGCGACTACCTCACCAAGCAGCTCGAGAGCGCTGCGGTGAGCCGCATCGAGATCGAGCGCAGCTCGGATCGCATCCGCGTCGACATCCACACCGCCCGTCCGGGCATCGTGATCGGCCGCCGCGGCGCCGAGGCCGAGCGCCTGAAGAAGGACCTGGAGAAGATCACGGGCCAGAAGAACAAGATCTCGCTGAACATCCAGGAGATCAAGCAGCCCGAGCTCGACGCGGCGCTCATCGCCCAGGGCATCTGCGACCAGCTGGTGCGCCGGGTCGCCTTCCGGCGTGCCATGAAGCGCGCCATCCAGACGGTGCAGAAGGCCGGCGCCCAGGGGATCAAGGTGCAGTGCTCGGGACGCCTCGGCGGCTCCGAGATGTCGCGCAAGGAGCAGTACCGCGAGGGCCGCGTGCCCCTGCACACGCTCCGGGCCGACATCGACTACGGCTTCCGTGAGGCGCGCACCACCTCGGGTCGGGTCGGCGTCAAGGTGTGGATCTACAAGGGCGACATCCTGCCCTACAAGGTCTCCATCGAGGACAAGATCACCCGTGAGGCCGCCATGGCCGTCGGCGAGACGTCGGGCCAGAGCGGCCCGCGCCGGCTCATCACCGCCGGTGGTGGGCGTCGGCGCGCCGAGACCTTCTCGACGGAGGAGGAGCAGGAGGCCGCGGCCACCGATGGCGCCGTGGAGGAGGAGCTGGTCGAGGAAGTGGTCGTCGCCGACGACGCCGACGGCGCCGGTGCCGGTGCCGATGCCGATGTGGTGATCGAGGCTGTCACCGAAGCCGCTCCCGAGAACGCCGCCGAGGTCGAGGCCGAGGTCGAGGAGGCGGAGGCCGAGGTGGCCGACCTGCTGCCGGCGCCGACCGAGCCCGACGAACTGGAGCGCCAGCTCACCCAGGACGAGGAGATGGAGCGCCAGAACCGTCACCAGCACCACGAGGCGCCGCACTTCCGCAAGGAGTCGGACTGAGATGTTGATGCCCAAGAAGGTCAAGCACCGCAAGACGCAGCGGGGACGCCTCACCGGGGCCGCCAAGGGCGGCACGTCGGTGTCCTTCGGCGACTTCGGGATTCAGGCGCTGGAGCCCGGCTGGCTCACGGCGCGCCAGATCGAGGCCGCTCGTATCGCCATGACCCGCCACGTCAAGCGCGGTGGCAAGGTCTGGATCCGCGTCTTCCCGGACAAGCCGGTCACCCAGAAGCCCGCAGAGACCCGCATGGGGTCGGGCAAGGGCAACCCGGAGTTGTGGGTCGCCGTCGTCCACCCCGGCCGGATCCTCTTCGAGCTCGCCGGGGTCGACGAGGAGCTGGCCCGTGCCGCCATGGAGCGCGCCATTCAGAAGCTGCCCTTCAAGGCGCGCTTCGTCGTGCGCCCCGGCACCCACGGCCACGCGGAAGTGGCGATCTGATGCCGGCCGCCCACGACCTCGCCATGCTCGACGGCGATGAGCTGGCCGCCCGGTTGGGCGAGTCCCGCCGCGAGCTGTTCAACCTGCGCTTCCAGCTGGCCACGGGGCAGCTCGACAACCCGTCGCGCATCGGGCAGGTCCGGCGCGAGGTCGCCCGGATGCTGACCGTGCTGCGGGCGCGCGAGATCCTCGAGGCCGAGGGGGCCTACGTGGCCCCGACCGCGGCGGAGCACGAAGCGGCCCGGGCGAAGCTCGCCGCGGAGGACGCCGAGCGGGAGGAGAAGGCCGCTGCGAAGGCGGCCGCCGCCGAGGCGGAAGCCGAGCCGCTGGACCTGCACGAACACGACCACCTGGACGACGACGAAGAGGATGAGGCCTGATGGCCGACGAGACCCCAGACAACGAGACGGCCGACGAAGAGGCCAGGGCTGCCGCGCAGGACGCCGCGAAGGCGCTCGACGCCGTCGAGGCCGAGGCTGCGGCCGAGCTACCGGCCGACGACATCGAGGCCGCCGTGCCCGTGCCGCCTGCCGCCCCGGCGACGAGTCCCACCGCGGAGCCCGAGGCCGACGAGTCGCGGGCGAACCGCCGCAAGGTGCGCGAGGGGATCGTGGTGTCCGACGCCATGTCCTCCACCGTCGTGGTGGCGGTCGTGGAGCGGGTGCGCCATCCCAAGTACGGCAAGACGGTGCAGCGCACCAAGAAGCTCTACGTGCACGATGCCGAGGACAGCGCCAAGGTCGGGGACCGGGTGCGGGTGCAGGAGACCCGCCCACTCTCGAAGCTCAAGCGCTGGCGCCTGACCGAGGTCGTGGAGCGGGCGCGATGATCCAGCAGGAATCCCGGCTCAGGGTGGCCGACAACTCCGGCGCGCGCGAGGTGCTCTGCATCCGCGTGCTCGGTGGGTCGCGCCGCCGCTACGCCAGCATCGGCGATGTGTTCGTGGCCACGGTCAAGGACGCCATCCCCGGTGCCGCGGTCAAGAAGGGCGATGTCGTCAAGTGCGTCGTCGTGCGCACGAAGAAGGAGAAGCGTCGCCCCGACGGGAGCTACATCCGCTTCGACGAGAACGCCGCCGTCCTCATCAACGACCAGCAGCAGCCGCGCGGGACACGCATTTTCGGTCCCGTCGGCCGCGAGCTGCGCGACAAGAGGTTCATGCGCATCGTGTCGCTGGCCCCGGAGGTGCTCTAAATGCGAATCCACAAGGGAGATCAGGTGATCGTCCTGTCCGGCAAGGACAAGGGCAAGAAGGCCGAGGTCGTGCGCGCCATCCCTTCCCGGGAGCGCGTCATCCTCGAAGGCGTGAACGTGGCCAAGCGCCACGCCAAGCCGACGCGCGCCACCCAGCAGGGCGGCGTCATCGACAAGTTCATGCCCGTCCACGTCTCGACGGTGGCCCTGGTCTGCAAGAGCTGCGACAAGCCCACCCGGGCCGGCTTCCGCTTCGAGGACGACGGCGAGAAGGTGCGCATCTGCAAGAAGTGCGGGTCGGCGCTGTGAGCACCGTGACCGCACCGGCGCGCCCCCGGCTCAAGGACCGCTATCTCACCGAGGTGCGGGACCGCCTCAAGGACGAGCTCAGCCTGGGCAACGTCATGGAGGTGCCCCGTCTGGAGAAGGTCGTGATCAACATGGGCGTCGGCCGCGCCACCCAGCAGGCCTCACTCATTGAGGGCGCCCAGCGGGACCTCGAGGTCATCACCGGCCAGAAGCCGATCGTGACCCGGGCCAAGACGTCGATCGCCGGCTTCAAGCTGCGTGAGGGGCAGGCGATCGGGGTCAAGGCGACCCTGCGCGGTGACCGGGCCTGGGAGTTCTTCGACCGCCTGCTCAGCCTGGCCATCCCCCGTATCCGCGACTTCCGGGGCCTCTCGCCCCGCTCCTTCGACGGGCACGGCAACTACACGTTCGGCGTGACCGAGCAGCTGATCTTCCCCGAGATCGATTACGACAAGATCGACACGACCCGCGGCATGGACATCACCATCGTCACGACCGCACGCACCAACGAGGAAGGACGGGCGTTCCTGGCAGCGTTCGGCTTTCCGTTCCGACAGGAGACCCGGTAGCAACATGGCGAAAAAGGCTTTGATCGAGAAGCAGCGGCGCACCCCCAAATTCAAGGTGCGCGGGTACACCCGGTGCCAGCGATGTGGGCGGCCGAAGGCCGTCTACCGCAAGTTCGGGCTGTGCCGCATCTGCCTGCGTGTCATGGTGCACGCCGGCGAGGTGCCTGGCGTCACGAAGGCGAGCTGGTAGGCCGCCATGACCATGACCGACCCCATCGCGGACATGCTCACGCGGATCCGCAACGCCAACTCCGCCATGTTCGACACGGTGCGCATGCCGGGCTCGAAGCTGAAGGAGTCGCTCGCCTCCGTGCTGGAGCGCGAGGGCTTCATCGCGGGCTACAAGATCGAGCCCAACGTCGGCAAGCCCGGCACGACGCTCGAGATCACCATGAAGTACTCGGGTGACCGCACCCGCACCATCGCCGGGATCAAGCGCGTCTCCAAGCCCGGCCTGCGCATTTACGCGCGGGCCGACGGCATGCCGCGCGTGCTGGGCGGCATGGGCGTGGCCGTCGTGTCCACCAGCCAGGGCCTGCTGACCGACCGCGAGGCGCGTCGCAAGCACCTGGGCGGCGAGGTGCTGTGCCATGTCTGGTAGCCCCGTGACCCGCTCCGCCCGGACCCGAGGGGAGGCCTGATGTCGCGCGTCGGACGCTCGCCCATCACCGTCCCGTCCAACGTCACCGTGACCCTGAGCGGGCCCACGGTGAGCGTGAAGGGCCCCCAGGGCACCCTGGAGCGCCAGCTGCCCGAGGGGATCACGGTCGCCCAGGAGGGTGACACGCTCGTGGTCAGCCGGCCCGACGACGAGCGCCGCCACCGCGCCCTGCACGGCCTGTCGCGCTCGCTCGTCGCCAACATGGTCTCGGGGGTCACCGACGGCTTCTCCAAGGAGCTCGAGATCGTGGGCGTCGGGTACCGCGCCACGGCCAAGGGCCCGGGCGCGCTCGAACTGGCCCTGGGCTTCTCGCATCCCGTGCTCGTGGACGCGCCCGAGGGCATCACCTTCGAGGTCCCGGTGCCCACCCGGGTGATCGTCAAGGGGATCGACAAGGAGAAGGTCGGCCAGGTGGCCGCCGACATCCGCAAGCTGCGCAAGCCCGAGCCCTACAAGGGGAAGGGCGTGCGCTACGCCAACGAACGAGTGCTGCGCAAAGCAGGAAAGGCCGCGAAGTAGATGGCACGCACGAGCGATCGCACCCGCCTGCGCCTCCGGCGCCACACCCGCGTCCGCGCCAAGGTGTCGGGCACGGCCGAATGCCCGCGGCTGGCCGTCCACCGGTCGAACCGCCACATCTCCGCCCAGCTCATCGACGACACCACCGGCCGCACCCTGGCTGCGGCCTCCTCGGTGGAGCCGGACCTGCGTGCGTCACTGGGCAAGAGCGGTGGCGGTAACGTGACGGGCGCAGAATCGGTCGGGCGCCTGCTCGGCACGAGGGCCAAGGCTGCGGGCATCACGAAGGTCGTCTTCGACCGGGGGGGTTTCGTCTATCACGGGCGGGTCGCCGTCCTGGCTGACGCGGCACGGGCCGAGGGACTGGAGTTCTGAGCATGGTCGACACACAGTACGAAGAGCGCACCATCAAGGTGAACCGTGTGGCCAAGGTCGTCAAGGGCGGCCGGCGGTTCTCCTTCGCCGCGCTCATGGTGGTCGGTGACGGCAACGGCAAGGTCGGCCTCGGCTACGGCAAGGCCAAGGAGGCCGGTCTGGCCGTCCAGAAGGGGATCGAAGAGGCGCGCAAGAACCTCTTCGAGGTGCCCCTGGCCGGCAGCACCATCGTCCACCCCGTCATCGGCGAGAGCGGCGCCGGCCGGGTGCTGCTCAAGCCGGCCGCACCGGGGACCGGTGTCATCGCCGGCGGCGCGGCCCGCCACATCCTCGAGATGGCCGGCATCCGCGACATCCTGGCCAAGTCGCTGGGCTCGTCGAACGGGATCAACGTGGCCCATGCCACGATCGCCGGGCTCAAGCAGCTGCGGCGCCCCGACGAGGTGGCCGCGCTGCGCGGCAAGGCGGCGGACGAGGTGACCCCCGGCGGCGTCCTGCGGGCCTACCGGGAGCGCAAGCGCGAGACCGACCTGTATGCGGCGGAGGCGCGCTGACGATGGCGCCGACAGCCACCACCAAGAAGGCCGCGGGGGAGTCCCGCCTGCTCGTCACGCAGACGCGCTCGGCCATCGGCACCAAGCCCAAGCACCGCGGCACGCTGCGGGCGCTGGGCCTGCGCGGCATCGGCCAGACCAACGAGCTGCCCGACCGCCCCGAGATCAGGGGGATGATCGCCCGCGTGCCGCACCTGATCAGTGTCGAGGAGGTCTCGAAGTGAAGCTCCACGATCTGGCGCCCCCCAAGGGTGCCACCACGGCCAAGCGCCGGGTCGGTCGCGGCACCGGTGGCAAGGGCCACAAGACGGCCGGCCGCGGCACCAAGGGCCAGAAGGCCCGCAACACCATGCCGGCCGGCTTCGAGGGTGGCCAGCTCCCCCTCATGCAGCGCATCCCCAAGCTGAAGGGGTTCACCAACCCGTTCCGCGTCGAGTACACCCCGGTCAACCTGGGGGCGCTGGACGCCCTGGGCGTGGACGAGGTGACGGTCCAGACCCTGGTGGAAGCCGGTCTGGTGCGCCCCAAGGGCCTGGTGAAGGTCCTCGGCCAGGGCTCGCTGACCCGCCCCGTGCGGGTCTCGGCCCACGGGTTCTCCAAGGCGGCCGAGGCGGCCATCACCGCCGCCGGGGGTAGCGTCGAGCGTGTGCCGCTGCCCTTCGCCAACGGGCGACCGCCTGCCTCGGGCAATGCCCTGATGAACCGCTAGTGACGACCGCACCGGGACTCAGCTGAGAGGAAGGGCCATGCTCTCCCGGCTCGCCAACATCTTCAGGGTTCCCGACCTTCGCAACAAGGTCGTCTTCACGCTCGCCATCATCGCCCTGTACCAGATCGGGGCCAACGTCCCCGTGCCCGGTGTCAACTGGGGCCGCCTCCAGGGGCTGGAGAGCTCGGCTTCGGCGTCGGGCGTGCTCGGGTTCCTGAACCTCTTCAGCGGGGGCGCACTGGTCCGGCTGGCCGTCTTCGGCCTGGGCGTCATGCCCTACATCACCAGATCGATCGTCATCCAGTTGCTCACAACCGTCATTCCCAAGCTCGGCGAGTGGCGCGACCAGGGCGCGGTGGGGCAGAAGAAGATCACCC
>PMPX01000188.1 GCA_003169235.1 Acidimicrobiaceae bacterium | reverse complement strand
CACCGGCCCGGACGCGCCCCCGGCCCGGGCCCGGCGCGCCGCCGGGCGGCTGCGCCATCGCTGACGGCCGCTTCACTCCTTCAGCGGGTCTCCGGCCTCCCGGTGCGCCGCTTCGGCGATCTGCTTGATGCTCTGCAGCCGCCGGTCCCACTGCCTGGCCAGTTGCGTCATGGCGTGCGAGGCCTCGTCGAGGCGATCGGGGTCGACATGGAAGCGGACCTCGCGCCCGTCCCGCTCGCGGGTGACCAGCCCGGCGTGCTCGAGCACCACCAGGTGCTTGATGACGGCCTGGCGGCTGAACGGGACCTTCCGCGCCAGGGTGCTGGCCGTCGCGTCGCCGCCCTCGACGAGGAGGTCCAGGACCCGACGACGAGAGGGATCGGCGATCGCCGACCACAGCCCGTCGTCGGTGGCGGCACTCATTCCGAGCCGGCGAGCAAGCCCTCGAGGCGACCGGTGAAGAAGGCCCAGCCGTTGCGGTGGTCCTCTGCGTAGCTGGCCTTCTGCGCCTCGGGCCACCCGATCCCCTCCAGGCCGGTCTCGCTGACCAGGAGCCGGGTGTGCCCGCTGCCCTCCGGTGAGAGCGTGAATTCGACCAGCACGGAGTTCCCCGGCCCGGGCGTCTCACCGTCGGGGTGCCCCCAGCGGAAGGCGAACTGCCGCGGTGGCTCGACGGCGGTCACCACGAGCGGCGCCACGTGGGGGGAGTCGTGGTCCGCTCTCTCGAAGGTGAAGGTGCCTGTGCCGCCCGGTCGCAGCTCCAGCTCGACCCGGTCGGCGAACCAACGGGAGATCTGGTCGGGCTCGGTGATGGTGCGCCAGACGACGTCGGCCGGCGCCTCGATCAGGACGTCGCGCGCAATGGTCAGGTCGGTCATGGCACTCACCCCCAGCTGCTGACGAGCTCGTTGCGGGGGAACGGTGCCGCCGTGCCACCCTCGAGCCCGTGCTTGAGGCTCAGCAGGTAGTTGGCCCATGCCGTGCTGCAGTGGTGCATGAATTCGACCGGCTCGCGCCAGCCCGCGTTGGTGAACAGCACCACCGTCTCGTCGCCGTCGGCCCGCAATTCGAACGAGAACGTCGTGTCCACCCACTCGTCCGGGCCTCCCTGCACGCCACGCCACACCACCCGTCCCGGCCGGCTCGCCTCCACGACCTGCATCTTGGCCACGCGGTCCGGGCCGCCGAAGAAGAACGCGAGCTCTCCTCCGACCCGGTCGTCGCCCTCGACGTCGGTCGTCCACCACTGCGACAGCCCCTGGCGCGTGGCGATGGCGTCGTACACCTCGTCGATCGGGGCGTTCACCCCGACCCGGTTCCTGATATCCGGCATGTCCAGCCTCCTTCGTAATGTGCAACTCATTGTTGCACATGTCCGCCGAAAGTGCAACCAGAAGTTGCGGGTTATTCCGGGGCGCGGGCGGTGAGGAGGGGCGGACAGGAGGAGCCGGCGCCGGGCGGGGCGCGGGACTCAGACGAAGGCGTGGACGACGGCCCGGTAATTGGTGCTGGGCGCCGAGGGCGGCGGCACCGGGATCTCGCCGATGCGACGGCCGAGGCGGAGGCGGACCCCCGGCGCCGGCTCGGGCGGCGGGGGGGGAGGGCCGATGATGGTGCGCACCTCGGAGAACCCGGCCGCCCGGCACATGTTGCGCAGGGCCTCGATGGTCGGGACGTACCAGTTCCCGAAGTCGGTGTGCAGCGAGCTGCCGGCGTAGAACTGGAGGAGCGCCTCGTGGTCGAGTCCCTGCAGGTGCACCGCCTCGGTCTCTATGACCGCCACCTCCTTGGTGACGGCCCGCACCCGCTCGAGGCAGGTGAGCGGCTCGGGCATGTGGTAGAGGACGCCCAGGTAGAGCACGACGTCGAATGCCCCGAGCCCACCGAGGTCGACGGTCTGGAAGTCGGCCACGAACGGCTCGACCTCCGACCCGAGCGCGGCGGCGGCGAACTCGAAGGGACGACGACCCGGGAGGTCCGGGAGCCAGAAGTCGGTCTCGTCGCGCGACTGGTCCGGCAGCGTGCCGTTCCTGATGCACTCCTCCCAGTAGGCGCCGCGGGCGGCCCAGTCGACGCCCCAGGCGTAGTGGTCGAGGGCCACCACCCGGGTGGCCCCGGCCTGCTCCGCCAGGAAGGAGAACTTCCCGTCCCACGCGCCGATGTCGAGCACGCTGCGCCCGCTGACGTCGGGGATCACGTCGGCGGAGGTCTCCTGCACGCTGCTGCCCCTGGTGACGACGCCGTGGCCCAGGTCGATGCTGTGGTACCACGCCAGCGCGTCGGCCTGTGCCTGCAGCTCCGCCGGTGACGTCACGGGGCGAGAGCGTAGCCAGGCCACGCGCACCCGCGGCCCGACCCCGCCCTGGACTCCCGGCACCCGCCGTTAGCGTGAGGCGATGACCCGACCGGTCCCGCCCCAGGTGATCCCGCGCCCGTCCACCTGGCAGCCCGGAGAGCCCGCGCCCTGGGCCGGCCTCCCGGCGGCGCAGCGCACCGGCATCTCCATCGGGCGGGTGCTCGACGCGCTGGGTGCGCTGGGGCAGCGCGGGCCCGTGCCCGACGACGTGGGCTCGGAGCTGCTCCTCGGGACGGCCGTCCGGATCGACGAGGCCGGCGCGCCGGCCCCGCTCCGCATCAATGCCGGCGTCCTGGCGGCGCTCTTCGAGGAGGAGGGTGAGGCCCGCGTGATCCTCACCCGGCGCGCCGCCGGCCTGCGGACGCACCGGGGGGAGGTCAGCTTCCCGGGCGGCCGGCTCGACGAGGGGGAGGACGCCACGGCGGCGGCGCTCCGCGAGGCGCACGAGGAAGTCGGCCTCGACCCGTCGGCGGTCACGACCGTGGGCTGGATCCACCCCGTGGTGACGATGGTCTCCACCTCGGTGATCCTCCCGGTGCTCGCCACCGTTCCCGCCCGCCCGCATCTGGTGGCGAACCCGAGTGAGGTCGAGCGGGTCTTCGACGTGGCACTGGCCGAGCTGGCCGATCTCGAGGTCTTCCACGAGGAGCGCTGGCGCATCGCCGGGCGGACCGTCCCCGGCACCGACGACGACTCCTTCGCCATCCGCTTCTTCGAGGTCTCGGGCGAGATGATCTGGGGCGCCACGGCGCGCATGATCCACGAGCTGCTCAGCGTGGTGCTGACCGGGAAGAACGGCCTCTGAGTGGGCGGGCGGCGCGTCTAGGTCGCGAAGCCGACGCCGAGCTCGCCCAGCGGCCCGAAGCCGACGTGCAGGGTCTCGCCGGGCGCGACGGCGAGCGGGGGGATCATGGAGCCGGCGATGATCCGTTGTCCGGGCACGAGGGCCGACCCGTGCGCGGCGAGGAAGGCCCGCACGAAGGCCACCGTCGCAGCGGGGTCCTCGGTGAGGCCGCCCTCGGCCACGGTGGCATCGCCCCGCGTCACGGCCACCCGGGTCGCCCAGGGGTCCACCCCGGGCACCTCCTCGCCGAAGACGACGCCGCGCTGGAAGACGTTCCCGGCCAGGATCGGCTCCAGGTCGTCGAAGGGCAGGTCCAGGTCGACCAGCTCCAGGGCCGGAGCCAGGCCCGCCACCTCACCGCGGTCGCCCACCCGGATGGCCACCTCGGCCTCGACCGCCGGCGCGGTCCAGCCCCCGACCGCCACGGTGGCGCCGTCCGGCCTCACCCCCGTGTCCATCAGGTAGCCGACGACCGCCTCGCTGAGCCCGAAGTGCTGCTGGACGGCGGGCGAGTTGAAGCCGATCTTCCAGCCCACCGGCACGGCGCCGGCGGCGACCTCGGCGGAGCGTCGGGCCAGGAGGAGGCGCATACCGCGCGAGAGGGCGGCGGAAGAGTCCTGGTCCGGCACGGAGAGGAGTCTCGCGCAGACTGGGACCGAGGGTGCAGCATCGTCTGACCGGCGGGGTTCGGCACCACCGGGGCGGTGGCCCGGCCGGGGCAGAATCCGGGAATCGGGGACCCGGGACGAGCCGGAGGAGGAGCACGCACAGAGTAGGATGGAGGATCGTCGGCGTGTCGGCCCGGCGTTCGCAGCTGAGTCGAAGAGACATGCCGGTGTGGTTCGTGAGCCGTACCGGCCCCACGAATGCCGGAGGGCGAACAAAGTGGCTGAGATCGAGATCGGCATCTTCAAGTCGGGGCGTCAGGCCTACGGGTTCGACGACATCGCGATCGTCCCCAGCAGGCGGACCAGGGATCCCGAGGACGTCGACATCTCCTGGGAGATCGACGCCTACCGCTTCGACCTCCCCCTGCTCGGCGCCGCCATGGACGGGGTGATCAGCCCGGCGACCGCCATCGAGCTCGGCAAGCTGGGCGGCCTGGGCGTGCTCAACCTCGAGGGCCTGTGGACCCGCTACGAGGACCCCACGCCGCTCTTCGACGAGATCCGCGAGCTCGACGACGACAAGGCCACCGCCCGCATGCAGCAGATGTACCAGGAGCCGATCATCCCCGAGCTGGTGACGGCCCGCATCCGCCAGATGAAGGAGGCCGGCATCACGACCGCCGCCTCCGTGACGCCCCAGCGCACCGAGTCGCTGGCCAAGGCCATCCTGGCCGCCGAGCTCGACCTCCTCGTGATCCAGGGGACGGTGGTCTCGGCCGAGCACGTGTCGAAGACCTCCGAGCCGCTCAACCTCAAGCGCTTCATCCGCGAGTTCGACATCCCCGTGATCGTCGGTGGCTGCGCCTCGTACCAGGCCGGCCTGCACCTGATGCGCACCGGTGCGGTGGGCGTCCTCGTCGGCGTCGGCCCGGGCAACGCCTGCACGACGCGTGGTGTGCTCGGGCTGGGCGTCCCCCAGGCGACCGCCATCGCCGACGTCGCCGGTGCCCGCATGCGGCACCTCGACGAGACCGGGGTCTACGTGCACGTGATCGCCGACGGCGGGATGTCCAAGGGGGGCGACGTCGCCAAGGCGATCGCCTGCGGCGCCGACGCCGTCATGCTGGGCTCGCCCCTGTCCTCCGCCGTCGAGGCACCGGCGCGCGGCTTCCACTGGGGTATGGCCACCTTCCACCCCACGCTGCCCCGGGGCGCGCGGGTGCGGACGTCGGTGCGCGGCAGCCTGCGCGAGATCCTCTACGGCCCCGCCCACGAGAACGACGGCCGCATGAACCTCTTCGGCGCGCTCAAGACCGCGATGGCGACCTGCGGGTACGAGACGGTCAAGGAATTCCAGAAGGCCGAGGTCATGGTGGCCCCGTCCCTGCAGACCGAGGGGAAGTTCTTCCAGCGGTCCCAGGGTGTCGGCATGGGCCACTGAGCTCGATGCGGACGCGCCCGACGACCACGCGCCCCTGGCGCAGCCCTCGGTGACCGACACCGTCCTCGTCGTCGACTTCGGAGCCCAGTACGCCCGCCTGATCGCCCGCCGGGTGCGCGAGGCGCACGTCTACTCCGAGATCGTGCCGGCCAGCATCTCGGTCGACGAGATCCGGGCCCGCTCTCCCAAGGGCATCATCTTCAGCGGCGGCCCCAAGTCCGTGTACGAGACGCCGGCGCCGTCCATCGACCCCGGCGTCTACGACCTGGGGATCCCGATCCTGGGGCTCTGCTACGGCGCCCAGCTCATGGCGCTGCAGCTGGGGGGCACCGTGTCGCGCACGGGCCAGGGTGAGTACGGACGCACCGAGCTCGCGCTCACCGCGGCCTCGCCGCTCAGCCCCGACTGGCCGGTCACCTCGAACGTGTGGATGAGCCACGGCGACGCCATCACCGCGGTGCCCGAGGGGTTCGTGGCGACGGCCAAGAGCCCCGGTGCGCCCGTGGCCGCCATGCACGACACCGACCGCCGCCTCTTCGGGCTGCAGTTCCACCCCGAGGTCGTGCACACCGACCGCGGCAGCGAGGTGTTCGACCACTTCCTGATCGACGTGTGCGGGTGCCTGCCGGAGTGGACGCACGTGTCCATCATCGAGCAGCAGGTGGCCGCGGTGCGGGCGCAGGTCGGCACCGACCGCGTGCTGTGCGCGCTGAGCGGCGGCGTGGACTCCGCCGTGGCCGCCGCCCTGGTGCACAAGGCGGTGGGCGACCAGCTGACCTGTGTCTTCGTCGACACCGGCCTCATGCGCTCGGGGGAGGCGGACCAGGTCGAGGACACCTTCCGGCGCCAGTTCAAGGTCGACCTCGTCCACGTGAAGGCGGCCGACCGNNCCGTGGCTGCCGGCGGGGGCGCCCCCCACGGCGACGGGCCCCGCTTCCTCGTCCAGGGGACGTTGTACCCCGACGTGATCGAGTCGGGGAGCGACACCGCCGCCAACATCAAGTCGCACCACAACGTGGGAGGTCTGCCCGAGGACCTCGCCTTCGATCTCGTGGAGCCCCTGCGCCTGCTGTTCAAGGACGAGGTGCGTGCCGTCGGCGAGGAGCTCGGGCTGCCGCACGAGATCGTGTGGCGCCAGCCGTTCCCCGGGCCGGGGCTCGGCGTGCGCATCATCGGCGAGGTGACCCCCGAGCGGGCCGAGATCCTGCGCAACGCGGACGCCGTCGTCGTCGAGGAGATCCGCCGGGCGGGCCTGTACCGCCAGCTGTGGCAGAGCTTCGCCGTGCTGCCGGCCGTCCGCACGGTCGGGGTCATGGGCGACGGCCGCACCTACGCCTACCCCATCGTGATCCGGGCCGTCACCAGCGACGACGCCATGACGGCGGACTGGGCCCGGCTGCCGTACGACCTGGTCGAGCGCATCGCCTCGCGCATCATCAACGAGGTCGAGGGCGTGAACCGGGTGGCACTCGACGTCACGTCGAAGCCGCCCGGGACCATTGAGTGGGAGTGACCACCGCGCCGGGGAGCGGCGAGCACGCGCAGCTGTTCGACACCTCGGACATCACGGACGAGGAGGTCGGGGCCGCCGCCGCTGACGACGAGGTCGCCCCGGTCGACACCGTCACCGAGGGTGCCGACGACGGTCGCCGTGGCCGGCAGCGCACGGCCACGGCCTCGGGGGCCTTCGCCGGGCGTCCCGCCGCGCTGGTCGACGACCTGACGCTGCCCCAACGGGCGGCGGTGGAGCACCGCGGTGGCCCGTTGCTGATCATCGCGGGTGCCGGCTCGGGCAAGACGCGGGTGCTGACGCGGCGCATCGCCCACCTGCTGGCCACCGGAGACGCGCCGCCGTGGGGGATCCTCGCCATCACCTTCACCA
>PMPX01000249.1 GCA_003169235.1 Acidimicrobiaceae bacterium | reverse complement strand
GCGGCGGTAGACGTCGTCGCGCAGCCCGGTGAGCTCGTTCACGGCGTGACCCCTGCAGCGCTCGGCACCATGACCTCGCACTCTACGGTGCCGGGGCCGCCGGGCCTCGCCCTGGCCCACAGTCCGGGCCCACGGTGCCGGACCGATAACCTCCCTCAACGTGAAAGTGACGATGCTGCTCTGCGACGCCGCCCAGGTGGCCGACGGCAAGCTCTACATCCTCGGCGGTGGTTGGAGCATGACGGGCCCCGACCCGGTCCCCTCCGCCGTGGCGCTGAAGATCGACGTGGACTGGCACGAGGCCGAGACGTCGCACCACTGGGAGCTCTTCCTGGAGGATGCGGACGGCCAGCCGGTGCTCATGGAGACCTCCGAGGGGTCCCAGCCCGTCGAGGTGCGAGGCGAGTTCACGGTGAGCCAGCCCCAGGGGATTCCCGAGGGATCGCCCATCGACGTGGCCCTGGCCGTGAACCTCGGGCCCATTCCGCTGGCCCCGGGGACCCGGTTCGCCTGGCGTCTGACCATCGACGGGGAGGCCCTCCCCGGCGCGTCCCTCGGCTTCACGACGCGTCCGCGCCCCACGGCGATCGACGAGTGACGGTCTACGACCGGCCGTTCGGCCGTTACCTCGAGGACTTCGTCCCCGGTGACGTCTACCGGCACTGGCCCGGCAAGACGATCACCGAGTACGACGACCACCTGTTCTGCATGATCACGATGAACCATCACCCGCTGCACACGAACGCCTGGTTCGCGGAGAACGAGACGGTGCAGGGCAAGAACGTCGTCGTGGGCAACCTGGTCTACTCCCTCACGCTCGGCATGAGCGTGCCCGACGTGAGCGGGTCGTGCATCGCCAACCTTGAGGTCGAGTCGCTCCTGCACCGCTCACCCACCTTCCACGGCGACACCATCTACGCGGAGACGCGGGTGCTCGACGCGACACCGTCCAAGTCCAAGGACGACCGGGGCATCGTGACGGTCGAGACCAAGGCGTTCAACCAGCGCGGCGAGGAGGTCTGCTACTTCCGCCGCAAGCTGATGGTGTGGAAGGCCGCCAGCGCACCGGCGCGGCAGCGGCCCTACGGCGACGACGTCTGGGACTGAGGCACCGCCGCTCCCGGCCGACCGGGCCCGTCGCTTCCGGCGGCGTCTGCTGGAGTGGGGAGCAGATCACCGCCGCGACCTGCCGTGGCGCCGCACGCGCGACCCGTGGCGGATCCTCGTCTCCGAGGTGATGCTGCAGCAGACCCAGGTGGACCGAGTGGTGCCGCACTACGAGCGTTTCGTCGCCGCGTTCGGCACGCCGGGGGACTGCGCCCGGGTGCGCCCCGCCGAGGTGGTCCGGCTGTGGTCGGGCCTCGGGTACAACCGGCGGGCGCTGAACCTGCACCGGGCGGCGGTCACGGTCGTCGCCGAGCACGCCGGCATGGTGCCGCGCCAGGACGACGCGCTCCGCGCGCTGGCCGGCATCGGGACCTACACGGCGCGCGCCGTCCGTTCGTTCGCGTTCGGGGACGACGTGGCGGCGGTGGACACCAACGCGGTGCGCGTGCTGTCGCGCTGCGTGGCGGGCTCACCGCTCACGGCGGGTGAGGCGAACCGCCTGGGCGACCGGCTCGTGCCCGCCGGGCTGTCGTGGGAGTTCAACCAGACCATGTTCGACCTCGGGGCGACCGTGTGCACGGGCACGAGGCCCGACTGCGCCCACTGCCCCCTGCGCCGCCAGTGCGTGTGGCGACGCGGCGGCGCGACCGGTCCCGATCCGTGGCGGACCGGCCCGACGGCGCGGCGTCAGAGCCCGTTCGCCGGCTCGGACCGCCAGGGGAGAGGCCGGCTGCTGCACGCGCTCCGGGCCGGCGGTGTGGATCGGGCCGCGCTGGCCGTCGCCTGCGGCTGGCCCGACGACGCGGCCCGCGCCGACATGGTGGCGGCAGCGCTGGTGCGCGAGGGATTCGCCCGGTGGTCGGGCGCCGCCCCGCCGGTGCTCCGGCTGGTCTGAGCCGGCCGCCATCCCCGCTCTCGGCGTCGTCGCGTCAGGGCGCGGCGCCGAAGTCGACCGCACCGGTCTCGACCGTGCCGGCCGTCCGCCCCGGCGCCGTCTGCTGCGCCCAGTACAGGTTCGTGTGCGCAATGACCTGGTCCGGCGATGGCGCCCCCCAGGTCGTCTGATCCTCGGTGGTGTGGGCGTCGCTGACCAGCGTCACGTCGTAGCCCCGGGTCAGGGCACCATGGAGTGTCGAGCGGATGCAGGCGTCGGTCTGCGCGCCGGCGACGACGAGGCGCCCGATCCCGAGGTCCGAGAGCACGCGCTCGAGGGACGTGTCCTCGAAGGCGTCGCCGTACTCCTTCTCGACCAGGGGCTCGCCGCCGGCCGGCGCCAGTTCGGGCACGATCCGCCAGCCGTGGCCGCCCCTCGCCAGCTGTTCGTCGGAGTGCTGGACCCAGACGACGGGGGTCCCGTCACGGCGCGCCATCTCGACGAGGTGCCCGACGTTCGCCACGACCTCGTCGCGCCGGTGCGCTCCCTCGACGACGCCGTTCTGCATGTCGACGACCAGGAGGGCGGTGTGCGGCCGGTCCTCGAGCGTGGTCACGGCCCGACCCTGCCCACTCAGGTGGTCACGGCGCCGTCAGGAACCCGACGATCCGCCGGTTGACCACGTCGGGCCGCTCCAGGTGGACGAAGTGGCCGGCGCCGTCGACGAGCTCGAGCTCGGAGCCCTCGGCCATGAAGTCGAGCGGGGACCCGATGGACGACAGCAGCATGCAGCCGTCGGCGCGGCCATGGACGTAGAGCGTCGGCCTGGGCGTCGGGAGCGTCATGGCGGCCTGCTCGTCGGCGAACTCGGGCACCGCCAGCGTGGGGTCGTAGAGGGCGCGGTAGTAGCCGATGGCGGCGACGATGCGCTCGGGGTCGCCGATGGACTCCTTGACGCGCGCCACGTCCCACGTGCCGTCGTAGCCGGGCGACCAGTCGCGCCAGAGCTGGTCGAGGAAGGAGTAGTCGTCCAGCGGGAGCGCCAGCTCGGCCAGGGGTGAGAGGAAGAAGAACATGTACCAGCTCTTCTGGAGCTGGCGATAGGTGAACAGCGACATGCCGATGGAGGCCGCCGGCGGGACGGCCGCCGTGACGGCGCGGCGCCACCGGCCGGGTTCGTGGGCCACCGCCCCGTAGGTCGCCAGCGCACCCCAGTCGTGTCCGACGATCACCGCCTCCCCGTCCCCACCAAGGGCCTCGTGGAGTGCGTTGACGTCACGCACGACGGCCCCCATCTGGTAGCAGCCGTCGGACGGCACCGGGGTCGGGGCGTAGCCACGCAGGAAGGGGGCCACCGCCCGGAAGCCGGCGTCGGCCAGCTCGGGAAGCAGGTGGCGCCAGGTGTGCGCCGTGTCGGGGAACCCGTGCAGGCACAACGCGAGCGGCCCGTCCTCGGGCCCTTCGCTCAAATAGGCGAAATCCAGCCCGTTCGCCGTGATGGTCCGCTCCTCCATGGAGACAGAACGTACCGTCCCATGCCGAGTATCGTCACGTGCGTGAACGTCACGTTCTACGGGGTGAGGGGGTCGTGCCCCTGTTCGGGGGATCGGTACCGCCGCTACGGGGGGAACACCTCGTGCCTGGTCATCGACATCGAGGGGGACGAGCCCCTCATCGTCGACCTCGGCACCGGGCTGCGCGCGCTGGGCGACGTCCTCCAGAAGGAGGTGCGGGCGCTGGGCACCCCGCTGCGGGCCACGGCGCTCCTCACCCACCTCCACTTCGACCACATCCTGGGGATCCCGTTCTTCGCCCCGCTGCACGATCCCGGTGCCAGTCTCACCGTGTACGGGCCGGCCCAGCCCAAGGGCACCCTCAAGGACGCGCTGCACTCGGCCGTGCAGCCGCCCGTGTTCCCGATCCACATGGAGCAGTTCCGCGGCGAGCTGGTCACCGTCGACGTCGGGTCCGAGGACTTCTCCATCGGTTCCGCCAAGGTCATGGCGCGGCCGATCCCGCACAGCGGCACGACCCTGGGCTTCCGGATCGAGGCCGAGGGCCGCTCGGTCGCCTACATGTCCGACCACCAGGCGCCGCTCGACCGGCGGGCCATCCCCGAGGCCGTGCTCGAGCTGTGCCACGGGGTCGACCTCCTCATCCACGACGGGCAGTACACCGACGACGAGTTCTCGGCCAAGGCCGACTGGGGGCACTCGACCGCCGCCTACGCGGTGCACGTCGCGGCCGAGGCGGGCGTCAAGCGGCTGCTGCTCTCGCACCATGACCCGTCGCACACCGCCCGCGAGCTCGACCGCATCCTCAACCAGGCGCGCCGTCTCCCGGAGGCCAAGCACATCGACGACGTCTCGTCGGCGCACGAATCACAGTCGATCGAGCTCGGCAAGGCATAACAGGCACGTGTCGGGCCTCGACCAGGCCCGGTTCCGCGAGGTGCTCGGTCACTTCGCGACCGGCATCACGATCGTCACCGCACTGGAGGAGGGAGTGCCGGTCGGGTTCACCTGCCAGTCGTTCGCCGCACTGTCGCTCGACCCGCCGATGGTGATCCTCGCCCCCGCCCGGAGCTCCACCAGCTGGCCCCGCATCGCCAAGGCCGGCGCGTTCTGCGTGAACATCCTCGAGGAGCACCAGGAGGCGCTCTGCCGCTCCTTCGCCGTCTCGGGAGGCGACAAGTTCGAGGGCGTCGACTGGTCGCCCGGCCTGACCGGCGCGCCCGTGATCGCGGGCTCGCTCGCCGTGGTGGAGTGCCGGCTGGGCGACATCTTCGACGGCGGCGATCACGAGCTGGTGACCGGGCACGTGGTGGCCACGGGGGTCGGGGAGGGGGGGCCGCTGCTCTTCTACCGCTCCGGCTTCGGCCGTTTCGACCCTTGACTCGCCGACCCGCTACCGTTCCGCCCCTATGCCAGAGCTGATCCCCTCCTCCGTGATCGACGACGTCGTCCTGGTCCGCCCCGACGTGCACGGCGACGAGCGCGGGCGCTTCGTCGAGACCTACCGCCGCAGCTGGTTCCCCGACGGGCGCGAGATGGTGCAGGGCAACCGATCCGAGAAGCAGGCCGGTGCGCTGGTGGGCCTGCACTTCCACCTCCACCAGGCCGACTACTGGTACGCCCTGCGGGGCAAGGCCCGTGTCGTCCTGCACGACCTGCGGGTGGGGTCGAGGACGGACGGGGCGACCGAGCTGATCGACCTCGACGGGGACGTGGACCAGGGCATCTACATCCCGCCCGGCGTGGCCCACGGTTTCGCGGCGCTCAGCGACATCCTGCTCACCTACCTGGTGGACAACTACTACGACGCCTCGGACGAGCACGGGCTGGCCTGGGACGACCCCGCGGTGGGTGCCGACTGGGGCATCACCGGGCCCATCCTCTCGGTGCGGGACCAGAGCAATCCGCGGCGCAACGACATCCCCGACGAGATCCGGCCCCGCCTGGCCCCCTGACCGGCGCGGCCGAGGCCGGGCGCCCTCCCGCCGGGCCCCTTCCTGCGGCCACGGGACGCCCGCGAGGGCCGCTGCCCTCACGACCCGGCTGATCCTGTTGAATAGGTGGCGGTGTGGATCGGTGGGCTGATCGCTGTCGTCGTCGTCCTGGGCGTCGTCGCGGCCATCATGATGAGCCGCCGCTCCCGCGACGACGTGCACTCGGTGGAGCACTACCACCGCCAGCTCCACACGCTCGAGGAGATACGGACGCACGTCCCGCCCGCCGGGGAGGAGAACGGCAACGGTGAGGCGGCGTACCCGGCGAGCGCGTTCCGGGTCACGGGGTCCTCCACGGTGCGCCTGACCGAGTCGGACCGGCCCGTGGTGCCGCCGGCTCCGCCACCCCCGGTGGCCAATCCCGCCGAGCCGCTGACCTTCGACGACGCCGGGCCGGGGCCCGAGCCGGTGCCGGGGAGCTTCATGCACGGTGGCGAGGACCGGGTCATGCAGTCCATCAACCACCGTCCCCGCCGCCTCGCCGGGCCGGCGGCGGCGGTGGCCGCGGTCGCGGTGCTGGTCGTCGTCCTGATCGTCACGGGGCTGCACTCGAACACGCCGGCCCATCACCCGGCGCCGTCGGGCCACGCCACCACGACCGCACCCGCCCATCACCACGCCACCGGCCGTCATTCGGCCACCACGACCACCACGACGACCNNCCGGCACCGGCACCGGCACCGGTTACTCGCTGGCGCTGGCCGCCACGACGGGTGAGTGCTGGGTCGACGCGACGAACACGGCCACCGGCGCGGTGCTCTTCACGGGGACGCTCTTCGCGGGCCAGTCGCACGCCATCGCCGCCACCGGCCCCGTGACCGTGATCGCCGGCGCGCCGGCGGCCNNCGGCCGTCACGCTGCCGCCGGGGTTCCAGGCGCCCTTCACGTTGAACTTCGAGGCGGCGCCGGCCACCACCTGAGTCCCGGCCGCCGCGCTCAGCTCAGCTCAGCTGCCCGCCAGCCCGAGCGCGTCCAGGAGGAAGGTGTAGACGAGCGCCTCCTCCTTCCAGGCGTCGTAGCGACCCGACGGCCCGCCGTGGCCGGCGCCCAGCTCCGTGCGGAGCAGCACCCGGGTGCTCGGTGAGGTGGCCCGCAGCTTGGCCACCCAC
>PMPX01000187.1 GCA_003169235.1 Acidimicrobiaceae bacterium | reverse complement strand
TACTGGGAGGTGGCGTCGGACGGCGGTCTCTTCAGCTTCAACGCGCCGTTCTTCGGATCCCCGGCGGCCACGCCGCTGAACAAGCCGGTGGTCGGCATGGCGGGGACGCCCGACGGCCAGGGCTACTGGGAAGCGGCGACGGACGGCGGCATCTTCAACTACGGCGATGCCTTCTTCTGGGGGTCCCTCGGGTCGACGACCCTCAACGCTCCCGTCGTGGGGATTGCCGGCAGCGCCACCTAGCATCTGAGGATCCGGCGCCCGCCTGTCGGGCGCCGGGGTGAGTGACCGAGCCGATCGGATCGGGCGCCGAGTGCGTCCCGGTCAGATCGGCCGGTCGCCCACCGCCTCCTCGAGCGTGCGAGCCTCGTCCGCGTCCAGCAAACGGTAGGCCTCGCCGTTGGCGGGTCTCCAGAGCATAGGGTCGGCACAGGTCCACCGCTCGGCGCGCAGCCCCCGCTTCAGGACCTTGTTGGTGGCGGTCACCGGGAGTGCGGGGGTCATCCGCACGAAACGGGGCGCCCACTTCGTCCCGAGGTCCTTCTGGGCGGCCAGGAAGTCGGCGAGCTCGCCCGCGTCGAGCGCGTCCACGCCGGGGCGGAGCTGCAGTGCGGCCATGACCTGATCGCCCACCACGGGGTCGGGTACCGCGTACACCGCGGCGAGGACCACGTCGGGATGCCGCTGCAGGATCCGCTCTATGGGCGCCGACGCGAAATTCTCGCCGTCCACCCGCATCCAGTCGTGGTCCCGTCCGGCGAAGTAGAAGAAGCCGGCGTCGTCGCGGTAGGCCAGGTCGCCGGTCCAGTACCAGCCCTCGCGCACGCGGGCCCGCTCGGCGTCGTCGTTGTGCCAGTAGCCCTCGAAGCCGGCGCCGCCGGACTTGGAAACCAGCTCGCCGATGGCCTCTTCGGCGTTGAGCAGTCGTCCCCGTTCGTCGAAGCGGGCGGGCGGGCACTCCTCGCCGGTCGTGGCGTCGAGCACGACGGTTCCCTCGGGCGCCCGACCCAGTGCGCCCGGAGGGGTGTCCGGTGTCCGCTGCACCGTCGCGCCGCCCTCGGTCGATCCGTACGAGTCGGTCACGGCCAGGCCGAAGCGCTCGGCGAAGCGCGCGACGTCATCGGCCGACCCCTCGTTGCCGAAGGCGCGCCGCAGGGGGTTGTCGGCGTCGTCGGGGCGCTCGGGCGTGGCCAGGATGTAGGAGAGCGGCTTCCCGACGTAATTGAAGTAGGTGGCGCCGGCCGCCCGCACGTCGGGGAGGAAGCCCGAGGCGGAGAAGCGTCCCGACGAGGGGAGCGCGAACGCCGAGCCCGCCATGAGCGCCGGTCCCCATCCCGCCATCAACGCGTTCGAATGGAAGAGCGGCATGGAGAGGTAGCAGACGTCCTCGGGGGTGAGCGCGTACATCTGGGCCACGATGGCGCCGATCCGAGCCAGGCGGCCCTGGCTGCACAGGCACGCCTTGGGTGCGCCGGAGGTGCCCGAGGTGAAGAGCAGGTAGCCCAGGGACTCCGGCGTCACGGAGGTGTCGGCGACCTCGTCGGGCTGCGCACCTGCGTGAGCGTCGAGCTCCCGTTGTGCCGCGGCCGTGTCGAGTACCAGCACTCGCGGGTTGTCGCTCGTGACGGTTCCGAGCGCGTCGCCGATGGAGGTCCCCGCCACGAGCGGCAGGTAGGTCGAGTCGGTCACCAGGAACTGGCACTGGGTGTGCGTCAGGTCCCGCACCAGCTCGTCCCCACGGTGGGTCGGGTTCGCCCCCACCACCACGGCGCCCGCCAACGCCGCCGCCTCGAGCCAGAAGACGAACTCGGGGACGTTGTCGAGCATCAGTGCGACGTGGAAGGGGCCGTCGGGCCGGCCGGCCCGCAGCCAGGCCGCTCGCTGGGCGGCGCGGGCGACGACGTCGGCATGGGTCAGACGGACCTCTCCCGCCACCAGTCCGAGCCGGGGGTCACCGGCCCGGGCGAGCACGGCGTCCGTGATGGTCTCGGGCGGTGCGGGCGGTGCGGGCGGGGCCTCAGCTGGGGTCACTGCATCTCCAAACGTCGCTGACCAGGGATGGAAAGGCCATTATTGGAACACGTTGCACTTTAGTCCACCCCGTGTTAGCTTCGCCGGAAGGCCGGCGGAACGGACCGCGGCACCGTAGACGAGGACGTGCAACCCCATGGAATTCGGCATCTTCAACGCCGCGTGCGTGCTGCCCCGGTACGTCGAGCAGCATGGCGAGTCGGCCGAGCACGACCGCATCATGGACGAGGTCGCATTCATCGTGGCGGCCGACAGGGCCGGCTTCAAGTACACCTGGGCGTCCGAGCACCACTTCCTGACCGAGTACTCGCACCTGTCGGCGTCGGAGTCGTTCCTGGCCTTCGTGGCCGCCAAGACCAGCAACATCCACATCGGCTCGGGCATCTTCAACATCACGCCGCCGGTGAACCACCCGGCTCGCATCGCCGAGCGGGTGACCATGCTGGACCACCTCTCGGAGGGGCGCTTCGAATTCGGCACCGGCCGGGGCTCGTCGACGACCGAGCAGAAGGGCTTCGGGATCGAGGACTCCGAGCTCACCCGCGAGATGGTGGCCGAGACCCTGCCGCAGATCGTGCGCATGTGGAAGGACGAGGACTACAGCTACGAGGGCAAGTTCTTCTCCATGCCGAGCCGCAACGTGCTGCCCAAGCCCTACTCGAAGCCGCACCCGCCCATCTGGATGGCGGCCGGCAGCCCAGGGACCTTCGACCTGGCCGCGGAGCTCGGCGTGGGCGTCCTGTGCTTCGGCTTCTCCACCCCCGACCAGCTCACCCCGCTGGTGGCGCGCTACAAGGAGAAGATCCAGGACTGCACGAACCCGGTGGGCGGGTTCGTCAACAACAACGTGATGATCACGACGCAGATGATCTGCAGCGAGGACGGCGCCAAGGCCCGCAAGGTCTTCCTCGAGGCCGACTCCAACTACCACCTGAGCCTCGTGTTCCGCTACCTCGACACGTTCCCCCGTCCCGCGGGCATCCCCGAGTGGCCCGCCATCATCCCCGCCATGGACGCCGCCACCCTCGACCTCGCCATCGCCGCGGGCGTGACCGCGGTCGGGACCCCCGACGAGGTCGGCAAGGCCGTCGAGAACTTCGTGGCGACGGGCGCCGATCAGCTGGCCTTCGGGATGCTGTCGACCTCCATGCCGATCGAGGCGTGCGAGGAGTCCGTCGAGACCTTCGGCAAGCACGTGCTCAAGGACTTCGACAAGGACCCCGAGCACCTCACGACCAAGCAGCGGCTCGCCGCCAAGTAGCCCTCCGGGGGGGCCGTCCCGGCCCCTACAACCGGAAGTCGCCGGCCTGCAGTCGGCGGTCGACCTCACCGGCCACCTCGGTCGGGGCCCGCGCACCGCAGTCCACCCGGTGGCGCTCCGCCACGCCGTGGCTCTCGAATTGGGCCCACAGGTCGTCGACCACCGCCGCGTCCGCCAGGGCTCCGGCATGGAGTGGCTCGAGCGTGCGGTCCTGCACCCGCTGCTGGACCACGCCGATGGGGGCCCGCAGCACCGCGTAGTTGACGTCGATGCCGTGTGGCTCGCACGCCGCCGCGAAGAGATCGAGCATGAACGGGTAGAGGATGCCCTCGGCGACGGTGAAGTAACCGCCCTCGGCGAACGTCGCCACCGCCTCGGCCGCGGCACGGAGCACGACCCGGTTCTGTGCGTGGGCCACCTCCCGCCACGGCTCGACCGCGCCGCGGCGCAATTTGGCGAAGAACCAGTCCAGGTCGAGGCAGGCCGAGAGGTCGTGGCGGTCGGCCACGAGCGGCGCCACCGTGGTCTTGCCACAGCCGGGAGATCCGGTCAGGAGGAGGAGGGGTCCTGAAGGCACCCGTGCATCATCGCGTGGCACGGGCCTAGGTTGCCTCGCATGGATGATCCCTCCTACCAATGGCGCGGTCCGTTCGCCGACGCCGAGGTCAACGCACTCCACGCGGAGGGCTTCGGTCACCCCGTGCTCGCCACCGGATGGAGGGAGCAGGTCGAGCGACACAGCCTGGGTTGGGTGTGCGCCCACGACGCGGACCGTCTGGTCGGGTTCGTGAACGTGGCCTGGGACGGCGGAGTCCATGCCTTCGTCGTCGACACCGTGGTCGCTGCGGGTGCCCGGCACCGGGGGATCGGTGTGGGCCTGCTCGACGTCGCCCGGAGGGAGGCGCGAGCCGCCGGCTGCGAATGGCTCCACGTGGACTTCGAGGAAGAACAGCGCGGGTTCTATCTCGGTGCGTGTGGGTTCGCGCCCACCCCAGCCGGCGTCATCGCACTGGCGTCGCGCTCAGCTCAGCTGGCGGACGCCACTCCCACCACCGGCTTGTTGAGGACCGTGCCACCCTCGGATCCGAAGAAGTTGGCGTCGCCGTAGTTGAAGATGCCCCCGTCGGACGCGGCGATCCAGTAGCCGTCGCCATCGGGCGTGGTCGCCACCCCGACGGCCGGCTTGTTGAGCGGCGCCCCTCCGGCGGACCCGAAGAAGCCGGCGTCACCGAAATTGAAGATGCCCCCGTCCGAGGCGACCATCCAGTACCCGAGGCCGTCGGGGCTGGCCGCCATGGCGACGATCGGCCTGTTCAGGGGCTTGCCGCCCATGGAGCCGTGGAAGGCGGCGTCGCCGAAGCTGAAGATCCCCCCGTCCGAGGCGACGAGCCAGTACCCCTGCCCGCTCGGCGTGGCCGCCATGCCGACGATCGGTTTGTTCAGCGGCTTGCCGCCCATGGAGCCGTGGAAGGCGGCGTCGCCGAAGCTGAAGATGCCACCGTCGGAGGCCACCAGCCAGTACCCGCCTCCGTCAGGGGTGGCGGCCATGCCCACGATCGGTGCGTTGAGCGACTGGCCGCCCATGGAGCCGTGGAAGCTGGCGTCCCCGTAGCTGAAGATCCCCCCGTCGGAGGCGACCAGCCAGTAGCCGCTCTTCGACGCCGTGGGCGCCATCGCCACGACGGGCTTGTTCAGCGGCAGGCTCCCGGCGGAGCCGTAGAAGCCCGCGTTGCCAAAGGTGAAGATGCCCCCGTCGGAGGCGACCATCCAGTACGACGATTTGGGCGGCGCCGGGGGTGGCGGCGAGGGAGGGCCGGGGAGACCGGCCGAGCCCGAGAAGGCGTAGACCTGATCGGTCGACGGGGCCAGCAGCAGCCCGTCGCCCACCGACGGGGTCGGGAAGTGGTTGGCCTCGCCGCCCACCGAGACCTGTTGCACCGTGGCCCCGCTCGCCGGGTTGAGCCCGTAGAGCGAGGACCCGCCGATCGACCACACGAGTCCGCCGGCCGTGATGGGAGGGCCGTGAGCCCCTGACGCCGTCTGCCACTGCGTGGCGAGCGGGCTGGTCTGAATCGCCTCCACCCCGTTGCCGCAGGGGACGTACACCACGGTCCCCGAGATGGCGTTCCCGCCGTCGGAGTCGCTGCCGCAGGCGCTGATGGGGGAGCCGATCTGACCGCCGATCCCGCCCAGCGAGGCCTGGTTCAGCAGGTAGGCGGTCGACGACTTGCCCACCTGCAGGGCGGTCCCGTTGGAGAGCAGTGCGGGCGGACTCGACCCGAGGTCGAGGTCGTGGCCGTTGTCGAACGACCAGGTGCTCGGGGCGAAGTACTGCGTGCGACCCAGACCTGGCGCCGGCGACAGCTCCAGGACCGAGTCGCTGTAGTCGTAGGGGGTCCCCGACGACCCGTTCCCCGTGGTCACCCAGATGTTGCCGGCTGCATCGACCTCCGGCGCGGCGCCACCCATCCACACGGCCCCGTCATGGCCGATCGGCACCGCCTGGTAGTAGCTCGGCGACCCACCGCCCTCGGGCACCGAGCCGACCCAGCCGCTGTAGGTCGCACAGTCGCCGTCGTTGCCGCCGTAGCCGAAGACGACGTTGCCGTTGCTCAGGTTCAGGCCGGTGCGTTGCAGGATGTCGGCCGGGTCCTGTCCCGGCGGGTTGACGGGCACGTTCAGGTCGACCGTCCCCGTGTAGATGTTCAATCCCACGAGGACGTGGGAGGGCGAGCCGCCCGCGTCCTCGTCGGCCACGGCGAAGATCTCGCCTCGTGCGGCGTCGACGACCGGGGTGCCGGTGATGCCGACCTGCGGGCCGATGTCCCCGCAGGGCAGGTCGCCCGAGGGCACCGGGGTCGCGACGTGGGTGGACCACAGGACCGCACCGGTGTCGGCGGCCAGGGCGTACACGGTGTCGTTCTCCGTCGCCACGAAGACACGCCCGGTGGCCTCGAGCGGCTCCCCGTAGACCTGCCCGTCGAGGACCGGTGACTTCCACGCCGGGTTCGGCGGACTGAAGGTGACGCCCGAGGTGTCCGCGCCGGTGCCCAACGCGTTGCCGTGGTACACGGTCCACGACGCGGTGGCGGTGATGTGCGCCACGCCGTCCGCCGCGGCCTGGAGCGCCGTCGCGCCGATCAGTCCCGTGAGCAGCATGATCCCGGCGCCTCCGGCGAACAGGGCGTGGCGCGTGCGGTGGCGCAGCGAAGGAGCTCCTTGCGCAGCGCGCTGGATCTTCGGTCCCCGGGTGATGAGCGCACCGTAACGCGCCCCGATGGCGCTGTCGACAGAGTTGTTCAGGACTTGGACGTGCTCGGCACCGCGGCACCGTCCTGGGCTCCCGCCGCCCCACCCACGATGGCGGCCGCCCACGTGTAGTCCGGCTTGCCCGACGGGGAGCGCTCCACCGTGTCGACGACGTGGAGACGGCGGGGGAGCTTGTAGCCCGCGATGGTCTCCCGGCAGTGCTCCTGCACCGACTCCAGGGAGGGTGCGTCGTGCCCCACTCGGGGTTGCACGATGGCGGCGACCGTCTGGCCCCAGCGCTCGTCGGGCGCCCCGCACACGATGGCGTCCATGACATCGGGGTGCGAGCGCACGGCTGACTCGACCTCTTCGGGGAAGATCTTCTCGCCACCGGAGTTGATGACGATCGACCCCCGGCCGAGGAGGGTGATCGATCCGTCCTCCTCGACGGTGGCGTAGTCGCCGGGCATCACGTAACGGGTCCCCTCGAGCCGGATGAACACCTCGGCGGTCTTCTTCGGATCGTTGTAGTAGCCGAGTGGGATGTCGCCCGACCGGGCGATCTTGCCGATGACGCCCGATCCGGGCTCCACCAGTTCGAGGTTCTCGTCGAACACCACGGTCTCACCCAGCAGGTGCACGGTCGGCCCGCTCTTCATCGCGGTGTTGCCCGCCGTCACCACGGTCATCCCGTTGTTGCCACCCTCGGACGAGCCGATGGCATCGGTGATCAAGAGGTTCGGGAGATGGGTGAAGAACTGGTCCTTGACGGGTGCGGAGAACAGCGCGGCCGACGACACCACCGCCAGGAGGGACGACAGGTCGCGTTCGGCCCTGACGGCGGCCAGCGACTCGATGAGCGGCTTGCCCATGGCGTCTCCGGTGATCATCACCGAGTTCACCCGCTCCTCGTCGACCAGCCGCCACACGTGGTGGGGGTCGAACTTCGCCATCAGCACGATCTTGGCGCCGACGAAGCTCTGGCCCATGACGCACCACTGCGTCGCCCCGTGCATGAGCGGCGCAATGGGCAGGTGCACCAGGCCACCGCCCGCCCCCTTGGCCGCCATGGCGGCCGGATCCGTGATCCGCTCGTTGGTCATCGGGTCCGTCCCGCCCCCGAGCGCGTAGAAGACGTCCTCGTGTCGCCAGACCACGCCCTTGGGCATGCCGGTGGTCCCTCCGGTGTAGAGGATGTAGAGGTCGTCACCGGAGCGAGGTCCGAAGTCCCGGTCCTCGGATTGGCCCGCCAGGGCGTCCTCGTACCCGATGGCACCGGGCGTGGGCTCGACGTCACTGCCGTCCTCGATCACGAGCACGTGCCGCAGCTCGGGCAGCTCGGGGAGCAGGGCCGTGACCAACGGCGAGAACTCCCGCTGGTGCACCAGGGCCTTGAGGTCGGCGTTCGTCAGGAGGTAGCGCAGCTCGTCCTTGACGTAGCGGTAGTTGATGTTGATCCAGATCGCCCGCAGCTTGAAGACGGCCCACGCCGTCTCCACCCACTCGACCGAGTTGTAGGAGTAGATCCCGACGTGGTCACCGGGTCCGATCCCCTGTGCCGCCAGATAGTGGGCCAGCCGGTTCGCCCGGGCCTCCATTTCGGCGTAGGTGCGACGCGTGACGTCGGCGACCAGGTACTCCCGGTCGGGGTAGGCGTCGACGGCCGCCTCGAACAGGTCGGCGAGGTTGAACTCCATCGCGCTCAGGTTAGAACACGTTCTCGTTCCGCGGGCAATCGCCGGCAGGGAGGGCAGGGCGGCCCGCCGCCCCGCTCCGGCCACGCCCGCCCGGCGGCCCGCCTCGTTCAGCCGGCGATCCCCACGATGGGCTTGTGCGCCACGATTGACCCCGTGGATCCGTAGAGGGTGGGGCCGTTCGAGGGTCGGGTGGGTGAAGACCCCGCCGCCGGAGCCGACCCGGTGGATGCCGATGTCGGTGAGGTTCCTCGTGTCGGCGCCGAAGACGCGTCTCGCCGTGCACAACTAGCGTCTGCCCATGGCCTACCCCACCGCCGCCTCCCGTGACATCGCCGCCCCCGCCGAGAAGGTGTGGGCGCTCGTGTCGGACCTGCCGCGGATGGGGGAGTGGTCGCCCGAGAACGCTGGCGGGAAGTGGGTGAAGGGCGCCACCGGCCCCGCTCCCGGCGCCGTCTTCAAGGGTTCGAACAAGAACGGCATCCGCCGTTGGTCGACCAACGTGACGGTCATCGCCTGCGAGCCCGGCAAGGTGTTCGAGTTCGCGGTGACCTCGGGCCCTCTCGCCATCGCCCACTGGCGCTACGAGTTCGAGCCCACCGAGGCGGGCTGCCGGGTCACCGAGTCGTGGGAGGACCACCGCAAGCCCTGGTTCGTCGTGGTGGCGCGCGTCATGGGGGACCACAGCGCGGCGCACGCCGAGACCGAGATGGCCACGACGCTGGCCAACCTGGCGGCGGCTGTCGAGTAGTCGAGTACCGCCGCCAGGTTGGGGTCAGCGACAGATCAGGCTGCGATCCCCACGATCGGCTTGGACAGCTTGGTGCCGCCGGCCGAGCCGTAGAAGGCCGGACCGCCCGTCCCGGGGTAGGTGAAGATCCCACCGTCGGAGNNAGGCGACGAGGTAGTAGCCGCCGGCCGGCGTCACCGCCATGCCCACGATGGGCTTGTTCAGGGCCTTGCCGCCTTCGGAGCCGGCGAACGCGGCGTTGCCGTAGGCGAAGATCCCGCCGTCGGCGGCGACCAGGAAGTACCCCAGGCCGTTGGGCGTCGGTGCCATGCCCACGATCGGGCTGTTGAGGTGCATGCCGCCGGTCGAGCCATAGAACTGGGCGTCGCCGTAGTTGAAGATGCCGCCGTCCGCGGCGACCAGCCAGTACCCGCCGCCGTCCGCGGTCATCGCCATGCCGACGACGGGCTTGTTCAGGTGGATGCTGCCGGTCGACCCGTAGAACGATGCGGACCCGAAGTTGAAGACGCCGCCGTCGGACGCCACCAGGTCGTACCCGTCGCCGGAGGGCATCACGGCCGTGCCCACCACCGGGGCGTTGAGCGGGGACCCGCCCATGGAGCCGAGATACGGTGCCCCCAAGGCCGGCGCACTGGGCCCGTAGGCGAACACGCCCCCGTCGGAGGCCACCATGCGGTAGCCGGTTCGGCCGATCGATGCCTGGCCGTTGAACGGGGTGACGATCGTTCCGTTTTCCGCCCCGCCGGTCGCGACGCACTCGCCGCCACCGAGGCACGAGACCCCGAACCAGATGGCCTGGGGATCGGACGGCGTGGGCACCGTGCCCAGGGTCCAGGTGCTGCCGTTCCACGTTCCGGTCAGGATCGTCTCGTTGGAGACACTGGTGATGTTCGTGCCCACCGCGGTGCACGAGGTCGGGCTGATGCAGCTGATCCCCAACAGCGCATTGTCGGAGCCCCCGGGTGCGGCGGGAAGGGCCGAGGGCGACCAGCTCCCACCGGACCACTGCTCGGCGAAGCCCTGCTCCGTGGCGCTCTCCTCGTTGTAGCCGGTCGCCATGCAGAAGCCCGTCCCGGCACACGACACAGCGAACAACTGTGGGCTCGTGATGCCGACCGGGTCGACGGTGTTCGTCACCGTCCACGCCGTGCCGTTCCACTGCTCGGCCAGGACATGGACCGTGACCGCGATGTGCGGGCGTGCGCTCGGCACGAGCGCGTGGGCGCGTGCGAGGGGATCAGGGAGACCGGGGAATCCCGATTGCGCCGATTGTCCCGTCGCGGGTTGCGTCCCCTGGCTCGGAACGTCCAATCCGGTGCCGGTCACCGAGTTGACGCCCACGGCCATGCAGTTGGACGGTCCGGTGCAGCTGACCGCGTTGAAGATGTCGTCCACGTGATTGGCGATGTCCGGCGCGGTCATGACCGCCCACGAGGTGCCGTTCCAGTCCAGGGCATAGGTGTCCTCGGTGGTCGTGGAACTGTTGTCGGCAAATCCGGTCGCCACGCACCACATCGGCCCCGTGCAGGAGACGCCCAGCAGCACGGCTTCGGTGTACGAGCTGGCCAATGCCGGGAGCGTGCTGAGCGACCACGAGGTGCCGTTCCACGCGTAGGCGAGCGACATGGCTCCGGCACCGATGCTCTGGGCGCCCACGGCCACGCAGAACGAGACCGAGGTGCACGACACGGACTCGAGCACCGAGTCGGTGCCCTCGGGCGCTGCGGGGAGCACCACGGTCTGCCAGCTCGATCCGTTCCACTGCTGGACGTTCGGGGTGCCTGTGTCGGCATCGGCGAGCGTCGTGGCGACGCAGAAGACCGACGAGACGCACGAGACGCCGGAGTCGTAGGACTCGGACCCGATCACGGGTGCGCTGGTGGTGGTCCACGTGGTGGCCGCCACCTGCGATCCGGGTCCCGGAGTGGCACCCGCCACCGCCGCCCAGCCCACCGCAGCGAACACCGCCACCACGGCGGCGACACACCCGCGCTGCAACAACGACGACCTCATGAGTTCGCCCTCCCTTTCCGCTGAGGGCCGGATCCCTCCGCCGCAGCTTGCACGATGCGCGCGCGCCAAGCAAGGACCCTCGCCCGCTCCTCGAGGAACGGGCCTCAGCCCCCCAGCCGTCGCACGACGTGGCCGGCCGCCGCGTCGTCCCCGGGCCCTCCCCGCCGCACGAGGCGGTCCGCCACCGCCCGCCGATGGGGCTCGTCGACGTTGCCGCCGTC